>NZ_VSZO01000008.1 GCF_008312935.1 Roseiconus lacunae | reverse complement strand
GGGTAAGGAGGGGGTGGGACGGTGGGTCAGATGACGATCGAGAGCTTAACAATCAGCCCATTGTTGCGTGCGGTAAAGTGGGATGAAAGAACCCTGCGACGAAAGATAGTCGACGCCGCCGTCGGTCAGTGACCATCCCTAAAAAAGTAACGTTAATTCGGAATCCGTAAAGATTGCCACTTCGGCAACATAGAGCACGCATTTCATCTCCGACGCAGAGTTAGCCGCATGACATGAGTGCTTGGACCATCTTAAATCATCGGGGGCTCCTCATCAGCCGACGGGTGTTAGCCCCGGTTGTTGCACCGAAACCACTTAACCGAGTGTTGAGAACGCTATCGATAGGACGTGCGGTCTGCTGGGCTAGGCGATGCAGGTGTCAATTGAGTGCATTCGGCTCTCGATATTCGCCGCGGTATTTCGCCGCTTACGCACCGCGCGGGTGCCGCACGCGTTGAACCTAAAGTCTCGTCCACATCTGGAATTTGGTTGAGCCGAACTCAAGTATTTGTCCTAGGCCGGGCACTCGCCAACAAAAAAAGCCGCATCCGGGTTGCCGGATGCGGCTTCGTTGGAATTCATACGGTCGGCGATCAGCGTTAGTTGCTGGCAGGAACCGAGGGGCTTGCTACAGGAGGAGTGACCGAGTCATCGTCATCCGACGCAGCAATTGCGATTGCAGCACCGATGCCTCCGAGGACGCCAAGACGACCAAGGCCACCGCCTCCGCCGATCCCGCCGCCACCAGCACCGCCACCGCCGGACATTCCGCCGCCACCAAAGATCGCACCACCGCGATCATCGTCTTCGACGTAATACTCTTCGGTGACAACGACATCGCTGACGACTTCTTCCGAGGTCACCGGCGCGACTTGCATGATAAATGTCTCTTGAAGCATCGCGGCGGCAACGAAGGTTGACTCACCGGATTGGCCTGCGGCCGTTTCGACCAAATTCGGGTCGACCAATTCGACACCCATGACTCCGAAGCCGTCAGGGCCCGAACCGATGACGGTGTAGCTACCGGGGGCAAGTTTCGCGACCGAGAAGTTGCCTTTCGCGTCGGTCGTCGTACGAGCGACTTCGGCGCCTTCCTTGTAAATCATCACGTTCGATGCACTCGCACCAAGTTCCTTTGCGAAGCCGGGACGTCCCAATCGACCTTTCAGTCCGCCGTCGGTCTGGCGAATCCGAATCGATTCACCGGCGACCGAATCGGCCAAAGTCAGAGGATTCGTTGCCGGGTCAAAAGCGATCTCGCCTTTCGATTCGCCATTGGGCAAGTATCGAACCATCAAGCCGCGAACCACATCCGCATCGACTGCACCTGCAGCGACTTCGAATTGGTCTTTCAGTGGGACGATCGAGTCAACAACGTGCATCGCACAGCAAGCGAACGAGTGCTCGCCTTGGATGACCAACGTGTAAAGCCCTGGCTTCACCCCGGTCATCGTGAAACGTCCCGTGTTGTCCGACTTGACTTCACCGGTCGCCAAGTTTCCGCGTTGATCAAGTAGATGAACTTTCGCTCCGCGAACGGCAGAGATACTGTCGCTGCGGGGAACGACAACGCGTCCCTTTACAGCACCATTCGTAGCGCGTACCCACTGATGTTCGGTCACATCGGCTGCCGATGCATACCCGGCCGACAACGCAAGGGCAAGCGAAGCGGCAGCACGAGTCAGAAGATTCATTTCCAGCTTCCAGTCAAAGTTGAGCGTTCTAAGTTGCAGGCAAACATTCCTGCTGTGTGACTATAAGTGCAGCAAATAGGGAATTCAACGCTCCCAGAACGCAATTTGTCAAAATGGGGAAGATAAACGGCCGCACCACCGATCAGGCCATCTCATCAAGGCTCAGCTTGGTGGAATCTTCATGGTTTTCGCGCCGCAATTTTAACCGCGCTGACGTCGTTTCGAACACGACTTGGCGGGGCATCGACCAGCCTTAGGGAGTGATCGGACTGGCGATCGGCGGTGGTACCAAAGTGTCGTCGTCGTCGGACGATGCGATCGCGGCAGCCGCACCGATTCCACCAAGCCCTAAAATCGGTCCCAAGCCGGCGCCGCCGCCCAGGGCTCCTCCTCCTCCGCCGCCCCCACCGCCACTCATTCCTTGCAGCTGATCGGCGGGAACACCAGTCACGGCAGCGTTTTGTTGGGCCGTACCTGGCGCGTTAAACAGCATTTCTACTGCGGGAGATTGCGTCCCAACCGGTGCGAGCTGGACCGCAAACGTGGACTGGGGGTCGCCGACCGGCTGCGTGACGTAATGAATCGCAGAGTCTTCGGTGAATTGAGCCGTCGTGAGACGGTTTTCGGCGATCTCGAATCCGGTCACTGCCATACCATCGGGACCGGCGATGATGATTGAGTACGCGCCCGGCGGCAGCGTGTCGATTTCGAAACTACCGTTCGTTTGGCTGACGAGTTGCTTGACCAACGTTTGGTTCTGATAAACCAGCACATTGTTGGCGCCGGCAGGGATCATGTCGTTGCCGGCGACGCCCGCACGATAGGCCTGGCCTTTCAAAAGGTCGCCTGACAGACGGATGCGCGGGATCTGGTCCTCGGCGATCTCCTGCTGCTTGACGATCTGACTGCCAACGGAGGCAGCGAATACGGCCGCGAAGTCGACTTCGTCTGGCAGGTACCGCGTCGCGGCTGCTCGAACAATTGCGACATCTAGGTTGGCAGGGGCGACCAACAACGGACGGTTGGTTTTCGACGTGGGCTCGGCAACAAAATGAACCGCGTAGAGCGCGACCAAATTCGGTCCCGCAGCCACCAATGAGTAGGTCCCCGGTCGGACGCCACTGAATAGGAGTTCGCTCGCCGATTCTTTCGCTGGCACCCCGGTGATCACGGTGCCATCGGCCCCGGTGACTGCGACACTGACCCGTCCGCCACGCTCCGTGACGACTCCGGAAGGCGGCAGGATACCCGCTCGCAGCACCCCCGAATCACCCACGGATTTCCACTGTTGCGTGATCAGCGATCCCGTTGGTTGGGCGACGCTGGTCGAGGGGGCCAGCGTTGCGGCGCACAACGCCGCAACGCAAAATCTTTCGAGGCGGAGAATTCCCTGGCGGATCGAACGCATCACTTGGCTCTTTCGTATCATTGGGGGCGGGAGAAAAGTGATGCGTGAACGGGCAGTCGGCATCACCTGATCTGACGGTAGGATAGTACCGCCTTATCGTTTTCCAAGTCTGCGGGGTCAATCCGATCGTAAATCCCTACTCCGTTTCGACCGAATCACCGCTACAGACCGGTGTGTTCACAGAACGCGCGTCGCTCGCTGAACGCACATTTCTGTACCGCGTCATCGACTTTCGCTCGCCTCAGGAGTTTCAACTGCGATATTCGGGGTGGTGGTTTCGCCAGACCGTGCAGGTTTCGGGGATCACCGTGTGGAGCAAAATCAGCTGGCTGGACATCGACCGCACCGTCCGCTTCAGTCTTCCCGAATCGATCGATCCGCATGGTCGCGACGGCCGCATCGAAATCGATTTCTCCCGAGGCCTGCAAATCCGCCGCTTCCGCGTTTGGATTGATGACCAACTGATCTACGACGAAGTCACCTAGGCGTTGATTAAGTTGAGAACCGGGACGTGAATATTCTGCCTCATGGGACTGTAACGCAACCGTGGCTAACGCCATTCGGCTAATTCGGAACCGAGAAGATGAGCCGTAGCGGAAGCCGCCGAGGCTTTCGGCAGATGCCGGAGCGATCCGCGATGTCGCTTCAAAACGACGAAAAGCTCGAGGCGCTTGTGAAAGCGCGACTCGAGCTGTTCGTGAGCGAGAGAGATTCAACCTTTGCAGATCAATTCTGCGATCCCGCTATTCCTCCGCCCTACGGATGGATTGGTGACTGTCGTCTTCGCTCGCAATTGCTGTCAGTGACGAGCGATATTAAGACAGTGTTATTTTGAATGCGTTCCCGATTGTAGTTCGATTCGTTTCCGTCGCACGGGAATCGGTGCCCCGTTTGGATCGGCGACCGCGGGTCGAACATGAGAAGACTGGTTCACAACACCGCTGCCGATGGCGGATTGAATACCGGCCGATTGATGGCTCGCTTGCTGTACCGATCCAACCGGGCGGGCCGTTTGGCTAAGCGGTTCGTTGGGAACCAGGACACTGCTCGGTGCATCGAGAGAATCGACGGCCTTTGCCGCTGGCTTGTTTCCGTCGGCGTCTTTGGGTACGGGAACATAGCGAGGCATTGTGGGGTCAGGCGTCGTCAATTGCCCGGTCGATTCGAATTCGCGGAGCGACGTTTCGGGGACCGCCGGCACGTCGTTAGGCGAAGGCGAGAACAATTGGAGGTCTTGGTCAGGGGCTGCTTTGTCGCCGAATCCGAACATCTTTGCTGCGGTGTCAGCATCCTTGACCGCACCCTGGCGAATGACACCGGGACGCGTCACACCGTATTGCAATTGGTGGCCGGCGGCACGTTCACGGGCTCGTTCCAAGGCATCGCAGTAAGCTTTCGAATTCCACGGTCCTTCGCGAAGGGTGATCCCGTTGTTGACCAGCAAGGTCCCTTTCAGCATGTCGACGTAGTTGATGGACTTGTTGTACTCGGTCAACGCTCGGTAGTACGAAATTTGTGCTTCGGCGCGACGTTGCTGACTTTGCAGCACCACGTTCACGTCGCGAATCCCTTTCCGGTATTCCAGCAATCGGGCGTCGACTTCCTGTTCGGTTGCTTGCCATTCGTTGGCCGCCGATTGCAGCAGACTGTAATGGCTGGCCACCTTGGCGACCGCGTCGCTGAGTTGGCTGATCAACAGTCGCTCACTGTCGGCCAAATTGTCTTGGCGGCTTTTCAGTGTCATCTGAGCATTTCGAATCCGTGCGTACTCGCGGCGTAGTCCGACGGGCATGGAGATGTCCAATCGCACCTGGGCTTCTTGGTAGTCCCCGCTGGTCAGTTCTGCCAACGCACTGCTGCCGTCGGCCGGGAAGCGGTCCGCACGATCCGGCGGTCCGAGCGTATCGCCCAGTCCGACCCAGCGATAAAGGAACGACAAGTTCACGTCGGGCAACACTTGGTTCTTCGCCAAGGCCAGTTCCAATTCACCTTGTTTGATTCGATATTTTTTGTCGCGAAGTTCGGGGCTGAGGTACAACGCTTGGGCCACCGATTCCCACCAATCAAACTCGACGCGGGCGATCGTGGGTTCGTCGATCGGGCGGATCAATCGTTCGTCGGTCGGAGCCAATCCGATCAATTCGCGAAGGGCACGCTCGCGTCCATAGACACCTCGCGGGTCATCACCGGGCAGGTTCGATCCGGCCAGGGCTCCGATCAATCTTCGGTGCAGGTTCCAGTATTGGGCGACGGCTTGGGAGACCTCTTGGTTCGTCGCGAATCCCTTTTGCAGGTTCAGCTTGGTGAACTGTGCCGTCGCTTGGGCACTGTCACGGGCAATCGTTGCCGTCGAAACCGCTCGGTAGGACAGGTACAGATCCCAGTAAGCAACTTCGACGTTGCGAACCAAGTTTCGGACCTGCGCTTCGTAAGCCGCGATCGCGATGTCTTCGTTCATGCTGGCGAGCATGACCGGAATTCGGTTGATGTACGTTCCGCGATTTCGGGCCAGCGGGTGCTGGATTTGAGCTTCGACCAACGCCGTATAGTCGCTGGGGTAAAGCCGCGAAAACGCGCTGATCTGCGAATTGTTTCGCGAGTAGATCGTTTGTTGACGAAGGGTGACGACGCCGCCGGTTGCCAAACGCTTGCTCAAAGCGGCTTGTTGGGTCGTATTTTGCCCGACCGAAATCTGCGGGTTGATCGAATTACCCGAACCAACGTTTTGGGGACGATCGGTCGTCGACAGATCAATGAATCCGCTCGCCACCGCATCAAACTCGGCCAACGCGTCCTCGACGCCGCCGATCTGATTGGCTCGCACGGCACCTCGTGGCAACAAACGGTTGCCCGAACCATCGGTCGCCAATGCGGCTGACTGGGTGGTCGTTTGCTGGAGCGCGACGTCGTAGATGCTGCCGAACTGTCCGGGTTGTCCACTGACAAACTGTGCGGCCAGGTTCTGCTGCGTTTCTGACGTTCCGCCATTGGCCAAGATGAACCGTGCGTTCTGCAGTGCCATCCCGACGCACTCTTCGAGCGTGAGATTCCAGAACTGATAGTCGTGATTACCGACCGTCAGCGGCGGAAGCGATTCAACCGCTTCCGGCATGCTAGGCGCATCGACATCCGGGTATTCAATGGAAGTCGCTGTGTCGAGATAATGTTTGAGGTCCGGCGACTCGTTGATGAAAAACGGTTGCGTCGGCGTACATCCAGTCGCCAAAACAATCGCCAACACGAGTTGCAGGTACGCAGCAAAACGAAAAAGCGAGCGATTCATGCCCTAAAGCTTCCCTAGGTCGCGTTCGTACAAAATCGGAACCGCGTGAAGGAGGATCACACGACGATTAAGCCGAAACACGAGCAGTCCAAATGGAAGCCCCCCACCAGATTGCCGTGTCATCGCAAACACGGAAACCTGTCCAGAGAGAGGTATCGGTGGCAAGCGGTGTAAACTTTGACGGTTCTGTCAAATTTTCCGATTGATTTTCAAAATTGGCCAATCTGCTAGCCGTCGATGTTTACTTCAAGCTGCCCGAAACCCGGTGAGCCGAACGCGCTAGCGTCGGGCCTGCGTCACCAAACAACCCAGAACACGACGTCCAGAACACGGCGCCTAAGCAGTTGAACGCGAATGATTCGGCTTAAGTCATTTCACTCTCCCGCAAGCGTGAGGGTGTTATCCAGATGGTTAAACCCAAAGACTCGTGTTTACCTGCTTAGAACACGGCGTCCAGAACTGACACCAACAGCGCAAAACCTCGGATCGGCGCCGCACCGTGAAACGCTTTCGGCGTGAAACAACAGTGGCGGCGGCACGATCATTTGAAACCGTTCGCGACTACTCTGTGCGCGACTACTCTGTGCGGCCGGGCGAGAAACGCAGGTAAATCGGCTTGGCCAGCTGCGACAACCGGCTGGGCTTTTTGGCGGTTTTGTTCTGATTGCCGGTTGCGGCGATGACCTTCTCGGGTTGGTCAACGCTGATGGCGGGCTCCGGACCGGCGACCGACGACGTGGAACTCGCGTGTGAAACAGCGGCGAGTCCGAATTGACCTTGGGCGCCAAAGGCGATCGTCTCGGATGCCGACGGTTGCCCCAGCGACGACGACGAATCGAGTCCATCGATCGCCGGTGGTTGAAGCGGCGGTGATTGCAGTTCCAGCATCGATTCGACATCTTCCGGCAATGGATCACCGATGACGCCATCTCCGTAATCGAGTTCGATGCCTTGATCACGAACGCTTGCCGTCTGTGGCGGTCGCGGGCCGGTCAGCAGGGCTTCCCACGGCTTGGGGTAAAAATATAGGTCGGTGCAGCGTTTACAGCGTTGATCCTTCTCGTAAAGACCACGGTGGACCGAGCGGTGCCACGTCATTGCTTCTTGGCTGCTGGGGGCGATGTGGTAGGCCACCTTGCCTTCGATGTAACTGGGACGATTGTAAGTTCGTCGGTGTCCCGGAGGCAGATTATTGCCGACCGGGCCGATGACATCGATGCGTTGGTGGACGGGCTGATTTTCGCGATTCGGATGATGTGCGTCCGCGACATTGGTCATCGCGGGCAGTGACATCATCAAGCCGCCCAGCAGTGCGGCCAGCCGTTTCCTTGTAACAAGCCGTTGACGATTTCGGGACATCCTTTCCCACCTCTTGTGAATTCACGCTGAAAACTATCCGGCACGCGTGTGTGCCTGCCGGCATATTGTGAAACGCGATTCGCGCGGCTATCCCTGCCGTACCAAAGCGATCGCCTGGATCACATGACCTGCATTTGATTTTCGACCGGATCGCATCTGTTATGCGGACATTCGCTCGAAACACGGTTTGGTCCGTTGTTAACGATCGTGCGGAGCGGCGGCCCCGAGTCTGCGGCCATCGAAAGGTTTACTGGCAAAACGGTTCAGAACGTCTAGGCGCTTTTGACGATGGCACTTTGCAACAGGCCGGTCCGCCGGATCGGTGCTGGTCATGGAGATGAACAGTTTCGGGCAGGGATTGCCGTCGCGCCACTTGGTCAATCGTGATCGATCAGGGCGGTGCACCATTCACCCACCGACGCGGATCAAGTGCGTCTCGACTGCCAGGAATTTGCTGTGGACAAGACGGCTTCTCACCATCAATTACGAATTCATCGCGGCGACGACCCGGCGCCCGAGTCATCGATCAACGCCAGCACCAACAGCCAGCGTTTCTGGCAAGCCTTTTCGGCGGCAACAGGTTGGCGTGTCGATTCGTCACATCCGACGAGTCCCCAACCCAATCCCGCCGACCCAGAAAAGCGCCAACCACTGAAGGTGCTCCCGGCGGTCGCCATGGATGTGATGGCCGATCACCCGCTCGATGCGATGCCACCGGTCGAAAAGGCCAGCGCAGCCGAGCTTGCCGAGATCGCCCATGACATGGCCGGCGAAATCGAGACGTTGCAGTCGCACGTTCGTAAACGAGAGCTTGAATTGGCCGCGATGGCAGTCGCCCCGTACAGTACGTCTGACGTCGATGAAACCTGCCAAAGTATCGAAGACACATTGCGTGACGCCACACTGGCGCTGCGTTTTGATGCCGCCGCCATCTACGTACTTGATGATGACACGCAATTTCTCAACACGCGAGTTGTCTTCGGTTTGCCCGATGATCGACTGACCGCAGAGCCGCGTCCGCTTCGTGGAAGTCGTGGCGACTTAGAAGCAATGGTCCAAGAAGTCGTCTTGATCGAGGACCTGCAAAACGACTCCGGTGCGACTTGGTGTGCCCCCGAACAGGCCGGCTCGGCGATTTGCGCTGCGATCTACAAAGGCGATTTGCCGATCGGAACACTGTGGCTGTATTCCAATAGCCGTCGCCCGCTTGATCGATCCCATGCCGCGATCGCGCGAATGGCTGCGAAACAAGTCGCATTAAATCTAACCGCCGCCGTTCAAAGTCGCGCTCAGCTTTCGTCCAAGCAGGCCACCGAAGCGGTTGCCGACATCGCAGCATGGCAGTATTCATCCCTGCCGGCGAACAATGACGTCGCCGACGGTTGGTATGTCGACGCAATGATCGAGTCCCCCGATCGTTGGAGCACCGGGTGGCATGCCTGGGACGTGTTGCCCGATGGAACGGTCATGGTCGCGATCGCCGAAGCCGTCGACACACACGCCAACGGTGCGATGGCGGCCGCCACCGCACGAGCGGCGTTGACCGCGCACAGTGGCTATCGACATTCACCCCGACAGATGCTGCAGCGGATCAGCGACACGCTCTGGCAATCGAACACTGCCGACCAACTGGTGTCGCTGATGTACATCCGCCTGGATCCGGAATCCGGTGAGGGCGAAGTCGCCGTGTCAGGGCAAATCGAAGGCATGATCGCGGGCAGCTATGGCTACCGTCCGTTGGTCGCCTCGGGTTGTCGCCCGCTTGCCAGCGCGATCGACATCGATTGTTTCGAATCGACCTTCAAGTTGTCGGTCGGCGAAAAGCTACTCGCCTACACCGCCGGCCTTCGCAAAGACGGTATCGGACAAGACTTGGTCGGTTGCTGTCTCCGTCATAGCGATGGCGACGCCAAAGATCCGCTCGCAATGCTTCGCCGTGAAATCGCCGACTTCCCAGTTCGAAACGAACGCGGCGTTCTGCTGTTGGCACGACGTTCCTGATCGGCGCCTACCCGACACCCCACTCGCGAATTCGTCTTTTTGGCATCGATCGCCGATCCGCATGTAAAACGGAGAAGGAAAGAGCCGCTATGCTGTGCCAGCGAGTGTCCGCTACCCGGTGACGGTGAAACGGTGTTTGGCTGTCACCGACAGGCTTCACCATGGCGTATC
This sequence comes from Roseiconus lacunae, assembly GCF_008312935.1. NCBI lineage: Bacteria > Pseudomonadati > Planctomycetota > Planctomycetia > Pirellulales > Pirellulaceae > Roseiconus > Roseiconus lacunae. The sequence continues at coordinate 315,420 of NZ_VSZO01000008.1, read as the reverse complement.
ATACCGCTCCTACTGACCTCGTTTCTCAACCGTTGACATCGGAGATCGATGCACCGTGACGACGAACCCCACACGTCATCCTGTCCATCCGACAATTGAAAGTCGCTACAGCCCCTATCGCTTTGAGCCCAAACCGGTTCCCAAAGATCTGCTGGTCCAGTGTTTCGAAGCCGCCGCATGGGCCGCCAGCAGTTACAACGAGCAACCTTGGCGCTGGATCGTCGCGACGCGTGATGATGAGTCCGGCTTTAAAACGATGTTGGGTTGCCTGCTCGAAGCCAACCAAGGTTGGGCTGCCAACGCGGGTGCGTTGGTCTTGACTGCGTATCGCAGCAAGTTTGCCAAAAACGAAAAACCAAACCGTGTCGCCCTGCATGACCTTGGCCAAGCCGCCGCTCACTTGGCGCTGCAGGCGGCGACCCTGGGGTTGCAGGTCCACCAAATGGCTGGGGTAAACCTGAGCCAAGTTCGCACGGAGTACCAAATTCCGGATTCTTTTGAACCAGCCACCGCGATCGCCATCGGCTATCCCGAGACTAGTGAAGCGTCGGGCGAACAAGCACAGCAGATGCAGGACCGAGAAAAAGCCGGCCGCCAACGAAAATCACTTTCTGAACAACTGTTCCAGGGAAAGTGGGAAAATACGGTCGATTGGTGCTGAATTCGCGTGGATCTAAAGTGCGAAACGAAAGATTCATCTGACATGTCAGTATTCCAATCTGGTAAACAAGATCTCAGTCGTTGTGGGTACCGCGCGTTCGACGCGCGATCTTAAACGTGCCGCGGCGAACCGGGAGAATCCGTTGCCATCGCCGCCTAGGTGTTTCCGAAGCTGGCAAATACAATAGGAAGATCCCCGTTACCCAGCGGTGACATGTCAATTTCGCTCCATTTATCGTCTTCAATCACAAAGCTGCCTCGGGAAAAGCAATCGGTGTCGGAGTCCTGGAATCCTGGTGTTGTCTGTGCGGCGCGAACCGATGTCGGTATGCGCCGAACTAACAATCAAGATTCCTACTCCGTCATCCCCGCTCAATCGAGTGAGCGTTTTATGTCGCGTGGTCACCTCTTTGTCGTCGCCGATGGGATGGGCGCCCACGCGGCGGGCGAATTGGCCAGCAGCATGGCGACCGAATTGATCGCGATGAATTACTTTCGCACTTCGATCGCAAATGCCAAGGATTCGCTGCATGTCGCGGTCAGCGAAGCGAATGCCGAAATCTACCAACGCGGTCAGCAGAATCCCGAATTTCACAACATGGGAACGACGGCGAGCACCCTTGCCCTGCTTCCTTGTGGTGCGGTCATCGCCCACGTCGGAGACTCACGCGTTTACCGACTTCGCGACGGAGTCATGGAGCAACTGACGTTTGACCACTCACTGGTCTGGGAGGTTCAGGCCAGCGGTCAGGTGCATCCCGAAAGCGCCCTCGGTCAAGCGCTTCCAAAAAATGTGATCACTCGTTCCCTCGGCCCGAACGCGGACGTCCAGGTCGATATCGAAGGGCCGTTCGAACTAAAGATCGGCGACAAATTCTTGCTCTGCAGCGACGGGCTTTCCGGGCAAGTTGACGATGTCGAAATCGCCACACTGCTTGAATGTTTGCCAGAAGATTTGGCCGTCGAAGTCCTCGTCGACTTGGCAAACCTTCGCGGCGGCCCTGATAACTCGACCGTGGTCGTCACCACCGTCACCGATGGGCCGTTGGTCAGTAACGAAGCGAAGGCGACGCAGCCGAGCAACGACGACACGCTCGTTTTCTGGGGAACGATCGGCGCGATCGTGGCGTGTGGGATTTCTTCTGTCACCAGCGTTGCCTTTTGGTTGCTGCAGCAACCCGGCCCGATGATCATCGCCGTTCTCGGTGCGATCATTTCCGGGGTCATCGCCGCGATGAGCTACAGCAGTTTCAAAGAGCAATCGAAACGCCGCCAGTTGGCACTTCGTGACGGCACTGCAATTCCGAAAGCGTTTGGTGGCAACGCCCCCTATCGTCGCTACGTCGCGAAGCCAGATGAAACGCTGTATCGTCGACTTGGTAAAACCGTCGCGGAACTGCGCGAAGCGGCGAAACTGAAAAATTGGCTGATGGACTGGGATCAGATCGACGCACTGCAGAAACAAGGCTGTTCGGCGATGCGTTCCGGAGATGGTAAATCAGCGATCAGTTTCCAAGCGAAAGCGATCATCGAAACAATGAATCAGCTTCGCGAGCAGCACGATCGCAGTGCCAACGAGACGGCGATCGACCACTAAACCATTTCAGTTTGCAACACCCGTCGCCGAACCGGTCTTGTGTGTGAATCGTTCGCACGACCACGCCTGATTGAATTTCCTCGTTTCTTTGTGCGACGCGTCCCGTGAACAGTCCAGTCTCGCGTTTGGCTTTGCCGTTAATACCGGCCGCTCGCCTCGGATCATCGACTTGGTTGCTCCACCTTCGGTACTTCGCAATTGCCGGTCAACTGGTCGCGATCGTTGTGTCGGTCATCATTGGGATCGAACTTCAATACGTCGCGCTTCTGGCTTTCGTCGGAATGACGGCGATCACTAACGTGACCTATGGGGTTTATCTGCGTTCGAGCGACCCCGCGCTCGAGCCGACGATCGATGGAGACGAATCGGAAGGGGCCGACAAACTGCAAATTGATCCAGAGCGGCCTACGATCGATGACGCCCCCAAGGTTCGAACGTTAACCTTGGGACTGATGCTGCTAGATTTGATGACGCTCACGGCGATGTTGTATTTCAGCGGTGGTCCAACCAATCCCTTCAGTTTTTTTTACTTCGTCAATTTGGCCGTCGGGGGCGTGATGATCTGGCCGCGGGCGGCTTGGTCAATGACCGCCGTCGCGATCGCCGGGTACGGACTGCTCTTAATAGACAGTGTGCCTGTGCCGGAATTAGGCCCGACCATCGACCCCGACGGGCTCGGCTTGCGTTCGATCGGATTGATGCTCGCGTTCACCACCTGTGCTTCGGTCGTAACGTACTTCGTGACTCGCACCAGCGGGTCTCTGCGGGCTCGTGAAAAGGAACTGCGCGAAAGCCAACTCGCGAAAGCGGCCAATCGGCGGATCGAAGCACTGACGACACTCGCCGCCGGTGCGGCTCATGAATTGGCAACGCCGTTGTCGACGATTGACGTCATTTCACGAGAACTCGGCCGCCACCTCGAAGGCGTGGAAAAACCCGCATCGGTCGCCGAAGACTTGCGGCTGATCGACCATCAACTGGAGCTGTGTCGTCATATCTTGCAACGCATGCGTGGCGCCGCCGGTGATTCGATGGCCCAGCAGTGGTACAAGACGACCGTCGGAGAATTGATCGACGCGACACTCGAAGGCGTCCGCGATCCACATCGCGTCGACGTCATCGATGGCTCCGAAGATGACGAGAGCCGAACGCTTTGGATGCCCGAAGAAGCGGTTGCCCAAGCGATCCGGAACTTGATCCACAACGGATTGGACGCCAGCGGAAGTAGCGGTCGTGTGAAGGTCGAATCTAGAATCGGTGTTCAGTATGTTGAGTTCATTGTGACCGACGAAGGCCAAGGCATGACCGACGAAGTGTTGGGGCGAATCGGTGATCCCTTCTTCACAACGAAAGAACCTGGCCGTGGGATCGGATTGGGCCTTTACCTAACCCGCAACGTGGTCTCACAATTGGGTGGCTCGCTGCAGTTTTCATCGATCCCAGGTCGCGGGACCTCGGCGGTCGTGAAATTGCCGATCGCCAACCCGGAAAACGCGCCCCGCGTTCCGGTGGTCTAACTGCCCTTTCATCGTGACGCACCGCTTCGATCATGGCCAATTCACTGCAATCCGTTTTAGACACCGCGATCTCCGCAGCGCAAGCCGGCGGGCATGTTCTACAGCGTTACTGGCATGACGGTATCGAACTTAGAAACAAAGCAGAGTTCGGGGGAAAGTCCTACGATCTGGTCAGCGATGCCGACTTGGAAAGCCAGTCGGTGATCGCACGTTTGATTGCCAACGCCTATCCGTCTCATGAGCTACTCGGCGAAGAAGACCTTGTCGGCGATACGACGGCCGAACACTTGTGGGTGATCGATCCACTTGATGGGACAAACAACTTCGCACATCGCATCGGCCACTTTGCCGTCTCGATCGGCTATTTTCAGTCTGGCAAGCCAGCGGTCGGCGTCGTGCACAACCCTATTACCGGAGATACCTACACCGCGATCGATGGCCAAGGTGCTTTCCGGAACTCGCACCCCATCAAGTGTTCCGAGGCAACCGAACTATCAACCTCGATGATCGGATGCGGATTCTATTACGATCGCGGAGAGATGATGCGTTCGACATTGGCGGCGATTGAGGAATTTTTCTCGCACCACATCCATGGTATCCGGCGGTTTGGCACCGCGTCGCTCGATCTCTGTGCAGTCGCATCAGGTCAATTCGAAACGTTCTTCGAATACAAACTATCGCCATGGGACTTTGCCGCCGGGCAATTGATTGTCAGCGAAGCGGGGGGATTGATCACCGATGCCCTAGGCAACCCATTGGGACTGCAGCAATCCAGTGTCCTCGCGGCGGCACCGGGCATTCATCGGCAAGCCTTGGCGATCACAACAAAGCATCACCCGTAGCCGCCCACCACAGACGTTGGTTCTGGATTGGCCACGGTTATGTCACGCTTGATGATCAGCCGCATGGCGTTAGCCACGGTTATGTCACAATCACCGATTCTAACTCTCATCCGTCGATCATCGCACACCTTTCAACGGTCAGTGCGCGGTTCGTCACTTAGATGATTCGATCAAACGCGGTTCGCAGAGCTTGGTAAATGGGGCGATGATCCTTGGTCGCCTTTCCGTCTACACGATTGGCAAACCAAACGCCACAGCTTGTCCCGGTCAGAAGTATCTCGCCGGCTGCTTTCAATCGGTCCGTCGAAATGACATCTTCCTGCCAAGGTATCCCCAAATCATCCGCGAGTTCCTTCACCACTTGCAAGGAGATACCCAGCAGGATTCGACCCGCCGGTGGAGACACCAAGGTGCCGCCTTCGACGATCACAATGTTTGCCAAGCTGGTTTCGGTGATCGAACGGTCGGTATCGATCAACACTCCCAGTGCTGCCGGATCGGATTGCCGTGCCGCAAGGTCGGCCAAATAGTAGTGCAAACGGCAGCGAACCTTGATGTCACGCGGCCAGCAATGTGGGTCGGGTTGCATCACATCGGTAACCACAATGGGTGTGCCATCACCGATTCGCCGCTGCATGGACGCTTCGTCGATCGGATAGAGATCGATGATTAGCGTACTGCCGTTCTGGTTTCCGTTGGGAGTTGCCCCGGGGGATCCGACTAACAAGACGCCGAAGCCGGATTGCTGTTCGATCCAGGGAGCATTTTTCTGAATCGTTTGATCGATCAAGCTACTTAATTGTTCACGTCCGGGCAGCGACGAAAGGCGTAGGACAGATGTGGTTCGTTGCCAACGATGCAGGTGATCCTGCAACCGAAATAATGCCCCATCGTACGCGCGAATTCGCTCGACCGCAGTGACAGCGTGCGTGATCGCAAGATCATCCAGAAGGAGCGATAACCCGTCCGCTTCGACCCACTGGCCGTTTTGATACGCCCATCGAATCGCGTGACGGGCCCTAGCGACGCTAGAGTCTGTATGAGCATTGGAGCCACGTTCGGATTGCATCGTCCGTTTCCGTTAGTACGCTTGGCTCGCAGACTCTTGGATCAAACGCGCGAAGTCGCGTCCACAACCGTTCTCGTAATAATCGAGTTCCGCGTGCCGTAGGCGGACGCTACCGGAAAAGTCTCGCGAGCGAACCGGTAGTCGACTCCCATCGATGCGCGGGGCGAACGACGTCGGCCCGCTGTATCCGAGCGCGGTCTGGTTCCGAACTTTTTCCAATCGCCAATAACGTTTCAGGACCGCGTCGCGTCGGTTGTACATCAAAAACAACTGATCCATGTTTTTGGTGGCAAAGCGATGATATCCACAAGAGGCGAGCCAATTTGATTCGATCGCCGGGGCCACCAAGCCGACTTCGACGCCGGCACCCTCGATCGTCGCCCCTGGGATAGATCGGCCGCTCAGCGTCCCGCCCGCCATCGCATGTAATGCGCCGGTGACGACGCGTCCGCCGAAACTAAATCCGACGACGGCCAAGGGGGTCCCAGCCGCGGCATGCGACCGCATGATCGTCGCTAAATACAAACTTTGCGCGTCACAGCGATCGGCTTTGCGACGGACGTCATGAATCGCGATGCCTTCTTGTGCGCTGGGCCAACTGAAAATTAGCCAGTCGACCGGTTGCGTCAACGTTCGCTTGATCATTTGGCGAACCTGCATCGCTCGCTGCACGACGTTCGATGCGGGCATTCGATTGCCGTGCACGTAGATAACGACGGGACGGTCCGGACGAATCGAAGCAAAGTACTGCTGTGAATCGATCACCCGGCTTTGTCCGCACTCGATCTGATAAATGTGAAAGGCTGGCTGATCCAATGAAACGCAACACGCGTCATGTGGAAGATGCCGCGTCGAAAACAAGAACACACGTTCGCAATCGGTCGGAGACATCGAAACCAATTCGGTTTCGCTTTCTATCCTTTCATTGACGCAAGGGTCGACCGGTAGCTCGTCGCCGTTGACCGACCGGGGACTCAGATAAATCACCAACAGTGCTAAACAAACGGTGGCGATTCGCACGACGTGTCCGGCGCGATCACAGAGGTGTTGCATCACGTTTATCGACATCACGCTATAGATCATGTTGGCAATCAAGTTAAGCGATCAAGGCAGGACGAATGGCGGGCGCCGGACAGGGTCAGCTGGCTAGGTCAGCCGGAAGGGGCGTCACCGGTGTGCTTGAAACGTGATCACGGGGGGCATCGATCTAGCAGCGGTGGAAACGCAACAAATTGTTGCCGAAAAAAAACGATGTTGCGTTTGCACATCATTCAGAGCGTCCTACTTTTGAACAGATCTCGAGTCGAGACCAACGAATACGCTCCCTGTGCAAATCGCGGAAAATCAAATGAACAAGCGCCCTTTGATGATTGTACTGGCATTGCTAGTCCTAACGTCGGCAGGCGGATGTACTCCGTTCCGAAACTTCTTCTTCGGACGCGGAGCCCAATGCGGCGGAGTCTGCGGCAAACCGTTGCTTCCATTGCGTCGCAACGTTCCGTTGACCGTCGCCCCGGCACCGACCTGCAATACCGCACCGACCTACCAAACGCCCGCGTACAATCCACAACCGGCCTACGGCACTCCATACGTCGCCGCACCTTCCAACGCGTGCGGAACGTGTGCACCGGCTGATCCATGTGCGCCGGCTTACGCCTATAGCCCCTACGACGGTGGCGTGGTCGGAAACGGCGTCAACTCCGGCTATTACAACAATGGGCAATGGTACCCTCGCGAGTACCAGTCAAACTATGGCTACTACGGTCCCGGCTACCGCGTCGACAAAGACGGAAACCGAATCGTATTCGAAGAACCCTTGCCACCCGGGGTGATCTCGGCCGAGTGATCGACGGAGAGACGCGATCGCACAGCAAATCAAACTCCCACGGAACGCAGGCGAGTGAGACAGTCACGGGGATCTCACACGTTTGCGTTCCGTGCTTTTTTGATCAAAGTAACTCATAGCCGTATTGATAAAAAATCGACGACGAGTCTCGCCCACCTTCTTCGTGATGCCCGCAAACCCCAACTTGAATCGATGAACCGCAACCTTTTCTCGAATCGACGCGACGTGCTCAAACAATGGGGACTCCTGACGGTTGCCGGAGGTGTCACGGCGAGCGTCCCGGTTCCGGCGGTTGCCCAAGAGTTGACGTTCGAAGAACAACCGGCGTCGCGCTGGCGAATTGGGTTGTCGCTGAAAACCCCGGTGACTTGCGTCAACGTGTTGGCGACTTTTCCGATTCCTACAGATTGGCCCGAGCAAACGGTGACGCTGCGCAGTCAGAACGTGGACCGTTCGGCGCGATGGCAGGTGCGTGAACTACCCGGTGGCGCAAAACAAGTGGTCGTGCAAATTCCACGCGTCAACGCCGGAACAACAGTCGAGGCGATGTTCGAATTCGATATCTCGCGTTCGCGGATCCTTCCACCAGACGAAACTGAATCGCTGGTGATTCCCAAACGCCTTCCGCGTGAGCTGCGTCTCTACACCGGCAACAGCCCGTTCATTGACGCTTCACACCGGTTGATCCGATCGGCGGCAAAAGAAATTGAAGAGCAAGAGTTCGAAAACGATTGGCGGCGAGTCGAAAAAATTTACGACTACGTTCGCGATAAAGTCGAATACACCGAAGGCGAATTGAAAAACGCTTCCGATGCACTCAAAGACGGCACGGGGGATTGCGAAGAAATGACCAGTCTTTTCGTCGCGATCTGCCGCAACTTGGACGTTCCCGCCCGCGTCGTTTGGATCCCCGATCACTGCTATCCCGAGTTCTACCTCGAAGACGAAGGCGGTGAGGGACGCTGGTACCCGTGCCAAGCAGCCGGAACTCGCCAATTCGGTCGGATGGATGAAATTCGACCAGTGCTGCAGAAAGGCGACCGCTTTAAGCTCCCCGAGAAGAAAGTGCCGGTTCGGTACATCTCCGAATTCTTTCGTTGCGATCGACGCGGAAGCGGAACCCCGGACCCCACTTTCGTCCGCCAACGAATCGATGGCTGATTGGGTACGTCAATTGCATCATGTCGCCGGAATGTTTGATACCGTTCCATCCGATGCCAATGCAGGTGAATTCAAGATGACACGCCACGTCGACCCACTCGTTTCGAACTCACCAGCGACGTTTTCAATGTCGATCTGCCTCGCCGCCTTGTGCGTAACCACGGTCTCGCTCGGCTGCGGCGAAGATCCCAGCAGTCCGGTCGGCGAAGCCCGGCAAGCGCAGGAAGAACTGGAAGAGGCTCGCGAAGAAGCTGCCGAATTACTATCTGAGGCTGAGGAAGAAGCGGTTGACATCATCGCAGATGCGAAAGAAAAAGCGGACGACGAAATCAGCGATGCCAAATCTGAAGCCGATCAATTGATCGGTGACGCGCAAAGAAATTTGGACGCCAAAATCGATCGGCTTCAAACCTTCCCGACGCCGGCCCCCGATGAACCGGCATCTTCGCCTTCCAGCGACGACCAGATTACTCCGCCATCGGGAACTTAAAGCGGCTGACCTCTTCGCCCGTCACCGTATGATGTCGCAACACCAAGGTCGGTTCGCCGTCGCCGTAACTCAATCGCCCTGACAAGAATCCACCGGCAACTCGGAGGAATCGGTGCATGGGGCGTTCGTCGCCTTCTTTCCAGCCCAGTTGATGTTCTTCGCTGCCGGGACCGCAACCGAACTCCCAAAGTCCCGTGTCCGGATCGGTGGATGCATATTGCCAATGGCGATCACCGCACAACACAATTACGTTCTCCAGTTCCGATAGGGCTTCACGAATTTCGTTCCCTTCGTGCTCGAAGATGTCGTTTGCGTGGTTGTCACGTTTGTTTTTCCGATCCGGGCCGATGATCGGCGTGGGGCTACAAATGACCTTGAACGTTGCATCGCTTTCGCGAAGTGATTGCAGCAACCAAGCTTTTTGTTCGGCACCCAAGATTGACTTTTCTGGCCCGTCCTTCATTGAATTCGGGCTGCGAAAATCGCGTCCTTCCAGGATCCAAATCTCCAACGCTTTCCCCCAGCGGACCGACGTATAGCGTTTGGGATGCGAAGGAAATTGTTCGTTATTAAACAGTTCGACACCTTCTTTAAATGATACCGTTCCATACCGCTGTCCGACCCAGCAATCATTCTTCAGGGTATCGTGGTCATCCTTGATGAAGTAGCTCGTTGTATTGGAGTAGAACTCTCGATTGGTGGGCAAGGCAAAGATCCGGCCCCATTTAAATCGCATCAAGGGCTTTGTCATCGCCCACGGGTCGGGTTTGTCGTAGTACTCGATGTCTCCCGCATGGACGATGAAATCGGGGTTCATCTGACGCATGACGGGATAGATTTTGTGGCCCTGCATTCCGTTGTCGCGTCGGATGAAGTCGTGGCAGGTCGTGATGCAGAACTTGATTGGCTGTTCTTTGGTTCTGGACGGAGCGGTTTCAAATCCACCTCGAAGGACGGCGGTGGTAACATCGTCATCGACCGAGCGAGCTTCAACGATGGCCGCATATTGCGTCCCCGGTTTCAGACCTTCGAGTTTCCACTGGGCCGTGCAGTCTGATTCGGACGTCGTTGTCTTCCATTCGGTGACGACAGCGTTCTTGCGTTGTTTCGTTGGAAAGTAAGTGAGACGAACGCGGCCCGGCTGAGACGGGCACGCACCAAACATCTCTTCGAGTTGTTTGCCCTCGGGGATTTGAGCGCGATGAATCTCGGCTTCGTCGGTCGACTTCGACAGCTTTCCTGCCTTGGATGTCGAAAGGCTGATGAACTTGGTTCCCTCGGATAGCAATTCCGGCGACTCGGTTGTCCGCGTCCAGATGACAATCGACGATTGATCGGCCCAACTGTTCTTAATCCCGTTGCCAAGGTACGGGCCGTCGGAAGGCGTTGACGACAAAGCCGATTCGGGGGCCTTCTCGTCGGCCTGTTTGACGACAAACTGAAAATCCTTGTAGACCGCCTTGCCACCATGATCGGTCAGCATGATTCGATCACCGTCGGCCGGTCGCCCAAAGTCTTTCGCCCCATAGAACTTGCTCGTCGCCATTCGTAAGTCCCACTCAGGACCCTGGGTGACGACTTCGGCAACCAGTTCACCATTGAGGTAGTGCTTCAATTGCTGACCGACGGCGACGACTCGCGACTGATTCCATTGCCCAGGCGGATGCAGCGTTTTTGATTCGCTAGGGCCTTGCAGATCGTAGATGCTGGCCGTGCTGCCTTTAGAATGACTCCCCGGTGGCTCATCAATGATCTGGTATTCAATTCCAAGGTAGCTATTGGAGAACATCGATTTGCCGAAACGCCGCACGCGGTACTTCAACCCCGTGTTGCACCCGTCTTCAATTTTCCACTGCCAGGAGAGTTCAAAATGGGGCGGTAACGGAGGCGATACGAGGGTTGCTTTTCCGCCTTGCGGTTTTTGCAGGTGAAGCTCCCCGTCAGTGAACTCCCAATACTCGGTCGCAGGTTGACCGCCGGTGGTCTGCCACCAGTCCGCCGAATAGAACGAGTCTGAATTAGGAGTGGACGCTGAACTAGAAGCTGTTGCGTTCGCGTCCTCCTGCTCGGCATACGCGGACGGGGGACTGCCCACTGCTAGGATGCCGAGCACCCATGCCAGGACGATCGATGATTGAAGTTGCACGTCACACTCTTGGTTGAACGAGATCAAAAACCATTTCACACGGAGACGCAGATATACTAATCGATCGCGACCTCACGCTCACCTCCCACACCTGCCCACCGCCATGCCTCGCAAACCACACCTCCACCAGCATCTTCTCGCCATTGCTGCGACCTGCCTGGTACTTGCAGTAACGACCACCGCGGTTTCCGCCCAAAACCGAACGGCCAGAAAGGCGAAAGATCCGACTCGGCAATTTCGCGATGCGGGCGCCGAAATCAAAATCTATAAAACCACGACCGACGCGGACGGCAACAAAGTCGATCTTCGAGCCTACGTGTTCACACCCAAGACCGACGCAGAGCGACCTCGGTCCGCAATCGTTTTTTTCTTCGGTGGCGGCTGGAAAGCAGGGAGTCCGTCGCAGTTTCTTGAACACTGCAAGCACCTCGCTGCCGAGGGGATGGTCGCGATTACGGCCGACTATCGAGTCCTCAGCCGTCATGGGACCAAAGCAAAATCCTGTGTCGCCGATGGTAAATCGGCGATTCGTTGGGTCCGCCAAAATGCCGAAAAACTTGGCGTCGATCCAGACAGAATCATCGCCGCAGGCGGTTCAGCCGGCGGACACGTCGCTGCCTGCACCGAAATGATCTCCGGTTTTGACGAATCAGACGAAGACGCTGCGGTGTCCAGTCGTCCGAACGGTTTGGCTCTGTTTAATCCAGCCGTAATCCTGGCAAAAACCAAGTCAAAAGAGCCTTTCGACGAAGACAAATTGCGAGCGATGCCGGAACGGATGGGAGTCGATCCGGTGCAACTCTCTCCGTTCCATCAAGTCCGCGAAAATCATCCGCCGACGATTATCTTTCATGGGAAAGCGGATACGACCGTTCCTTACTGGACTGTCGAAAAGTTTGCCGAGAAGTTAAATGCGAACGGTTCGTTATGTGAACTCGTCGGATTTGACGGTCAATCACACGGTTTCTTTAATCACGGCCGAGGCGACAACTCTCACTACGAACGAACCATCGTCGAATTGGATCGGTTCCTTCGCAAGCATGGATTCCTCCCGAAAATCCAACCGGCCTCTTCGACTCAGCCGCTGGCCACGATCGATCTTGATGATCAGCAACAGCGTCAGGTGATCGTCGATCGCGAAGCCGACCAGTATCTCGGACACCCGACCACGTGCTTGCTTGAAGACGGCCAAACGATTCTCTGTGTCTATCCGAAGGGGCACGGCAAGGGATCGATCGTTTACAAACGTAGCGAAGACGGGGGCAAAACATGGAGCGATCGATTGCCGACGCCCGAAAACTGGGCGACTTCCCGTGAAGTGCCGACTCTGCACCGTGTGGTCGATGCCGACGGCAAGAAACGCTTGATTCTGTGGAGCGGACTTTATCCCGCACGACTCGCTGTTTCCGAAGACGACGGACAACATTGGAGCCCGCTGAAAAAGGCCGGCGACTGGGGAGGCATCGTGGTCATGGGATTCGTCGAAGCCCTTTCGACCGGCAAGGGCCACTACTTGGCAATGTTTCATGACGACGGCCGGTTCTTCGACGGAAGTGGAAAACGCACCGGTGTGTTCACTCTTTACAAGACATTTTCGATCGACGGAGGTCTCACGTGGTCCCAACCAGAAAGTGTCTTTCAAGCCTCGGACGTGCATCTCTGTGAACCCGGATGCGTCCGTTCGCCTGACGGCAATCGCTTGGCCGTGCTGCTACGTGAAAACGCCCGTGGCAAAAACTCGCACATCATCTTCTCCGATGACGAAGGCAAAAGTTGGACCGAGCCGAGAGAGTTGCCGTTGGCACTGACCGGAGACCGTCACACAGGGAAATACACCCAAGACGGGCGGTTGCTGATCAGCTTCCGTTGCATCTCGCCCAAGCAACATCAAACAGACCGAGAGTTCGAAGGGGACTGGGTCGCCTGGGTCGGAACGTGGGATGATCTTGTCTCAGGAAACGACGGCCAATATCTGGTGCGTTTAAAAGACAACACCAAAGGCTATGACACAGCTTACCCGGGTGTCGAAGTGTTGCCCGACGACACGGTCGTCACAACCACCTACGGCCACTGGGATCAGGGGCAACCGCCGTACGTTCTCAGCGTTCGGCTCAAGTTGTCAGAACTTGACGCGATGGCCACAACTCCGTAGCGGAAGCCGTCGAGGCTTTCGGCAACACGAAAAAAGCCCCGGTGACCAGATTGGCCACCGGGGCTTTCGAGATTTCGCTTAGGTCAGCGGTCATAGCTCGGAGCGACGCACGACCGTCACCGCTTGTCAGGGAGAAGCTACACGCGGATTGACGACCTTCAAATCGATGTGCTAGGCGGGAACTCCATTGGGGAATTTAGACCCGACCGAAGCCACTCGATGATTTAGTGGCATCCGCAAGCGGGAGCAGCAACTTCGCAACCGCAAGCTGGCTCGATGACTTCGCAGCCACAAGTCGGCTCGCAAGGAGCTGCACAGCCGCTATCGCAGCAGCTGTCTTTGCAGCTGAAGAGCTTCTTGAACAATCCGAAAGGCTTACGCTTTGGAGTGCAGCAAGGGTCAACAACTTCGCATCCGCAAACCGGAGCAGCAACTTCGCATCCGCACGCTGGCTCGATGACTTCACATCCGCAAGCTGGCTCGCAAGGAGCCGCACAGCCGCTGTCGCAGCAGCTGCTTTTCTTGCTGAACAACTTTGCCAACAGTCCACCGTGCTTTTTGCCGCAACCGCTGTCGCAGCAAGGATCCACAACTTCGCAGCCACAAACAGGAGCCGCAACTTCGCATCCGCAAGCGGGTTCCATTGCACATCCGCAGTCAACCGGTGCTTCGCAGCCGCATGCCGGTTCAACGTCGCAACAAGTGTCGCATCCGCTATTACACAATTTGCTGAACAAGCCAAACGCGTTAGCGTTGGCAGACGATCCTGCGGCCAAGACGATGGCCAACAGGGCTGGTACGATTACACGACGCATCGTGATTCTCCATGAATTAAATTTGGAAGGGTCTTGCCAGTCGCGTTTGCCGTTTTTCGTTTAGCCTTTGGTGGTCAACTGTGCCGGTGGGCACTTGCCATTGATGATCTTCGAAAGAACATCACCCGCCGACACACCTAAACGAACAGCGGCATACACGTCACGGGACCATCGGATCAACTATCCATAGTCTTCGTGCAGAAGTGGCTATCGACCTCCCCGTCACCAACTCATCGGGTTAAGTCGAACATTTTTACTCAGCCCCCCTGATCCCACTTCGGATGCACCGGTGATTCGGGCCGTACCGATCATGCCGTCTGTAACCCGGCATCGGGAGGCCGTCCGTGTCGCACCCGGGACGGCGGATCGACGAACAATTATTTGATCGGTCCATTCATCGGATCGGGCTGCGTGATCGATGATCGCCATGGGCTTGCCCCCTCGCCTTCGCCCGCTATTCCGTCGATGATGTGAGGCATGTCCCAAATCCGTTCGCAATCCGCACTCCATTGATTCACCTCGGCATGTTAGACCTGTTTGACAAAATCGAAGAAGCGGCCTCGGCAATCTCCGCAGTCTTTCCGGACCCTCCCAAAGTGGCGATCATCTTGGGGACAGGACTTGGCAACCTCGTCGAGCAAATCGATGTCAAAGCCGCGATCGACTACGACGAAATCCCACACTTCCTTAAATCGACCGCGACCAGTCATCGCGGACGGTTGGTCTGCGGCTATTTGGGTGGCGTGCCGATCGTCGCCATGGAAGGACGCTTTCACATGTACGAAGGCTATCCGCTGAAGCTGATCACGCTGCCCGTACGAGTCTTCAAACGCCTCGGCGCAGAACTCTTGATCGTCAGCAATGCCTGTGGCGGATTGAATCCCTACTACAACAGCGGTGACATCATGGTCATCGACGATCAGATCAATCTGATGGGTGACAACCCACTGATCGGAATCAACGATGATCGACTCGGTCCGCGTTTCCCCGACATGTCGGCCCCGTACGACCCCGCTTGGATCGACCGCACGATCGCGATCGGCCGCCGAGCCGATATCCATTTGCATCGCGGTGTATTTGTTGCTGTCGCCGGTCCGAACCTGGAAACTCGTGCCGAGTACCGGTTCTTACGCACCATCGGTGCCGACGTCGTTGGCATGAGCACGGTTCCCGAAACGATCGTGGCGAATCATTGTGGGTTGAAAACGTTGGGGCTGAGCGTGATCACCGACATGTGTCTACCCGATTCCCTGAAAGAGGCGAACGTTGCGGAAATCATCGCGATCGCGAACGAAGCCGCCCCGCGATTGCAACGAATTGTCACCGACGTCGTCACCGAAGCGGGCCAGACGAGGATCGCATGAGCGACGTTGACTACCGTGATGACGAACCGTCGCGTTTCACCTCGACCTCATCCGCACTCGACCGCGCCGTCGACTTCGTTCGTCAATACTGCCCTGACGGGACGTTTGGCGTCGACCGCGATCGAACCGGCATCGTCCTTGGGAGCGGTCTGGGAACGTTGGCCGACAAAATTGAATCCGCCACGGTGATTCCTTTTGCCGATATCCCCGGCTTTGCCCGGTCGACCGCCAGCGGCCATCGCGGACAATTGATCGTAGGAAGCTTTGGTGGCGGCGATGTGATCGCGATGGCAGGACGTTTGCACCGCTACGAGGGCTGGTCCAATGAGCAAGTCGCCTTTCCGATCGAAGTGATGGTCAAACTTGGGATCAATCGTTTGATTGCCAGCAATGCCGCTGGCGGAGTCAATCCAAAGCTAAGAGTCGGCGACTTAGTGGTCATTTCCGACCACATCGATTGGTTGCACCGTCGCGGCAGTTTTTCCGCGAAGGCTGATTCGAAGACGGTTGCGGGGTCGATTCCCCAGCGTGCCGGCAACGTATATACGCCAGAGCTCGCCCAAACCGCACTTGCCGCCGCACGTGCGAACGGCTTCACCGCAGTTCAGGGGACCTATCTCGCGACGCTCGGGCCGACTTACGAAACACGGGCGGAATACCGGTTGATGCGAACGATCGTAGCGGATGTCGTCGGGATGAGTACGGTTCCGGAGGTACAAGTTGCGGCGAATGCAGGGGTTGCGGTGCTTGCGCTATCAATTGTTAGCAATGTCGCCGACCCTGATCGGGCGATTGTCGCCGATCATTCCGAAGTCCTACAGGCAGGGGACGCCGCAGCAGTTAAACTGGAGCACATCGTTCGACGAGTGATCCATGCCGCATATTCCAAAACCATCAGGCCCGAAGCCAGTACTTAAGTCCGCTCTGGACACCGAAGTCGAGGTCAAGAGCGACACCGAAGCCGTCTTTGACAGCGAGTCGCGGGACTTGATGTCACCGGAGGGGCTGCGCTTTTCGATGGCGCGGCTGACCGACGCAGAATTGCGTGCGGCGGTCCATGTCATCCCTTTGAATGATCAGGAAGACAAGCTTCCACGGGTCGAAATCGACGATGCCGACGGTCAGCACGCCGCCTTGATGCGGTTGAATCATCCGATCAAATTGCGTGTCAACGGATCACTCGGTGACTATGCCTTTGCACATCATCGGCAAGTGATCGTCAAAGTTTTTGGCAACGTGGGGCATGGTGTCGGTGAAGGCATGGCCAGCGGCTCGGTTCGGATTCGTGGAAATGCGGGACATGGAGCCGGGACCGCGATGACCGGTGGGACGCTGGCGATCTACGGATCAGCGGGCGACCGAGCCGGTGCGGCGATGCGAGGCGGAGGCCTGTTTGTCCGCGGTCACGTCGGAAACGAAGTCGGACTCGGCGCGATCGGTGGGACGATCGTAATCGGAGGCGACGCGGGCGAGAATCTCGGTGATCCGCTCAGTGACGTCGCCGTATTTATCCGTGGCAAGGCGGCCAGTTTGGCCGACGGCGTCACGCAAACCAAGCTTCGAAAAAAGCAAGAAGTCCAGCTTGGCTTGTTATTAATCAGCGCCGGGATCCGCGGCGACGCGTCAGACTTCCAGCGAATCGTCCCGATCGCCAAATTGGAGGCCGAGCGGGCGGCCCGTGGAGAAGTCGTTCCGAACTGGCGATAAGCGGTTTCTGAATGGACGCACACCATCGGCTTTTGGGGGCCGTCTTTCGGTAGCCCCATTTAGCCCAAAAAACTAATTGGCCCAATGTCCCGTTTAGCCCAAACAAGTCCTCGAACGTTTTGTGTTAGGAATGTTGATGAGCAATGATCGCCTCGCAGGTCTCCACCTCTTGCCCCCGCGATGCTCCGAGGTCTGGACGAGCACGCCCCTGCGATCGGCACGGCAACTTATCCGTCGATCCGATGACACCAGCATTGCGATCGACTTGCCTATGTTTTGGTACGATCCACCATGGATCGACTTACCACCAATGATCGCCGGGCGACTCGCCGCGTCGGTCGCCAACATGGATGTCATTGTTTCCGCCCTCTGCCGTGACCTCTCCGAATCGGACGAAGAAGTGGGCGAGTTGTTTTTGCCGATCGAGGAAGACGCTACCTCGGCACCGGCTACCCAGCCAAACTTTCTTCCGCGGATGACGCCGTACCGCGTCGAACGCTACGGATTTCTGTCCGAAGATTTTGACCATTCCAGAATTATTGACGTCCGTTTGTCACCCTCTCGTGATCACTCAGGCCGCTTGGCCTATTCGCCGACTCAAATGCAGCGATGGGAACGCTCCGATGAGAGTTCCCCGATCTCCGGTGGCGGTTACGTAGCCGCGTCGACTTTCCCTGCAGACATGATCACGGTGCAGCAGGCAAAGACGAAACTCGATCAACTACGTCGGCTTGCCCCGCAGGCAGCGATTCTCTTGTCGGTCACACCGTATCGACTTGAAGACGAACTATCGGCGGTCCTTCAGTCCAATCCCGACGGCATTATTTTGTGTCTCGATCGCCCCGAATTTGAAGGCCTTCAAATCGCGGCAATTGTTTCGAGCACGCGAGAATTTTTGCGTCGGAAGAACCACGCACAGTTGCCGCTTTGGGTCGTCCCCGGCGACGTCAGTGCCGATGACGTGTCGAAGCTGATCGCTTTAGGGGCGACCGCCGTCGCGGTCGATTCTTGGTGCAGTCCCTTGGTCGATGCGATCCAAGAAGAACTGCGCCACGCCCATTCTTATGAACCGCTGCTACGCGAAATACCGTCAATGGTTTCCGAGCATCTTTGGAGTGACATCGATCGGGTTGTTGGGTTGTGCTCGTCTTTCGAAAGCCAATCGCCAATCAACGAGAAACTGGGGACGTACCACGCCAAATGGGCCAAAGCCTCGGGCGCGTTGATGCTCGCATAGCCCCGGCCTTTCCTAACCCAATGGTCGTTTGGTTCTGATCGTCTCCTCAGCCGATGGGCGTCCCCGGTTACTGGATCGAAACCGTGGCTAACGCCATGCGGCTAATCCTGAATTCGAGTTGGCATGAAGCACTAGCACATTCGGTTCACACTCTTTGACCATTGATTCGCACGTGTGGTGCTCAACGTGCTAAAACGTTACCAGCGAGTTCCCCACCTTCTTTCTTCCTGACGCAGGAGATTGGTCATGATTCGTACTTCGCGATGGATCGGTTTGTTTTCGATCTCATTCCTCTTGACGCCGCTCGGTCTCGCCGACGATCGACCACAACCTCCGTCACAACGCGATCAGCCGTCGATGCATCACGACGACGAACGACAGGAATTTGTCCCGCGACCGCGTCTCGAGTTACAAGCTCCCGTCGATCGAATTCGACAAATCTTTCCCGGTCCTCCGCCGCCCGGTCATCCTCCAAAAGTCGAACGCTATCATGGGCCCGACCTCCCAAACGACCGTCCCGATGGCATCCCCGATCGCGACGTTCCTCATCACGGGCCTGACGGTGAGCGGCGCGGTCAGCCGCGTCCCGATGAAGCAAGAAGCGATGATCAGCGCCGCCGCATCGAAGAACGCTTGGAACAGCGGTTGCATGAAAGACTCGAACTTGAAAACCGCGAACAACAGCATCGACTCGAAATGCTCCGACGGGAGATTCATGAACTCGAACGACACCGTGACGAGCTGAAAGCGGAGATCGAACGAACCCGAGGTCGCCACCAGCAACACCAACGCGAAATCGAAGCACAAGAAGTCGAACGGCACAACGCTCGTGTCGATGAAGAGAGATGGCGCGAGACCACGCACATTGCTTTGGAAATCGCTCAAGAACTTCCTGCGGAAGCATTCATCGATGTGATGTCGGGCATCGCCGACGAGGTGGAACACCCAGAGGTTCGACGCAACATCCAAATCGCATTACTGCGAGCGGCCGTCGAAAGCGAACAGACTGAGCAAGCCGCAAAACAACTACGGCATATCTTTCTCGAACACTGATAACGGTGGGACAAAGGTCGTCGCGAAAGAATCGAGCCTCCGCGCGAGACGCAAGCCGTGTGGTTACGTTGACGTCGGAGGCTAATTTGCCGTCGTGGCTATTGAGAACGCGGCCAGCCTTCGGATTCAACGATGCGTTGGACGTCGGACAACTCGATCACCCGACTGACGTTCAACAAATCCGGCGCGTCACGATTAAAGTTTGGTAAATCCAGGCTGCCGTGATAGGCGATAGACTGGCTCATCAGAGCTGCATAGGCGGCGAACACCGCCGCGTCGCCTTCACCGCTGACCGTGACCGAACTCGAACGCAACGCGTCGACTTTTTCGAGCGCCTTCAACCCTCGACAGACGTCATAGATTTGTTGCCCGGCAAGCGTTTGCCCTAGCAACATGTACCGCCTCCGCAAGTGCGTCCGCGCACGTTCTTCCTCATTCGATCGAGTCGGTCCGACATCGCGCGGCATCAAAAACACTCGGTTGCACGAACACGACGGATCGATGACATCATCGACTTTGGTTGGGTCCGGCTTCATTTCTGGGAATTGACTCGGGAACAGTGTTGCGAGTGCCGGAGCAAACGATCGGTAGCTGGTTTGATCCAAGATCGTGACTTCCGTTGGTGCCTTGCGATCCTTCGCCCTACAGATCAACAGTGCCTTTAATCGATAAGGTTTCTGACTGGTGTACTCAATTACTTTGCAGTCAGGACCCGCATCGTCGCCGGTCACGTCACGAACGTCCAGCTTCGCGTGTTTCTTTGGCCAGCCGTTGAAGGTCATCTCGTGAAGTTTCTTGATGACCTGATCGACAGCATCGTTTGAATCGATCGCGAGCCCTGGTTGAACCTTCGGAACAAAATGGTCGTGTATGTCGGTGACGATTTCGTCGTTCGGCAATTGGTCAAACACCTTGAGCTGCTCTCGTTCGAACCGGGGCGTCGCGACATCGTCAATCAATGACTCGTCATCACGCAAGAACCGATTCATCCATCGAAACGCTCCGATCCGCAATTCTTGCGTGTCTTTGTGTGGTCCTTGACTGATATGCAATCCAAGTTGGCTGGGTTTGCCATAGAACTCATAGATGCGGCGGACGTCTTGATGCAAATCTACGACACCGTCGAGTGGGAAAATTGAATCGCTATCACTGTTCGTGATCAGCAATGGCCTTGGTGCGACCAGTGCCGCGATTTTGGCAAAGTCCCAGCGAAATCGATTGACCATGAACATGCAATCGCAATGACCTTCGACGCAGCCATCGATGACCTGATTTTTAAGGTTGGTGATCCCGGCAACCGGAACCGCGACTTTGATACGTTCGTCGATCGCAGCGACCCACCACGAGTACACGCCTCCGCCACTTCGCCCCGTCACTCCGATTCGTTCGCCGTCCACTTCCGGACGTGACTGCAGATAGTCCAGCGAGCGAACGCAATTAAATGCCTCCACACCCGCGGGGGTATATCCTCGGTTATTCCACCACCACATCTTTTCGCGATAGGTGCCATGATGAATGCCTTCGATTTCGCCGAGCTGAATCGTATCGATCGTCAAACATACGTAGCCGTTGCGGGCGAACCAAGCACCGTGGTGCTGATAGTGCGTTTTATTGCCTAGACTGGTACCGTTACGATCTCGTTCGCCACCGTGTCCACAGACGTAAAGAATCGCGGGAAGTGGACCGTCTTGGTGTTTTGGCCGATAGAAATTTGCGGTGACGTAGAGACCCGGCATTGATTGAAAATGCAAGTTTTCGACGGTCACGCCGTCCGCTTCATGGCGCCCCGTGACGACTGGCCGCAAGTCACCTCGTTCAGGAAACGGATTTAACCCCAGCATGTCCAGCAACTGCTCGCGAAACTCTCCGCGTTTGTTCGTCCAGTCTTCAAGTGATTGAATGTCGCGAAATGATTGTCGAGCGATTTGCTCTGTCTGTTGCCGAAAGTATCGCGCGGCCAATTCGTCTCCGCCGACGGCGGAGGCATGCGTTGCTGTTTTATCTTGTTCCGCATGCTTCGATTGGGCGAACCCCGTCGAATTTGTCACCACACCGGCAATGACCGCCAAGCATGCCATTATCAGTCCAGTCGAATGCCGACGTCCGGTTTCACCGTAACGTTGGCTGCTCGGCAGTACGACAGGGTACCTAGTTTTCATTGACAGTGGCTTTGACAGATCTTTCATGGCGTTTCACTAAAGACGGTTCAAACGGTCTGAACGCGTCATGATAAACTGTCACAGATCATGATTGTGCCCGCTTCTCCACCGATTCCCCACCTTCTGATGAACACTACCACCGATCGTTTCCACCCAGGTTCGCTACTCCTGCTAGTTTTGGCCGGGATGCTTGGATTTTCAGCTACTACCGCCGGATCCGCGATTGCGGAAACGCTGGTTTACATCGGCACCTACACCAAAGGTGATTCGAACAGTGACGGCATCTATGTTTGTTCGTTGGATGAAAGCTCGGGCGAACTATCCAAACCACGATTGGCTGCCAAAGCCGTCAATCCATCGTTTGTCGCAATCGCTCCGAACGGGCGGTATCTCTATGCGGTGTCAGAAGTCCCTGATGGTGGTGAGGACTCGAAAGGATTAATCGCGTTTTCGATTCAGCCCGACGGCACGCTGCAAGAAATCAACACAATGTCGACCGGAGGTGCGGCGGCATGTCATGTTGCCGTGAACCCGTCTGGGGCGTTGGTCGGGGTGGCGAATTATTCCGGCGGCAGTTGCGCGATCTTTCCGGTTCTCCGCGACGGTTCGGTTGGCAATGCGATCGCATTCCATCAGCATCATGGCAGTAGTGTCAATCCGCGACGCCAACAAGCGCCGCATGCCCACTCGATCAACTTTAACCGAGACGGAACGCAAGCCTTTGTCGCCGACCTTGGGATCGACAAGATTCTTGTTTACGACATCAATCTCCGGACCGGGGCCATGCTTCCGGCGTCGCCACCTTCACTGTCGATGCCGGCCGGTGGAGGCCCGCGGCATTTCTGTCTTTCGCCGTCCGGACGCTTCGCATTGTCGAATTTGGAGCTGACGTCGCAGGTCACGCTGCTGCGTTTGGGATCTTCCAAGCGCGGGCAAACGAACTCACTGGACCTGGTCCAAACGATTTCAACATTGCCCGAGGGGGCGACCGTCCCGGGGAACTCCACGGCAGAATGCTTGTTTCACCCTGATGGAAAGTTCGCATACGTTTCCAACCGCGGCCATGATTCGATCGCCGTCTTGCAGGTCGATGAATCCGAAGCTTCCATCAAACGCGTTGCCAATATCTCCTCGGGCGGTCAAACTCCACGTGGGTTTGGCATCTCACCGGACGGGTACTTTGTCGTCGTCGCCAATCAGAAAACCGGAAATGTCGTCTCGATGCGAGTCGATCGCAAGGACGGAAGCCTCACCCCAACCGGTAGTGAAATTCACTTGGATGCCCCGGTCAACGTCCGCTTCCTGCGTCGTGATTAGTGCTCGCTGATTCAACGACGAAAAATACTCTCACTCCATTGCCCCTAGCAACTCTTCTCTCGATGCGACCTTACCTTCATACGTTTGGGCTGATTCTCTCCGTGTTGATCACTTCCTCGTCAGCCTGGTCACAACGGTTGAAATCTCCCGAAGTCAACGCAGACGGTTCGATTACGTTTCGTACCGATCAACCCGCAGCGGAAACGATCGAAATTCAGTTCAATCGCGTGCCCGACGACAAGTCCACGGTAACACTAACAAAAGACGAGAATGGCAAATGGCTGGGGACGTCGCGGCCGCTCGCCCCCGGCATTTATGAATACAAGATGATCGTCGATGGGACGGCTCAATTGGATATCCGAAACCGTTGGATCAAAAAGTGGTACACGCTGGAAAACCTTGTCGAAGTCCCCGGTGACCCGTCATTGGTTACCGAACGTCAGTCGGTCGATCACGGTGTACTTCATCATCACTACTACCAATCAGCGATCACCAATTCGCAGCGACAAGTGATCGTCTACACTCCGCCCAGCTATGCCAGCCATCCTGATAAAAGGTACCCCGTGCTGTTTTTGCTGCACGGTTTTGGCGATGACCAGACCGCATGGACCGAAGTCGGGCGAGCGAATCTGATCGCCGATAATTTAATCCACGGCGGTACTACGAAAGAAATGATCATCGTGATGCCACACGGTCACCCGGTTCCACTACCACACGGAACGCAGTCCAAACAAGCTCGCGACGACTACGGGAAAGACAATAATCTCGCCATGCGTCGTGACCTTATCGAGGTGTTATTACCATGGGTCCGATCAAACTATCGTACGCTCGACACGATCGATAATCGAGCCATCGCCGGACTTTCGATGGGGGGCGGTCATTCGATCCGTACCGCCTTGGCATCCAATGAGTTTGCCTATGTCGGTGCGTACAGTGCCGCCGCTCCCCAAGACGAAACTCTTGATGACTTGGCGACCGATCTCGATCGGTTCAAAATGGAATTGAAGCATTTTTGGATCGCATGCGGAGACGAAGATTTCTTACTCGAACGGAATCAGGCCTTCGTCAAACAATTGAAGGCCGCAAGTATTCCGCACGTCTATTTAGAGACCCAGGGCGCCCACAATTGGGATGTTTGGCGAGACGACTACTTACCGCGTTTTCTGCCGATGCTGTTTCAAGACTCAGCGGCGTCCGAGCGCTAAGCTCCGCTCCGGCCAAATGTTCCGGTTCGGCTCATCAGCCGACAGTCGTTGCCCCTGGTGATTGCGCCGAAACCGTGGCGAACGACCATTGGCTAAACCTAATTTCAGATGTTGACGAAGCACTAGATCGAATACTCGACGAATGGATTCCGAATCGCTCCCGATCGATGACTGCCTCGATGATCTCATCTCGGCGGTCAAAGCAAACCGATCCGTTATTTTGCGTGCCCCGCCGGGCGCCGGAAAAACAACCGGAATCCCGCCGGCATTGCTTCGTTCGGGAGTGATCGAAGCCGGACGCATTTTGATGCTGCAACCACGGCGGGTCGCGGCTCGGGCGGCGGCCATGCGATTGAGCGGGCTTGCCGGCGAGACGGTAGGGCAAACGTATGGTTACCACGTCCGCTTCGACCGCCGCCGGACCGACACGACTGCGTTCGTTTCTATGACGTCGGGGATTCTGCTTCGGCAGCTGACCAGCGATCCACTGCTGGACGATGTCGGCTGTGTCATCCTGGACGAATTTCACGAACGGTCCATCGAGATCGATCTGGTCCTCGGCATGCTGCATCGCATCCGTTCGACGCTGCGGCCGGAATTGCGCTTGGTGGTGATGAGCGCCACATTGGAGACCGCGCCGATTGAACATCTGATCGACGACGCGGTGGTCATCGAAAGCGAAGGACGCGCCTATCCGGTCGACGTTCGCTATGACCGGTCGCTGCAACCGATGCGTCCAACCGCGAAGGCGATCGCCGAACGAGTTGCAAGGCTTCTGCCAAACGTCATCGAAAACAATGATGGCGACATTTTGGTATTTCTTCCCGGAGTCGGCGAGATCAATCAAACCGCCAGACAAATCGATTCGATCGCCCGAAAAGCTGGTATCGAAGTCAATTCTTTGTTCGGTGATCTATCAGCCGAGAAACAAGACGCCATCTTACGGCCCTCACCAGTTCGCAAGATTGTTTTGGCAACTAACGTTGCCGAAACATCTCTCACCATTCCCAACGTTCGCTGTGTGATCGACTCGGGGCTGGCTCGTGTCGCCGAATTTGATTCCAGCGTTGGCCTGACGAAACTTCAGCTCCAATCGATCTCCAAGGCTTCGGCCGATCAACGGGCTGGTCGAGCCGGGCGGACTGCGCCCGGTGTCTGTTATCGCCTTTGGTCCAAACCTCTCGATCGTGGCCGCCCCGATCACACGCCGCCCGAAATTTTGCGGACTGATCTCGCCTCGGCAATGCTCTGTCTGGCCAGTTGGGGCGAACGCGAGACGTTTCAGTTTCCCTGGGTAACGCCGCCGACCGAGTCATCCGTGACTCTGGCGAACCAGCAATTGCAGCTTTTCGAGGCGATCGATTCGGAGCAGCGATTGACCGAGACGGGACAACAAATGATCTCCCTCCCGGTTCATCCGAGACTGGCGCGATTGATGCTAGCCGCCGCGCAGTTTGACTGCGTCGAGCCGATCTCAATCGCAGCGGCAATGCTCAGCGAACGAGATCCGTTTCCGCGTGGACTGCGAACGACACGCGAATCGACGATCGAAAGTGATTTAATCGATCGCTTGCTTCGCCTGAGACGTTATCTTGAGGGGACTTCTGATTCCGATATCCACCACGCCGCCGCGCGGACGATCGAACGAGTGGCAAAACAACTTGTTGGTATCATTCCTAAGAATGCGTCCCGCGAAAAGACACAAGGGCGTAGTGCCGGCTCACTCGAGGAAGCCATCTCTCGGTCGTTGCTTGCGGCCTATCCGGATCGACTTGCCAAGCGACGGCGTCCGGGGGCAAGTAGCGGAGTGATGGTGGGCGGTCGCGGCGTCAAGCTTGATTCCAATTCGTCCGTCCGCACGGCAGAATTTTTTCTGTGCATCGACGTCGATGGCAAAGGCAGTGAGGCGACCGTTCGGCGTGCGTCGGCAATCGATCCGGCGTGGATTCCGCATGACTGGATCAGCGAACGTGTCGAAACGTTTTTTCATCCGTCGATGAAAGCGATCGTCGCCCGATCACGACGCTATGTTCTGGACCTTTGTGCCGGAGAAACGCCTTGCTCGTCGGAGCCGAATGATCAGTCGGCCGAGCTGCTTTATCAACACGCCAACCAACAAATCGCATCGGTGCTACCGAACGACAAGGCGACTCAGCGTTTTCTTGATCGTTGGAGATTCCTCGATTCATACGATGATTCCGGTGCATTACCGATGCCATCCTCCGAAGCGATCGATACGGTGCTGAAGCAGTTTTGCCAATCAATGCTCTCCTTCAAGAAACTGTCGGAAGCACCTTGGTTGGATTACCTTCGCGGCCTCTTCGATTACGACCAGCTTCAGTGGTTCGAAACGCAAGCGCCAGAGAAAATCCAGGTTCCCAGCGGGAACCAATTCCATCTGACCTATGAACTCGGAAAGCGTCCGGTCCTTGCCGTCCGGCTTCAAGAGCTCTTCGGTTGGCCGGCGACACCGACGATCGCCGGTGGGAAAACGACGATTCAATTGCACTTGTTGGGTCCGAACCATCGCCCACAACAGATCACCGATGACCTCGAAAGTTTTTGGAAGACGACGTACCTCGAAGTCAAAAAGGAACTCAAACGCCGTTACCCCAAGCACCATTGGCCTGATGATCCTGCCAACGCCCAGGCGACGCGTAACGGGCTAAAACCCAAATCAACGTGAACCGGTTCCACGCGGTCTCGAAAGTCACCAATGACCTGCCGTGTTCCGCAATTAACTTCCCGACAAGAATCTTTAAAGACTGCTATTGGACGGGGGGGCGATCCACCATAGACTTTGGGGTATCAAACGTACGTGCATTGTTTCGATTAGGAATTCGGGCGCGATCAATCAGCCACCGGGCACTAGGCCCGGTGATCGCGACACCAGCGTGGCAAGCGCCATGTGGCAAGTCCTAAAATAAAACGAAACGCTGCACCTGGCTGTGTCTTTCAAAATGTGAATCGGGGCAACGACGATGCAGGGATCACCCAAGCCGGCGAAGGACGTGTCGACCGAGAGCACGGAGCAAGCGTTCATGAAATCACGACTCGCCGAATTGGCCAGTCGAGTCGACCAAGAGGGCAAGCGAGTCGAAGCGTCTTGCCGAAATGTCAGAGCCATTGGGATCACAGGAGGTGGTCCTAGCTGAATCACAGGAGGTGATTTTGACAGCGAAAGGAGTCCATCGGCAAGGAAGCCACCGGTGTGCACCCCAGCGATCCCGCGCGGATCGCTGGGGTGCTTTTTTAGTTGATCGTCGTGCGACCAGACGGGATACAACTGCTCATCTCCGCGACGGCACCGAGCGCGTCCAATGGCCGCAATACAGCTTCTCATTTCGCCGTCGAAACTTTTCCTGGAATGTTCCCCGGTGACGTAATCTGTTGAAACATCAATCACCGCTGATCCGGACGAAAAGATTGAGTGTCGATTCTCGAAGATTAGTAGTCCGCGCCTGCCGCGATTTGCTCGACCCATTCCTCAAGTTAGAACGCACTCAAGGGGCGCCGCTGGTGTCGCATTCCCTGGTTACCTAGCCGGTGAACACGCGAAAATCGTGCAAACTGTCATTGGCAGCCGACATTTAGCCAGACATTCAATGTCTTCTGGCGCAGTTCCCTGGTCAAACCGGGCAGCCCCCGGTAAAACTGGCCCCGATCGTAGCGGAGGGGAATCCGAATTCGGAGCAAACTGCCTCATCGGCGGGTTCAAATCCTCGCCGGAAAACGTTATGACTTCGAAGCCGCGTCGCGACGTCCGGGCCGTCAACCACCTGCCCGGAAATGCTTGTCTCGCTCGGCAAAACACGACAGATGCCCGGGTGGTGGAATTGGCAGACACAGGGGATTTAAAATCCCCCGGCCAGATACGGCTGTGCGGGTTCGAGTCCCGCCTCGGGCACTGCTGATCGGGGAGCATTCCATTGTTCCCTTTCTTTTTAGTCGCTCCAATGTGTCGCGTCGTGCGACTCGGCATTAGATTGGTCCTGTTTCCTTGCCAACTTTGGATCGGCCGATGAAATCTTTCGCATGCTCCGTTTTGATGCTGTTGAGCTTCTGCGCCGTCACCTCGGCATCGGACCGGCCGCCGAATGTGATCGTGTTTCTTGCCGATGATTTGGGCTATGGAGACCTCGGTTGCTATGGCAATCCGATCATCGAAACTCCGAATCTGGACCGCTTTGCCTCGGAAGGTGTGCTTCTGACCGACTGTCATTCCGCCGGAACGGTTTGTTCACCATCGAGGGCCGGACTGCTGACAGGACGTCAGCCTTATCGCAGCGGCTTTTTCTACATTCATAGCCGCAAGACGTTCTTAAGAGACCAGGAAGTCACGCTTGCCGAGATCTTGAAAACCAAAGGCTACGAAACTGCATTTTGGGGCAAGTGGCATCTTTCGACGCTGGAGGAATCCGACCACGGCCACCCCGGTCCTGGTGAACAGGGCTTTGATTATTGGATGGGAACAACGCTCAATGCGTTCGACAAACTCGGCGGCCCACGTCGTCCGAAGGCGTTTATTAAAAATGGCAAGCCCGTCGGGAAAGTCGAACAATGGTACTGCGATGCGATCGTTGATGATGCATGTGACTGGTTGATGAACACACGCAACAAGCAACAACCGTTTTTCATGTTCGTCTGCTCACACGAGCCACACACGCCGATCGATCCACCGGAAAGCTATCGCGATCGATATGCTTCTGACAGAGTCGACCAGCTAGAAAAGCAAATTCGCTATGGCCGCGTCGCTCGACCTACACGCAACCTCGACGAACACAAGCAGGATTACTACGCCACGGTCAGTCAGCTTGACAACGCTTTTGGGCGTTTGATGAAGTCACTTCAAACCGAAGGCCTCGCCGAGGAAACAATCGTGGTATTCACCAGTGACAATGGCCCCGAAACGCCGGTCACGTTCGATGAATCTCGTGGACAATGGGAAGATCCGATCCGCGACAAGTGCTTCGGTACACCCGGACCGCTCCGCGGTATGAAACGCTATCCCTACGAAGGTGGCCATCGTGTACCGGGAATCGTGCGTTATCCGCACGTCATCCCGGCAAACTCGAAAAGCGACGTGTTGTTCAACGGTACCGATCTTTTGCCCACGGTCTGTAATCTTGTCGGAGCGGCGATCCCCGTCAATCGAAACATTGATGGTGTCAACGCGTTCCCGGCATTTCTAGGAAAAGACGTCGAACGACGTGATTCGCCGATCTGGTTTTATCCTCATCACGGCGACACCTGGTTTCGCATGCCACAGATTTCGCTGCGTCGCGATCGTTACACCTTGGTCGCATGGCTGCCGAAACGAAGCCCGGGGGTCTCGCTGGACGAGTGGTTCGCGACGTCTGATCCCGATCGAGCCGAGTTGTATGACCTCTCAAATGATCTTGAGCAAAGCAATGATATCGCGACTCAGCACCCTGATCTTGTTCGCTCGATGAAAGCTGAAATGACCAGGCTTTGGCAAGCAATGCGTGACGAAGGTCGAGCGGTGTTGGCTCAGTGACGGTAATAATTCACGCTATTGATGCGAAAGCGATGTCTGCAATGCGATTTTTGCCATGCTCAGTTTGTAGCAACTGTCAAACTCAGGACATCGCCGGCAATCATCCCATTGATCCACGTCAGTTCTCACAGCTTCTTTACGGTGGATCAGTCCACCGGGAAGTTTCTTCTCGACTGAAAACACCTTCGCTTGATTAAGGCCCGTCTCGATTCGCTGCGGAAACATTTTCCCGAAGCAATCTTTGTGTGATTTCCCATTCATGATGTCGTCTCCAATGTGGGGTCGGCGTGAACCATTGGTGAATCAGTTGCCGCCAGATTGTTCTGATGCGGAAACCATGATCGCGTCGCTAAACAGAATTTGACCAGTGCTAACATCAATGGCACTTCGATCAAGACACCGACCACCGTTGCAAGTGCGGCACCTGAAGAAAGGCCGTACAGCATCGTGGCGGTAGCGATCGCGACTTCGAAGTGGTTGGACGCGCCGATCATTGCGGTCGGGGCGGCGTTTTCGTATGTCAAGCCGAAGAGCTTCGATAGCCCAAACCCCACCGCAAATATCAAGAGGGTTTGTAGCGTTAAGGGGATCGCGATCCAGAGGATGGTAAGTGGATTCTCGATGATCGTTTCGCCTTTAAACGAAAACAGCAATACCAAGGTCATCAACAGCGCCGTGATCGTGATCGGAGTCAAATAATGAAGGAACGTCTCGCGAAACCACGCTTCGCCCTTGGTTGCCAAGATCCATCGCCGGGTCAAGAATCCGGCGACCAATGGCAACGCGACATAAACAGAAATCGAAAGCAGCAGCGCCTGCCAGGGAACCGGTAGTTTCCCTACGCCCAGTAAAAATCCGCCCAGCACGCCATAGAACACCAACATCACCAACGAATTGATCGCAACCATAAACAAGGTATGTCCATCATTGCCCTTCGCTAGATAGCCCCAAACCAAAACCATCGCGGTACACGGTGCGATGCCCAACAAAATGCAACCGGCAAGGTAGCTGCGCCACAGCGGGACTTCGAGCATTTTGACGCCGTCGATTAAAACAACCTTACCCGATCCGTACTCGGCTCCGACCGCAAGATCGCTTCCGAGCGGGGGCTTGATTAAGTCTGTCGCATCAGGACCGATCACACCTAGAAAAAGTGTCCCTAGGAAAAACAATGCGATCGCGTACATCGTGAACGGTTTGATGCCCCAATTGATCAAAAGCGTCAAACTGAGTGGTTTCAACGCACGCCCGGCACGAAACACTTCGCCGAAATCGATCTTCACCATGATGGGATACATCATCAAGAATAAGCAAACCGCGATTGGTATCGAGATCACTGGCGCACCGTTAACGTCGATGGACATCGCATCAAGTGATCGCGCAAGACCCGGAGCGACCTTGCCAAGCACAACTCCGGCAACGATGCACAGCCCGACCCAAAGCGTGAGATAACGCTCAAAACCTCCCATCGTTTTGGTTTGTTTGTCCACCGGACACGATTCGCCTCTAGGGTCGCGCTCAATCGCGAGGTGGTCGTCATGTTTTTCTGGCACTGTTGTTCTCCCCGTACGCTGTTGATCGCTAGATGCGGAGTTCGCCGCGCTGACTGTGGACGGTGATCAGCAAGGCGCCGATCGGTAGGTCGCCCATCTCAATTCTCGGCAAATCTCGATTGACTTCTATCGTCTATCTGCGATGAACGATATTGTTTTATGGAATGATGTCAAGTCAGATTGCCAAGAACTTTGCAGGGAAGGACGTGACTTTCGCGACAACGAAATCATCGCAAGTTCAACGAAAATTGCGTCTTTCGACATCGATCTGCGTCTCCAATTGCGGATACGAGTGATTACCCGCATCCAATTGACCTCGCCCTCAGTGAACCCCACCACCAAAGAGATAGAATGAATCCAATCGATGATGCCCGCGATCACTGCAATCCCCCCAAGGCCAGACGCGAAGGCCGCGAGTCCCCCAGCGAAATCTCAACGGTTCAAGCGGATGGTGATCGGGGATGCTGCCACACATCTACTGGTGTTGAGTGTGCCGCCGAAACGAGTTCGCTGCCGACGTCATCCTGTTGCGACACGATGGGCGAGCCAACTCTGGTGGACGGTTCAGTGGAACTCAATTCGTCGACGGTAGGTTGGGAGGATCCCAACCGTGATCTGCCCGTTGTCGTGATTGGCGCTGGTCCGGTCGGACTGGCTGCGGCGGCAAACCTTGCCGAACGCGGCCAATGTTTCCTCGTGCTTGAATCTGGAAATCGGGTCGCGGCAAGTATGTGGCAGTGGCGTCACGTACGACTCTTTACGCCCTGGTCTTTCCTTCTCGATCCGGTGGGGAAACGACTGCTTAGTGCAAGCGGCAGCTGGTCAGCACCTAGCGGAGACCGTGTTCCGAACGCGAGTGAATTGATCGAACGATTTCTCGATCCGCTAGCCAGTCATCCCGCGATCGCTTCCCACCTGAAGCTCGATCACAAAGTCATCTCGGTTTCGCGTGAAGGGCATGACCGGATGAAGAATGGCATGCGCAACCAAGCTCCGTTCCTTTTAATCGTCGAAACACCGGACGGCCCGCAACGTATTCGGGCTCGCGCGGTAATCGATGCGTCGGGGACATGGACGACACCAAATCCGTTGGGTGCCGGTGGGGTCCCGGCCGATGGCGAGCAACAACTGCGGCACCGGATTCAATACGGGATGCCCGATGTGCTTGATCGCGACCGTGACCGCTACGCCGATCAGCGAGTCCTGGTCGTCGGATCGGGGCATTCCGCGACCGGTAATATTCTCAGTCTTGTTGAACTCGCCAAAACATTTCCTGGCACATCGATCAGTTGGGGCATTCGCCGTAAGAATGCGACTAAGCTTTGGGGAGGCGGCAATGCCGACGAAATCGCCGAACGAGGCCGACTCGGGGACAACGCCAAACATGCGGTCGAGGAAGGAAAGGTGACGCTGCTCACCGACCTCTCGGTGACGTCGCTGCGAGAAACCGATGCGGGAACGGAAGTGATTGACGTCGCCGGCGACACTCGTGTGATTGTTGATGAAATCATCGTCGCTTCCGGTGCACGCCCCGACTTGACGATGCATCGAGAACTGCGACTTGAGTTTGATCCAGCGACCGAGGCGGCCAAAAACCTAGGACCACTCATTGACCCGAACCATCACAGTTGCGGGTCCGTGCCGCCACACGGGGCCGAACAACTGCGTCAGCCCGAGCAGAATTTCTTCTTCGCCGGCATGAAGAGCTATGGGCGGGCACCGACCTTTTTGTTGATGACAGGATACGAACAGGTTCGATCGATCGTCGCCGCACTCTCGGGTGACCACCAAGCGGCTCGGAAGGTTGAGCTTGAGTTGCCTTCCACCGGAGTTTGCTCGACTGATTTCGCGTTTGCGGAAGATACTTCACCTCCGGCTTAGCGTTGGGTTAGCACTCGAAATGAGGCTCATCACGAATCGCATTAGCCACGGTTACCGTGTAGTGGCCGGGACCAACGCTTGTCGGCTGACGAGCCGAGCTGAAACCTTTAATCTATACGGAGCACTTGCCGAAACACGGAAACGTGTCGATGCAACGTGGCATCGCATTGGTGGACGATCACCTTCGCCGCGAAGTTTTGCCCGTATGACCGATGATTATGTCGCCGTGATCGCGGCCGGGTGATAGAGAAAACTGACGATCGAATAGTCATGAAAGACGATTGCAAGACATCCGAGGAGATTTGGCGGCAACTGGGCGACCAGATTCGATCCTTCTTTGCCGCTCGCATTCGTGACCATCAAACTGTCGAAGATCTATTGCAAGAAGTGTTTGTGCGGATTCATTCGCGGCTTGAGTCGGTCGAGGATCATCAGCGCATTCGCCCATGGATATTTCAAATCGCTCGCAATCTACTGACCGACCACTATCGGGCAAGGTCGCGAGAAGCGTCCCCACTCGCCGAGGAGATCGAATGCGATTGTGAAATCGAGCCACGACTCGAAGACACCGTAATTGGCTGGTTACCCCAAATGCTGGATCAAGTACCTGACAAGTACCGGGTAGCGCTCAAACTTTACGAACTTGAAGGACTCTCTCAGCAGCAGATTGCGGATCGACTTGACCTTTCGCTCTCAGGGGCAAAATCGCGAATCCAGCGCGGGCGAAGGAAACTGAAGGAAGTGCTTTACGACTGTTGCAGCTTTGAGCACGACCGGCGAGGGAATTTAATCGGCTTCTCTCGCAACAGAGCTTCCCGCAGAGATTTTAGGGACGAATTTGAGGCGCCGTGAGCAGGTGGTGATTACTCCAATCACAATGGTGGCTGGCGATTGCCATCCCCTCGCATTCTTCGAAACACTATCAAAACTTCACATCACCCGCTGATCATGCCAAGCACCGTTTGAAACGGCATCTCCGGCTGCCAATCGACGTTTGTGCGGCCTTATCGGAGAACTTTGAGGCTGGTTGATCGAAGCGACGATTGGTAGCTTCTTCGATCGAATTCCCCGCCTTAAGGAAACCATGATGTCACTGCGTTGCCGACCACTTTGTCTCACCGCCATTGTCTGTTTAGTACCTCTCTTTGGATCGTCGCTCAAGGCAGCCGAACCCATTGCGAAGCAAACTGCGAAGGGCGTC
The DNA here is from genome assembly GCF_008312935.1 of Roseiconus lacunae. Lineage (NCBI taxonomy): Bacteria > Pseudomonadati > Planctomycetota > Planctomycetia > Pirellulales > Pirellulaceae > Roseiconus > Roseiconus lacunae. Next base: position 280,930 of record NZ_VSZO01000008.1, on the reverse strand, counting down.
GTCTTTCATGACCAAAACGGAAACGGCACGCGCGATGAAGGCGAATCAGGTGTCGAAGGCGTCCGAGTTTCCAACGGCGAAGCGGTCGTCCTGACTGGCGCCGACGGACGGTACACGCTTCCGGTCGATGGCGACACAATTCTGTTTGCGTGCAAGCCGCAGGGGTGGATCTATCCTGTCGATGAAAACAACTTGCCACAGTTCTTTTACATCCATAAACCCAACGGTTCACCCGATGACGATTTTCGGTTCAAGGGGAGTGAGCCGACCGGCCCGTTGCCCGAGTCCGTTGACTTTGCCTTGCGACCCTTTCAAGCTCCCAATGTGATCCGAGCAGTCCTACTCGGTGACCCGCAACCGGTAAGCATCGAAGAAGTCCAGTTCTTCGGCCGTGACATCATGAGTGAATTGGTCGATGTGGATGCTGAATTCGGCGTGACCTTAGGTGACATCGTCGGCAACCAGCTCGATCTATTTCAACCGATGATCGAGATGCAAGGATTGGCGGGAATTCCATGGCATAACGTGATCGGGAATCACGATATCAACTTTCGTGCCCCCGACGATGAACACGCCAACGAAACGTTTCATAAAGCGTTCGGTCCGTCCGACTATGCGTTTCAGTACGGGGACGTGCATTTCTTGGCGATGGATAACATCGTCTATCATGGCTTCGAGCGCAAGGGTTACCACGCGGGGTTAAGCAAACGGCAACTGGCGTTCATGGAAAATTACCTCCATACGGTCCCCCAGAACCATCGGATCTTGATCGGAACGCACATCCCGCTGACCAACGGAATACCCGGTGAAGAGCAACCGACGCCGGAGCTGAAGCGTGTCCTTGAACTCCTCTCCCGTTTTCCACATACCGCATCATTCTCCGCTCACACGCACCTCAATGCGATCTACCACCTCGGTTCGGAGTTCGGCTATCACTCACACGATCATGGAGTGCACATCCATCACAATGTTGGAACCGCTTCCGGGACTTGGTGGAAAGGCCCCTTAGACTCGCGTGGTATCCCCATGACGACAATGCGTGATGGAACGCCTAATGGCTATGCGATTGCCACCTTTGATGGCCCGAAGATGTCGGTCAAATGGAAGGCCGCCAATCACGAAGAAGATTACCAAATGAATCTCTTTGTCGCCGACGCGATTGCCGCCGATCAGCTATCTAGCGACAAAGGCGAGGTTTTGGTCAATGTCTTCAATGGCTCGCACAGTTCTCACGTCAAAATGCGTGTTGTCGGACATAGTGAATGGGTCGCGATGAAACACGAACATCGAAATGACCCACACTATGTTCGCCAACAGTCGATCGACGAGTCGACGCCGATGGAAGGCACTAAACGCATGAATCGACCGCGGGAGAGCACTCACATTTGGGTCGGCCATCTACCGAATGTGCTTCCAAAAGGGACGCACTTGTTGGAGGTACAAGCCGAAGACGCGTACGGTGAAACGTTCACTGATCGACGTCCATTCCGCGTCCAGTAGACGGCGTCGCCGCCCCGAACGATGGTGTCTCGCTAAACGCCATCAAAGATGGCATTCTGCCCCGAGTTGCCGCTATAGCTTGGGTGCAAACTCACTGCCGTGCTGAGCAGATTCCAGTCGTTTTGTGGCACCGGTTTGTGATCCAGCAGACGCAGCGCGATCTTCCAAGCTTGTTGGAAAACAGCATCGCGACGTGCTGCGTCGCGAATCTCTTCCGGGGTTCCGTCGTCAGGAATATCGACGTGCAATCGCTCTTCAGGGCTATCGGTATGCTGAGCCATGAAGATTGACTGAGCAACATAGGCCATCGACTCCGACTCACCAACCGTCATTGAATCACAACGAAGGTCAAAGAGTGCGTGCACGCACTCATGAACGATCAATGCTTTGCTGGTGATTGTCCGTCCCGCCCCACGCCCGAGTTCGATGACGTTTCGTCCGGAATCATAGACCGCACGTCCGCCACGCACTGCGCTCGACTGGAGCACGCGGATCTTGCCGTCGATGATTGCGTTGCCCACCACCATCAACTCTCTTGCCGTCACGCGATGACTGCGACGTTGAAAGTTGATCGCTTTCGTGGCCCAGTTCGTTAACGCACCCAAGACTGTTAGTTGTAGTGCCCTTTCGAGCGACGGATCCCAGTCGGCCGGCGGTAAATAGATGTCGCCCGCACCGGTCGAGAATTGATAGTTCTTCCCATCGCTTGATTCGGTACAGCTCAAGTAGCTTTCTAAGTACCAGTTAACCTCACGAGGGTCGCGAGTTGCGAAATTGAATTCGATCAAATCCCAAGGATCTGACCGCCCGGCTTCGCGAGATGCAACGCTGGACCAATTGTCACCATCCTGGACCGTATAGGCGCCCACGTGACCCGGTGGCGGGAAAATGGCAAGAACGGTCGGGGTCGACTTAAGAATGCCCATGGTCACACTCGGACGTTTGCGTAAGAGGAGAGGAAAAGAGTCAGATGGAGGCATGCCATCGCACGGTTGTCTTAATAAAAGCCACGATGACTCCATTGGCTGCTACCGTCCTCGTGCAAACTCAAAATTTGTGACGTGCATTCTGCGAAGAAGATGAAAAAAAATTGGGCGTTTCATGTTCCATCCGGAAACTACTTCGTTCCAACTCGATTATAGAATTAGCTGCATGGCGTTAGCCACGGTTTCGGTGCAATCACCGGGGCTAATGCCCGTCGACTGATGAATCAAACCCCTGTTTCAAATGGAACTAAACAAGAGTAGCCCATCGCCGACTAGTGGCATTCGCTAGTCTGACGGTGTTTGTGATCGCGATCGGCTAGCAGGGATCCGATTGGAATTTGGCCCAGGAATCTCGACGTAAGTTTGGATGTGGTTCCGGCGGTGGGGCCAATCAATGCGAAGTCCCGTTTTCGTCGATGCTTTCTTGGATAAGGTATTCGACCAGATCCCGGAATTCGCCAATCGTCATGGTCTTTTCCAGCCCACTTGGCATTAATGAGTTCGGCGATGCAATGTAGTCCTCAATTTCATCAGCGGCGTAAGTTCGTGTGGACCCGTCGTCAAGCGTTAGGTTAATTTTCCCACCGGCTTTGTGGTCCAGTTGCAGTCCACGATGAATCTCACCGTCAACCGTCACCACCATCCAGGCTTGATACTGTGGCGCGAACTCCGCGGAAGGGTTCAAGATCGAATCGATAATTTGTTTTCGACTTTTTGATTCGGCAACTCGGCCTAGATCCGGTCCCAGCGTCCCACCTCGATTGCCGATCGAATGACACGCGGAACATCCTACGCGATGAGTATGGAAGACTCGTCGTCCTCGCAGAGCGTCCGCCTTTCCTGTCAGACGTTGTATCCATTCATCCGCAGTCAAACTATGCCCTGCTGCCGTGACTTGCTCTTGACCGAGCGCGGGAGAAATACGCTCCCGGACGTCTTCTGAAAGATCGAGCGCCTTGATCTTCTTAAGGCAGTCTCGCGCAAGCCCTGCATCAAGCCAAGATCGAAACGTTCGCGCGGCTTCGATCGCGATGTCCTCTTCCGATGCATGCAGCAGAGGCAAGAACAGACTTGGTTCGATCGGTTGAAAGTGACTGAGTGTGAACAACGCTTCGCAGCGAACCAGGTCACTCATCGAATCGTCGATCGCAAGCTGGGTCAATAGGCGGCACACTTCACGAGAACGCGCAGCAGACACACTGCTGAGTCGTCGAATAATAGCGACTGAAAACGGCTGCTTTGACTGAGTGACCAACGGAATCAACCACGCGAGACTTTCTTCGACCTGTGCGTCTGTAAGCCGACTGACCGCGTGTGCGCGAACCGAGTCCGGAAATTCAGGATCGCGTGCGATCGAGCCTAGCAGACCATTTGGGAGTTCCCGTCTAAGTTCTTTTGCACGACTTTCAGACCGACGACGGTAGCCGTCTGCAAAACTACCGCTCAGGTTTTCGACAGCCGCGAGGTACGTTTCAAAAAGATTGGCATCGACGGCACCGACATGAATCGCAATCTCCAAGTCCGAACGCAAGTCCTCCCTCATCGATTCGCCCGCCCACATTAGTGCCGCTCGGCGTACATCGATACTTTCGTCTTTTAAAAATCTGCGAATGTAATCGATCTCATCAATGTTGGCCCGCTTTGCGGATAACAGAGCGCCGAGACGAACGTTCTGTGATCGATGATTTGCGAGTTTATCTCGTAGTTCCCGAAGCGATTCATCGGCGAGTCTCATTTGCACCGCGTGTGAGACGAACGGGTGACCGCTTTCTAACGAGGCTGCAATGTTTTCGGTATCAGAAGCAGAGAAGGAAGTTTGTCGTACGACTTCATCGCTAGCGATTGCATCTGAAAAATTTGCGCGAGGCCTAAATGGAGTGACCTCGGGCTTGCAAGTAATTCGCCAGATGCGTCCGTGACCATGGTTCGGGTAGTCGACGAGCATCCAATCGGTGACGAATAGATTGCCGCGAGTATCGCTGTCGATTGCGACAGGCCGAAAGTCTTTTGCTCCGGTAAGGAATGGTCGCCGCCCGGTTGCTGTAATTGTTCCATTGTTCGACTGAACATCGAATCGTTCGATCGAGTTCTCGTTCCATATGGTGACCAAAAGACTTTCTTGGTAATCGCTTGGTAGCGACGCACGCTTGCAATCGATTAGTCCACATGGGGCTTCGCCCGTTCCGGCGATAAAGGGTAATGTCCCAGCAAGTGATCCGTCCCAACCTTGGAATGGATGATTTCCACCGCCGCCATAAAGCGATTTATAGCCATAGTCCCCACCGCGGACGACATGTACGAGGCGATTAGGTCCGCGGGCATCAGGATCATTGTCAACCAATAATAACCGACCGCTGCCGTCAAATTTTAAGTCAAACGGATTCCAAAAGCCGGTTGCAAATTCTTCAAGTTCGCTGCCGTCGTCACGGCAACGAACCACGCTTCCCCCATCACCGTATCCCTCGATCATTGACGTGTCCGATCCTTCGAATCGATAGTGACGACTGCCGGTGTTGCCTCTCGCGACATACATCCAACCTTCACGATCGAAGGTGATTCCCAGCAAACAGTTGTGGGCGTAACGTTCTTCGGTGACAAGCCGAAGCACCTGTTCCTTGCGTTCGCATTTGCCGTCGTTGTCGTCGTCGACCAGTCGTAGCACTTCCCGAGCACAAACAACAAAAAGATCACCGTCGGGGGAAATTGCCAGGTTCATCGCTTGATGAATGCCGTCGGCAAAAATGGAAATCGAATCAGGCTTTCCGTTGTTGTCCTCGTCAACAAAGATCTTGATCCGATCACTCTTCGGACCTGCGTAATCCGAGGGGGGATGATGGGTATGGGATTCGATGACAAACATCCGATCACGTTGATCGATCACCATTCCGATCGGAGTGACGATTTCGGAGCTATCGGCATAGAGCGTCAATTGAAGTCGGTCGTCGGCAAGCTTCGGCAACTGAGCCCAGCTAAACGTGGCACTCCCAAGGAGGAAAGCGATTGCGAGACCAGTGAGAGAGAATCGAATCATTTGCGTTCACTTCGTAGGGAACAAAACGTGCGAACAAGACGTGCAGCTTAGTGGTGGACCGGCAAGGACGGCGTAAGCTTCGTTGAATCAGTGCTTCGTTTCTATAAAAGTCGAGGGGGATTATTGTCCGGATAGCGTTCGCCATGGTCATAGCGCATTCACGCGAGGTGCCGGATAGGGTTGGATGGAAATTTAAGTTTTCGCCAAGCTCATGGTCCAATTGTACAAAGCTGAATTTAGGGCGTGAGTTTTGGATGGCTTTTGACGCAACTGTTTTGACGCGATTCACTTGCCAACGGTCTAACGTTCAACGAATACTTTTCGACGGTCATTCCGTGTCAATAAATTCAGCTAACGAGTTCAGTTAATAGGTTCGATCGCATGTTTCGCCAACTCTGTTTCGCCGTGTGTGCCGTGCTGACCTGCTCGATTGCCCCGGCCGCCGATTGGTCGCAGTTTCGTGGGCCAGCGACGTCCGGCAAAATCGAAGGCCCCGCCGTACCGACGGAGTGGTCCAGTGAAAAGAATCTGCGTTGGAAGACCGAACTTCCTGGCAAAGGTACGTCATCCCCAATCATCGTCGGTAACCGGGTCTTTCTGACCGCTTACACCGGCTACGGCATCGACCGTGAAAATCCCGGAGACCCGAAGGACTTACAGCGGCATTTGTTAGCTTTCGATCGAACCACGGGGACAGAACTTTGGCGACAATCGGTCGGCGCGGCAGACAATGAGGATGCCTATCAAGGCTTCATCACCCAGCACGGCTACGCCAGCAGCACGCCGGTCAGCGATGGGCAAATGGTCTACGTCGTTCACGGAAAGGCTGGCTTGTATGCCTACACCGTCGACGGAGAGCTGGCCTGGAACATTGATCTCGGTCAGAAGTCCGATCCCGCGAAATGGGGTGACGGGGCGAGTCCGATTTTGGTCGGTGATGTACTGGTCGTTGACGCCAACGTGATGGGGAATCAACTGCTGGGGATCGACAAGCGAACCGGCAATCAACGTTGGGCCATCAGCGACCCAAAATTCACCAACGGCTGGTCAACGCCGACGCCCGTCACGATCGATGGACAGCAAACGGTACTGTTCAATTTGCCGAATACGGTGATCGCAGTCGATCCGGCGACCGGACAAGAGCGGTGGCGAGTTGACTCGCCACTCGATGACGCTGCCTGCGGCTGCATCGCGGTCAGTGGCGATCGAGCGTTTTGGATGGGGAGTCGTGCCGGCCGTGGTGTCGGCGTCCGATTGGCCCCGTCCGATGGAAAGCCGAGCGGGAGCGTTCTCTGGCAAACCAACTTGCGTTCAGGAATTTGTTCTCCACTCGCCGTCAACGAGCAGTTGTATTGGTGTACCGGCGGTATCTTTTATTCCGCCGATGTCGACACCGGCGAGTATGTCTATAAAGAACGCTTGCCTCGGATGAAAGGTGCGACTGGTGGATTCCCCAACGCCGACTATTCATCACCGATTGCCGTCGCCGGAAAAATCATTCAGTTCACCCGTAATGGCGAAAGCTATGTGGTTGAACCCGGCGAGGAGTTGACGTTGGTCTCGCATAATCCACCGTTCGAGGGCGACTCAAGTGCCTTCAGTAGCACGCCTGCCGCCAGCGACGGAGAGCTGTTTGTCCGATCAGAATCCTACTTGTACTGCATCGCCAAACAGTAAAGCAGCAGAACGGATTCTCGCGGTTTGATGCGACGTAACTCTAGCTCTCCTGTCGTTGCCGAGCCGTTCGAAAGAAAAACTCCCGGAATTGATCGTGGTAGGAACTCCGCTACCTCACTACCGCTTGCAACTTGATACCCTGGTCAATTCAAGACAACGAGAGTTTCCGGAGTTTTATCATGTCCCGCGCACGTTATCCCCGACTGAGTTCGATCTTGCTGATCCTTTTGATCGGCACGTCTACACTTGCCCCATCTGTATTTGCCCAATCCAGCGGCTCCCCCACGCCTGAATCACTAAAGATCATCACACACAACGTGTGGTACGGATTCACGAAGAAATCTGAGCCGCGATATAGTGACTGGAAACGTTGGATGAAGGCCCAGTCTCCGGACGTCGTTTCGCTACAAGAGTTGAACTCCTACACCGATGAACGCCTGCAGGCCGACGCGGAATCTTGGGGGCACTCCTATTCGGTGCTTCTCAAAGAAGACGGGTTTGCTACTGGGGTCACGTCTCGTTATCCGATCAGTGACGTCAAGCGAATTCGGCAGGGTTTCCACCACGGTTTGTTGCGATGCCGAATTCAGGGGATCTGGTTCTACGTGATCCATTTTCACCCTTCCAATTTTCAGTGGCGAATCGACGAGGCTGCCTTATTGAAAGAGGACGTCAGATCACTGCCGGAAAAGAATCCGAAAGTCGTACTTGCTGGCGATTTCAATGGGTTCTCCCCCGATGACAAACCCCAGTACGATTCTGACCAGCGTCTCGTTCCGTTCTTCGATGGCCTCGACCAGAAGAACGCTCGTGCCCGCAATCTTAACAACGGAAGTCTCGACTACGGCGGGATTCAAGCGATTCTCGATCAGGGCTACACGGATCTAGTCGCTTCGCGTCGGTCTCCACATCTTCCTTTTGTTGGTACCTTCCCGGCGAACTTAGTCAGTGACCAGGAGCACGGATCAGATCGTCGCCTTGATTACATCTTCGTTTCTCCTTCCTTGACCGAGTACGTCGATTCGGTCGCGATTCTTCGCGACCGATGCACGGAAATGCTTTCCGATCATTTGCCGGTGACCGCGACAATCCGGCTCCGGGAAAGTGCCGATCGTCTTTCCGTCTTCGCATCCGAACCGACGCTTCTGCAGGAAACTGGCGCCGGCGAAGGTCCCGCATGGCATCCCGATCTCGGACTTTTGACCAGCGGCGAAGGGAATATCAACCGACGAACACCGGACGGCGAACAAACCGTTTGGTTTCCTGGCGCGGGATCGAACGGACTGCGATTTGACGACCGAGGCGACTTGATCATTTGCCAGTCTGCAAAGCGACGTCTGGTAAAACGACGTCAAGATGGTTCGCTGCAGATCCTTGCTGCCGAGTATCAGCAGATGAAATTCAATACGCCTAACGATCTGACGATCGATGCGAAAGGACGAATCTATTTCACGGACCCACGCTATGGTGATCGTAGCACCATCGAAATGCACGATGCCGACGGACGTGAGGTCGAAGGGGTCTATCGAGTCGACCCCGATGGTACAATTGAACGCGTCATCACCCACGAAGTGGATCGTCCCAACGGCATCGCGATCACGCCGGACAACCGATATCTCTTCGTCGCCGACAACAACAACAACCGCCGTGGCGGGGCACGAAAGCTATGGCGATTCAACCTGAATCCCGGTGGTGATATCGACGCCGCGACGCAAACGCTGATTTATGACTGGGGGGCAACGCGCGGTCCCGACGGACTGAAACTGGACATTGCTGGCAGGATTTATGTCGCCGCCGGACTGAATCGTCCCAATCTGCCCTTCGAAACCGCCGATCCTTCGACCGCCGGCATCTATGTGTTTTCACCGCAGGGCGAACTGCTTGAATTCGTTGCCATCGTTCGTGACGAAGTCACGAATTGTACCTTCGGTGGCAGCGATGGAAAAACTCTGTTCGTTACAGCAGGCGGTACGCTATGGAGTCTGCGCACGACAACGCCCGGTCAGGGCTTCTAGCTCAGCAGTTTGCCGCTCGCAGTGACGACCATTGGGCCGGCATCGCCCGGCCGCAAGTCTATCGATGCGAGCCAAAGAAGTCTGCGTTATTCCTTCGCCGATGGCGTTAGGCTGAGTCGAAACTGATGCTGGGGATCGGTGTTGAATCGATCCAAAACGGGTGAATAGGTGCGTACTTGGATCGTCTCCCCATCGGGCAGGAATTCCATCAGGCGTAACCAACCCTGTCCACCTTCGGTCAACATTTGATAGTTGGCTAGGACTTGATGGACTAGGCTTCCGTTGTCGGTCTTCGAAGTCACGCGTCCCGCTCCGTCTCCGAGGACATGGCCGGAGAGTACTAGCACGACGTTGTCATGTTTATGAATCACTTTCCGCCAGATGTCACCGGCATCGTTGACGCCTTCGGAACTGTTTTTAACACCATAGCCATACGGACTCCAGCTTTGGTCCGTTCGCTGCGTGACGTCATACACTGAATCATCAAAATAGGTGTAAGCATGAGTGACCAAAATCGCTCGTCGATCCGAGTGCTTCGTCAACAATTCGTCAGCCCACTGAACGGCCCGGTCGCGTGGCGCCCATTCGAGAGCAATTCCGATCCACTCGATTCCTCCGGCTTCAAACAGCGAATAATTGTTTTCGGTGCGACCCGAGTCCAGTGTTCCTTGGAATGAATCATGCTTGGCAAAGTCTTCCACGGTCAAGTAGTCGCTCATCAGCGATTCGTGCGTGGCTCCGTTCCCGCGGGGGCCCATGTCATGATTGCCGGGGGCACAGATCACAGGCAGTTTTCCCCACAGCGGCTGCATCGCTTCTTTCGCATTCTCCCATTGCTCGGGGGTGTTACGGTTCGTGATGTCACCTTCGTGAAACACGGCCGCGATGTTCAGGCGGTCGAGGTTTTTGGCAACCCACTCGGTCTGAGCAACAAAGTGCTGCGGAAAGCGTTCACTGTAAATCTGTGTGTCTGGTAGGGCGACGACGGTCGTCGAACCCGCGACGAAATCCCATGGTTCCGGTGGCACATAGGGTTTGGTGGGTTCGACCGCGGGGCCGTTCCCATTGGCTACAGCCAAGACGTAGTCATGAAGACCAGCGAAGAAGGCTTTCGATGCATTGTGAAATTCTACCGGCGCTGTGACCTCTCCGTCTTTGTTTTCCAGTTTGTCGAAGAACAGCGACGTCAGCAGCAACCGTCCTTTGCCGACGGCGGCTTCGACGAGTACCGGATCGCGATTGGTAGCGTCCAAGGTAAGCAACACGCGAAAGCCTTTTTGGTCTCGCAGGCTTTCCCACGAACCGCGGCGGTGATGCATCGGAAGCTCGAGTTGCTTATTGTTGGTCGAACGGCGTGGAAGTTGTGCGACGAGGGGATGTGAGTCGGCCAGGACCAGTACCGGGTTGCCGTCTTTATCGGTGCGTTTGACGTTCAACTCCTTCGGGATAAACGCAGGCGATGATTCTGTTTGATCGGCCTGCGTCAGTTGCAAAATGACACCACCCTCATCGAGGAACCCCTGCAACGAAGTGGCTTGTTCCTTGGACCACGCCCGATAACGCGGATCTTCGGAAAGGAACGATCCCAATACCAACAGGTCGCAATCGGCATCGATGCCGCTCTTGGGATCAAAGGGAGTTGCAGCGAATCCGGCGCTCGATAGACAACGTTGCAATCCGGTTTGATGGGTCCACTTGTCGGTGATTTCCCAGAACTGAGCCTTCGGTTTTTGTTGAGCACAAACGTGCCCCGAGGCTCCGGTGATGAGCAAGAGAGCAAGGACCGTTAAGTTTCGAAGAAGAATGTTCGGCATGCGAGATCGCTCCTAAAATCAAGGCTGTCTGGTCGAGTTTGCGGTGCAGGTTGTTACCGCCTGGGTGTGAAAAAGAATCAATCCCGAGGCGACACCGAGGTTGGTATATCCGCAATCATCGCACACGAAGCGTTGCGGATCGTTCGATCACAAGCTTGGATAGCAGGCAGATATCAAACGAAATACCAGATGTATTCAGGGTGAACTATCGTGATACGACATTCACCGCCGGAGTTATATCGAAACCGAAAGCCCCAAGGTAGAAGACTCCAATGTGAAAAAGGTGTCAGGACTCTTTTCGTTGGCTTCACCCCTCTTCGGGAGACGATTCGCAGACGGCTGCAGGTCGAATAGCGACCGAAGTGTTACGGCAGGAACTTCACGGTTTCGCTGTTGCCTCCAGTTCGCTTCCGGGCTGGCGGCTACAACCCAGGCCAAGTAACCACTGATTCGGCGACCCTAAATCGGACGCCAACGGGATTCCAGCAATCGAGCTGCCAGGACCTTTCGTGAAAGCGTTGGCGTGCGCCGAAGAGAACGTCTGGTGATCGAAACGCTCGGCGGCCTGATGATCTACTCGGATGTACGACGAACATAGTCGCCTTTTGCTTCGCAAACGTAGCGATTGCGTACGCACCTTTCACGAAGTGAAAGGCGACGATAGCTACAAGAACGGCCCGTCGGCGTGTTCCGTTCCGGGGGAGCGGCGATTTTAACGGCGTCGGCGTCCGGTCACCAACGCGGTGAGCAGCAACAGGCAAGCGACACCACCTGGCTCGGGAATGGCTGTGACGATGATACGGCGATTGCTGCTGAAGCCGACGAGTTCGGTACCAAAGTAAATGTCTAAATCTCCGGAACTTGTAATCACCGTTCCGGCGGACGGGGGCAAGCCATCAAAGGTCGACGTGAAACTAAACCCTTGCGCCGGGTCAGTCGTCAGCAATAGCCCCGCGCTTTCACCCGTCAGAACTTCAAATGCAAACGAGTCGCCGGAAACAGAGTAGTTTCCTGAGAGAAAGCTAGAGGGATCACCAGTAGCGAAACCCGGGTCGGTATTGTCTTGAACGACATTGGTAATTTGGCCAGAGTAGTCGGCGCCGGTGAACGGAGGAATATTTCCGAAACGGAAATCGCCATTGACGACCCCCGATGTATCGGTCCCGACGAACTCCCATCCAAATACCGAAATGATTGGGATGGTGTCGCCAACTTGGTCACCGATATTCAAGCCGGCTATCCCGGTCCCAACGACATCGGAAATGACAATCTCGGCACCGGGGTTGATCACTGTTCCTCCGTTGAGCGTGATGTCTTGGATCGCGGTCGCATGAAATGAAATCTGGCCCGCACCGATTAATTCGGCATTGGCGGGTGGGGGCGAATGAGTGACCCAAAGCAAAACGACTAAAAAAGCTGGTAACCGCCGCATCTTCTTCACCTCGTTGCAATTCGCAGACCTTAGAAAACCGAAAACGAATCGTCGGCACCTACCGCACGATACGGCCCTTGCTCCGCTAGGGAGGGGGTTTATGGTAGCTTGTCGAGATGGCTGACGCAATTTTCTCTGCGGCAAAAATTCAAGACGGCGAGTGACGGAAAAGTTGAGTGAGGCTCGTTGTCAGGTTTCGTGTTCCGCCGGTAATTCGCCGAGCTCTTTGCGCAATCGATCGGTCCCGCCGGCTAGCTCGCATCCAAAAAGGTGTCAGGACTCTTTTCGTTGGCTTCACCCCTCTTCGGGAGACGATTCGCAGACGGCTGCAGGTCGAATAGCGACCGAAGTGTTACGGCAGGAACTTCTCGGTTTCGCTGTTGCCTCCGGTTCGCTTCCGGACTGGCGGCTACAACCCAGGCCAAGTAAACACTGATTCGGCGACCCTAAATTGGATTCAAACGGGATTCCAGCAATCGAACTGCCAGGACCTTCGGCTGGTGACGGTCTGGCGAATCTGCCAGAAAAGCCGTTGTTCTTGAACGTTCTTATGGCGTTTCACCAGGACTTCGTCGCCGATGTTGGTTTCTGTTCTTGGGATGCGTTATCCTGTCGATGCCATGCAATCACAAATCTCCCATGACCATTACCGCAGGGTTCGGCTCCTCGGATTTTTCCTTGGCGTGGCCGGTCTTGTCTTTGCCGCCTGCTTGATTGTTCAGGGGGCAGGTCAGGCTTCGAAGTCATCAAAGTCCGGCGAGCAACCCGTCGGGCTTTTGCCTACAAACTTGGCGCCGTCGTTAGGTCGTTTGCCAAGCACAAAGCCAATCGAAGAAATCCGGGTTGGTGATCGGGTCTTGTCTCGAAATCCTGAAGTCACCGATGCCGAACGCGCGCGTTGGCAAGATCCCGATTGGGAGGACTGGCTACACCTTCGTCTCGTCATGGCCAAAGACGATGGATCGGAACTGCACATCGAATTGCTGCGTCCCGAGTCATGGGTACTGGAGCGTCTTTCGTATGTCACCGACGATCGAGTTTCGGCGTCGACTGCTGTTGGAACTATCGCGAATGTAACGCTTGCTTCGCCGCAGGTCCGGCGACCCCTCACGCCAAAGGGATCGAAACGAGCGACGCGTATAGACTCTGATCCGCTCTCCCCACTGCGACCATTCTATCGCGACATCATGCTGACGTCGGCCGAGCTAGCGACGTCCGGTACTGATTTGATTGGGATCACGGTGGCGTTGGACTTGCCGGAGATGGGAGCGGTAGGAACCGCATATGTCACTGCGGTCGATCGCTGTCCTCCGATCAGCGAAGGCGCCGGCCAACCGGTCACCGCCACGTTCGCACACCGATCTTCGACGGAGGTGTTGGACATCATCTTTGAAGGCGAAGACGAACCGATTGGAGTCACCGACAACCACTTGTTCTGGAGCGTCGATGACCAGCGATTCGTTCCGATCGGCGAAATGAAAATTGGCGACCGAGTCCAAACCTACTCGGGCGACACGAAGCGAATCGCCGGCAAATTGCCGAGACCCGGCCCACAAGCGGTTTACAACCTCGAGGTCTACGGCGAACACGTCTACTTCGTCGGCCAGCAAGGCTTACTGGCCCATAATCTGTACGGTGAGGGCAACGTTCCCGGCAGCAATGCCCTCAATAAGCTGATACCTGACGCAAATGGAGGAGTCGGAAAGTACTCTCAGGTCAAAGGGCATCATGTTCATGCGAAAGCGGGCTTTAAAGACGCTGTGAATTACAGCAAGAGCAAAGGTTGGAGTATCAGCCAGAGCTACATGAAAGATCATGGTTGGGATCACCAAGCGATGACGAACAAGCAGCGAGAGCTTTTTAATGAATTGGCTCGGAGCGGACGTCCGAACACACTGAAGGAACACACTCGGATTGCAGTTGAGGCGTTGCAAGCCGGTGGCGCGACTCGCATCGAAGCAAGACAGCTTGTCGCTGACTCGCTGCGAAACCTTCGTGAGCAAGGAGTCCGTGTCCCAACCAATATTCCATGGAATTAGAGTGATGTCGAAACAAATTCTTGAAGAACTTGGTAGACGGTTAATGCTAGAGGTCCGTGATGAAACGTTGTCTGACTGGGAGATGATTCTTGACGGTCGAATGAAGGGAGAAAGAGCGGAACGCATTCGAGAACTGACCAAGGATAAAGACGGAGGTGCTCTTGCTTCCGCTATTCCCGAAGTAGTCGATTCTGTTTTGCATCATCTGTTGCGTTGGCTTGAAGAAGAGGAACAGTTCCGATTGGTCGCGCAGATCGGAGCTGAGTTGTCGGAAGGCATCGCACAGGAAAGCGACGGCCTATCGGGAGAACTTCACACTAGCGAGGGTTGGATAGCAAGATATAGCGAATACAAGTAGGCGGATCGCTACGCGCTGAAGCGAACAAGTTGTCTGTTTGTTTGGGCAATAGTGCGTTCCCGATCGATAGTGGGCAAGAATAGACCGTGTTGCGTTGCTCGACGATCGGCGGGAGGAATTGACTTTGTTTTGTTTCGCATCGTGGCGGTGAGGTAGACGCAGCGATGTACACCGCGCCGCAATCTATGGTGTTAGATAACCTGGTTAAGTAGGCCTACTTGGACGATTGCCCGTGTCGATTTGCTTTCGATCCAGTCAAGATCGGCCGCGTCCAACCAGACGATGTTAGAGGAGTCCATGTTGACGGGGCGCTCGCCGTTGTCGAATTTTTTATCGGGCCCTTTTACGAGATATGGTCCGCTCTGAATTTCGACGTAGGCAACGCTTTGTGTTCTCGCGGCGGTGAGATGAACTTCGCCTGCCGGTTGAGTCCACCAGGATCCGGCAGGCATCCACATCGGTTCGGCACCCGGATCGTCGTTGTGCAAGGCTCCCGCGATCACGATGCCTCGATACGTAATGTTGTGAACGTGGGGTGGCGAAGAAAATCCGCCTTGGAACCTGACGAGGAACCCTGATTCTCCGTCTTCGGTTTGATCCCCCCAAAGTGTTCCTGCCGCCGGGCTGGTGTCTCCGCGTGCTGGATTCAGATGCCGCCATTTGACCTCCGACACGAGAACCACTTCTGTACCGGCTGCAGTATTAAGAGGCTGCTCCGGATGAACCGCCAATGCCAACTCTCCGGCGACGTTGATTAGCAGGCTACTGCAAATGATCCAGTGGCAAAGCAAAGGTTTGCATCGAAGGCGGAGTGAATACTTGGTTGGCATATCTGGCTGTCGATCGGGTTGGCGAAAGATTGGCTTGGACAGGTCTGGAACTACTCTGAATCTCGGCGGCAACTTGCTGGCGGCGAAGACCATCCTGATTCGTGTTGAAAGCGTGTCGATGGCCAGACAACTGGAACCGCGTGGTCTTTCTGCGTTTTCAAGATTGTACAGTGAGGTACCTGGGGCGCGAGGCAGCCAATTTCCCGTTGCGACGTCCTAACGCTAGAACCAAATTTCGCTCGGTTGTCCGGATTCGAGTTCGTTGGAATGGCTGAGGTAAAAATTCCGATTGGGCGCGTTGAATTTCCTTGCCGCCAGGCCTCGTTGCGCGTTGATCTTTACAATGCGTGCGAGCGGTTGATCGGCGTCTTTGAGCCACTTCACAAAGTCCAATTTCCGTTGGCATTTGGTTGAGGATCACGCGGGGGCGAAAGGATGCACATTGACATGCCTGCTTGGACGGCATAGAACGCTATGAAATAAACACTGCCACCCTGGCCCGGACGATGTGCGACGTACCCGGTAAAGACAAGACGACGCTTCCAAAGGAGCGAGTTATGTCGTGGCTTTTTCTTGTTGTCGCCGGCCTTCTTGAGGCTGGATGGGCTGTTGGCCTAAAGTTAACTGCGGGCTTTACTAAGCCTGTCCCTAGCGTGCTGACCATCGCAGCAATCGTTGCCAGCATGTATTTACTGGCGGTCGCCGCACGAACGCTACCGATTGGGACCGCGTATGCCGTCTGGGTAGGGATCGGCACCTTTGGTGCGATCATTCTCGGCGTGATTTTTCTTGATGAACCGATCAGTGCCGGCAGGATCTTCTTCCTGGTGTTACTACTCGTGTCAATCATTGGCTTGAAGATGACGGCTTGACCGCTGGAGAGCAAGCGAGCCTCGGCTGTTCGCATTAGCAGAGGTTGCCGGAGGAGACGGCCCAAAAACGACCTTGCGGTTCCATTGGTTCAGCGGTCGTCACCTTGACGGCCATGAAAGCGGCGTTCGCGTTCGCGACATCTACGGAAAAGCAGCGCAGTGGATGCGCGTCATCGAAGAAACCGGTGGATGCAAATAAAGGAGCCGACAATACTCGCCACAGGCTCCGAACTTTGCTTGGTCTTAGCAACTCAGGCCCGCCCCAAACGCGTTCGGCTCGTTGATTTCGCCACGTTCTCTGGCGTCCTTGGTTGGTGGAACGACAGGTGAATTGAGTAAGTTTGCCGCCTAACAGCTAAAGACGACGAGGCTTGCCAACCTCGGTATCATTCAGTTCATAAGCCCATCTTTGACTGAAATTTTCGACTCGGACCACTTCAACGAGAGATTTATCAGTCTACGCATGTCGCAACAGAATGAGATAAATGAACCAATGGTCAAACCTCAAGCACAAGTCCCCGAGCTTTCGGTCAAGACAGTCGATGGCCCAGAATGGAATCTCGCGGATCAGTCACCCGAGCATTTCACATTCGTTTTCTTTTACCGGGGGTATCACTGCCCCATTTGCAAAAGCTACCTGCGTAGCATTGATCGAAAGCTGAGTGAACTGACGAAGATGGGGATCAATGCCGCTGCGATCAGCAGCGATAGCGAGGAACGCGCGAAACGCAGCAAAGAAGAATGGAAAATTCAAAACCTGGCCATCGGCTATGAGCTTTCGATCGAAAACGCTCGCCAGTGGGGGCTATATGTGTCAAAGTCAATCAAGCCAGAAGAGCCCGAAGTTTTCAGCGAGCCCGGTCTGTTCGTTGTCCGTCCCGACGGCGAACTTTACGCCGCGTCGATACAAACGATGCCATTCACGCGGCCGAGCATCGATGAGCTTATCTCCGGATTTGACTACATCATTTCAAACGGTTACCCGGGCCGAGGCGAAGCGTAGTCTTGCCAAAAGTCTGAGGTGGAGATGGTATCGCCGATTCACGGAACCTATTCGCCGACTTAAGCAGTTGAATACGAAAGATTCGGCTTAAGTCATTTCACTCTCCCACTGGGAGAGTCGGGCCTTCAGGCCCGGAGAGGGCACCCTCCCCGGCCGTTTGCTCGTCCGACCCTCCCGCAAGCGGGAAGGTGTTATCCAGATGTTTAAACCCAAAGACTCGTGTTTGCCTGCTTATCAGCAAGAGGACCAACGGATGTATACTACTGACGCATGGTGCTGGGGGGCACCGGGAGAGCCGAACACACTGAGTCAACGAACGGTGGACCTCGGCTCGCTCGGCGCCCGAGATGTCTTGGTGGAAAACCAAGCGATCGCCTTCAATCCTGTTGATTGGAAGTTGGTCGAGCATGGACACCGCGACTGGAAACCTGGACAAGTCCCCGGTGTCGACGGGATGGGGAGAATTGCCGCGATTGGCGACGAAGTTCGGCATTTACGAATCGGAACGCGAGTCGCATATCACACCGACTTACGCGGACACGGCAGCTTTGCGAAACACACCGCCGTTCCGGCTCGCGCCGTCATGGCGGTGCCCTCTGCGCTGACCGATGAGGTCGCGGCGTCGATGCCTTGCCCCGGATTGACCGCTTGGCAGGCCCTCTCCAAGTTGCCTGACGTCGCCGGCGAGACGCTCCTGATCGCAGGTGCTGCCGGGAGCGTCGGGCAATTTGCGACTCGGCTCGCCCTGCAACAAAACGCCCGTGTCTTTGCTTCCGCCAGTGCAAGGCATCATGAATGGTTGCGGAAGCTTGGCGTACAGGCTGTGGCAGACTATCACGACAGCGATTGGATTGATCAATTGCGAAAGGCGAATGGCGGACAATCTTTCGGCTCGATCATTGACTTAGTCTCCGCCGAACAAGCGGCCAACTTAGTCGATCATCTTGGCTACTACGGTCACATCGTGGCGGTGCTTGGCCGTGTCGATCCAAACCCGTTGCCAGCGTTTGGTCGATGCGTGTCGTTGCACGAGATTGCACTCGGTGCGGCCCACCAACATGCTTCTGATCAACAATGGCACGAGCTAGTTCACGCAGGCGAATCGATTCTCGACCAGCTTACCAGTGGGGCGTTTGCCGCTCCGCCCATTAAGACTGGACACTTCGATGAACTGTCTACGTTCCTATCGGAATACAAGAACGAAGGGCAAGGGAAAAAGTACATCGTTACGGTTGACTGAAAAGATCCCAAAGGAGATAGAGTTCGCTAGCGTCGGGCTGGCGGTAGGATCTGTACCGACATCGGGACTCGTGGCACCAGTCTGCTTGCGAGTTGGTGTTCATCGTTTTTCGGCTAAGTTCGGTACGTCTCAGCGACTACGTGTCCAAAATCAAAATGTGAGAAACGCGGTTGATCGAAACGGAAGCGATGACAACCTTGGACCCGTTTGTTGCCAGTCAACTCGGGGTGTTTATGAAGGGCTTCGGTATGGGAGTCGAGGGTGGCATGGTCCTGGCAGTTCACTCGACTGCGGCACGACTCTAAGGAAAAACATACCGATTTGTCAGGGATACTTACCAACGGAAAACCCAGCATGGATCTGAAAACGATGCGGACTTGTACGAAAGTGACCGTCGTATTGCTCTTGTTACATTGCCATACGTTTGGTGCCGAAAAGCAAGCACTGCAATTCATCCGCCTTCCAACAGTTGTGCCCAATCCGAATCCGGCGGCGCCTCTGGCGGCTGTGCTTTCGTACGAGGCAAATCAGGACGTAACCGCGGAGGTCAGTCTCACCGACGGGACGAATCGATGGAGCGTTTACTTTGACGAAGCGAAGAAGATCGCGAGTGGTCTCCCCGTGATTGGCTTTCGGCCCGGCAGAAATCATCAATTGACCGTCACTATCAAAAACTCAGCCGGTCAAACGCTTTCGGTGAATGGCCTAGTGTTTCATGCACCGAATATACCGACCGATCCGACGTTGTTCCCGAGGATCGAAACAAGAACAAGTTTGATCGACCGAGTCGAGCCTGGTTATCGCCTTCTCAATCCACGGCGAAGAGTCCCGCAGGGAGCCCAATTGAACGAGGAGCAACAGCGTCGCTTTGGAGAGAGTTTTGGGATGCTGCTGATGGTCGATCGGCATGGAACGCCCGTTTGGTATTACCAATGCGAATCGCGAATCGCGGGTTTTGATTATCTCGACAACGGGCGCATTCTTTTTGTAACCGCCGACTTTCGACTTGTTGAAATTGATTTACTGGGAAATGAGACACGATCCTGGTATGCGGCGGAGCGTCCCCAAGGTTACGCCGAAGACTCTGAAGACGTGCCGGCGCTCACGTTTCACCACGACGCCGATTTGTTACCCAGTGGAAATTTGATCGCTTTGACAACGAAGCGGCGGAGGATCAACGACTATTTCACAAGTGAGACGGATGTCGATGCGCCGCGTCAGACTCAGTGGGTGATGGGAGACCGGGCGATTGAATTCACGCCGGACGGTCGAGTGCTTTGGGAATGGGATGCCTTCGAGAATTTGCCTGTCAGACGGTTCGGCTATGAAACGTTTTCGAACTATTGGAAACGACGGGGGTTCCCTGACACGATTGACTGGTCGCACGCAAATTCGATCACGAAGCTTGATGACGGTTCGGTCATGGTCAATTTTCGCTACCAGAGCGCGATCGTCAATTTTGATCCCGCCGACGGAAAGATTAACTGGATCTTTGGCGAGCCAAGCGGTTGGCCGGAAGAGCTTCAGTCAAAGCTGATTCGCTTGGAAGGCGATGCTCGTTGGCCTTGGCATCAACACGCACCCGTGTTTACCTCGCAAGGCACGCTGCTGCTGTTTGACAACGGCAACTATCGTGCTCGCCCTTTTGACCAGCCGACACCGGTCGCGGAAACGCGAAGTCGGGCGGTCGAGTACAAGTTAGATCTGGAAAAGATGACCGCACGGCAAGTCTGGACTTCGGAAACGGCGGAGGACAGGCCGCTCGTTTCGGTCGCAATGGGAAGTGCTTTAGAACTTCCTGAAACCGGAAATATCCTCGCAGGCTACGGAGCCGTGTTTGATCCATCCAGGATTAACGAAATCACTTGGAGCAACCGACGAGGGTTCAACCAAATCACCCGATGCGTCGAGTACACTCGGGAAACGCCCTCGGAGGTCGTCTGGGAGTTGGAGCTAAAACCGACTGGCTCAGCCCCCGAAATCGGTTGGAATATTTTTAACACGCAAGTCGTGAGGCTTTCAGCAAGGTGAGCCTCTCTGATCGCCAGTTCAGCGGCACTGTTCGTTGGGCGTTGTTCGTTGCGCACTGTTCACCGGACTGAATCAAAATGATGCAGCTCGCAATCACTCCAACTGCAGCAATAACACCCCCTTCTAGTTTCTTTTGACTGTCGCTCGGCTCTCCGAGCCGTCAACGTTTTCGTCGAGCATTGTCGGCTCGGGGATCCGAACGACACTCGTTTTAGGCTCAACACCTAGCCCGGCCGTCTAATTCCGGGCGCGTCGCCTCGTCCATGGCGGTTGCTTCGTCGGACAACGAGGGGCATTTCATTGGATTCTCTTTCTAGTGCTTCTCGGGTCGTGTGTCCTTGGACAACCGAGTCCGCAAAAACTACCTCGACCGATAGAGGGCTGGACACGCGCGCTCAATTAGCCATGGCAGAAAGAAAAGAATGAGGAAGTGGGGGACCTGCAGCCTGCCCCTTATCAGCGTGGTGGCGATTGAACCGCTTCTGTTTTTGGCTTCTTTCTTGGCCGGCCTCGTGGCCGGAGGGTGGACCAAATGCCATTTCGTTCGCAGGTTTCTTCGATCCACTCTTGAGAACCGAATGGGCGTCCCCGCGTGATACAGATCCGAACGGCGTCCAGTTCGTCCTGCGTGAGCGCTGTGTTGACTCGGTTTTTCTATTGGTGCGGACGACGACTGCTGCCAACAAAGCCCCCTTGCCGTTTTCGCTTCCTCGTAGGCAACCTACATTCGAAAAAAATCTCGAAAACATGTAACAGTTCTGCGTACCAATGGAGAGAACACAAGAGAGGATTTCATGCGCAGCGAACAACAGATTCGATTCACCAAACTCTGGACGGAGGTTCAGCCGGCTGTGGCGATGTATGTCCGGGCGATTGTACGTGACCCCCACGCCACTAGCGACATTGTGCAGAATACTGCGGTGGTGCTGCTAAGGAAGTTTGATGAGTGGGACTCCTCTCGCGACTATTTGCGGTGGGCGATGGGAATCGCGAAGTTTGAATTGCTCGCTTATCACAGAAACTCCGGACGCGATCGGCTTGTGTTCGACGAGTCACTGTTGGATGCCCTCGCCGAATCATGGCCGAGCGTTATTTCGGAAGTTGACCATGAACAATCTGCCTTGCAAGATTGTCTGGAAACTCTTTCGCCCAAGGCGCGTGAGATCGTTAACCTGCGGTATTTTGGCGGTCTCAAGGTGCCGAAGATTGCAGAGCAGCTTGGATTGACAGCTGGAGCGATTCGGATCGCCCTAATGAGAATTCGACATCAATTGGCCGGCTGCGTGGAGCGGCGATTGCAGGTTCATGGAGGCGACGCATGAGTCTGAGCGATGAATGGATTGCCAGTTACCTTGATGATTCGCTAACTGATGAGCAAGCGATAGAGCTCCGCGAATGGCTTCATGCCGATCGTGGCAACCTTCGTAATTTCGCGTTAGCAGTTGCCAGAGACGAACTGCTACGTACCGCAGTCAACTCAACTGAAACGCTTTCCGCTGCGACGGCTCGTCATCAGGTTGCGACAACGATTGACGGTCATCGAAATTTACGTCGTGGCTCATATATAGCAGGGTGGATCATTGCACTCGGCGTCCTCGTTTGTGTTGGGTGGTTTGTCATGCCCCGTCGAACAAGTACAGCGATTCCGACGTTTGTTGGGAGCAATCGTCGCGTAACTTTGCGAGACAGTGCCGGAATCGTGAACGAGCTGCAGCCGGGAGACCGCTTCACGATCGGCAATGTCCGTGTTGAGGGGGACGGGGGGCGTGCGCGTTTCGTCTACGCCGACGGGAGCGAGTTTATACTCGCGGGAGCTTCAGAGGTCGCGTTGGAGTCAGTTCAACAGCAAGGATTGGTACTTCGTCATGGTGCCCTGCGTGCAACAGTTTCACCTCAGCCTCGCCATCAGCCGTGGGTTGTCCGTACTTCCACTGCTGAAGCAGCGGTATTGGGTACATCCTTCGCCATTAACGCCTCGGATACTGAAACGCTCTTGCAAGTCAGCAGCGGTTCGGTCAGCTTCCGTCGACTTTCAGATGACCAGACAGTGACCGTTTCGGAGTCTCAGCAGGCTCGAGTCAGTCGCAGGGCGCGTAACTCACTGCACTTGGTGGCCGTAGTGCCAGTTCAAACACATTGGAAAGCTACAACAAACCAGCAACAGTACGATTGGTTGGGAGATTGGGAGTCGAATATTTTGAACGCGACGCCACGATCGGTGTTTCTGAAAGACACCGGAGTTGAAGAAACCCACTTCCATGCCGGGGCACGAAACAGTTTTCCCGGTTTGGTGACATTGGAAGAAGGCTCGGTAATTCGTATCCGCTATCGGATTGAGCGACCACTGAACCTTGGTTTGTTTATCTCAACTCACGCACCATCTTGGGATTTTACGGGGAACTTTCAAGCATACGTTGAGGAACGGAATACTCCGCCGGATGGTGATGGTTGGCGAATCGCGACCATGCCCATCGGGGTGTTTAAACCTATGGCACGCACCGCGATTCCGTTTAAACCTGGCTGTATCATCGCCACGATCTACGCAACGACATTTAATGATGATGTGGGATTGGAGATCGCAGAACTTGAAGTTGTACCGCAACGCAAATGATGTCCTTGTCAGACCCGAAGCAACGCACATGGGAGTGGCTATGAACGGAGAGGAATGGTCACCCCATCATAGATTCTGTTTGGCGGTCACTCAGTCGAGTTTCAAGAAAGGCGAAATTAGTGAAAATATACGGCGACACTCCAGGTTGGTGTATTGCACAGCGGCTGATGGCGCAAGGGTAATCTCATTTCCGGAACTCTCGATCACAGGTTATGAGCCCACGGTCGCCGCAGAGACTGCCAACGACACCGGCAATCAAAGATTCGACTCGCTTCAAGGACTGTCGGATCGCCGATACGTGACAATTGTTGCTGGCTGTCCAATTCGCTTAGAGGAAGCCGAGCCATTCATTGGTGCATTCAGTATTCGACCAGAGCTCCCAATTGAATTTTGTCAAAAGCAATTTATCCATCCGGAGGAATTCTCCTGGTTCATTCCTTCAGACGATGTTGTCGTTTACCAATCTCACTGGCATGAGATCGGAGTCGCGTTCTGCGCTGACATCGGCCATCCGGTCCATGCGGTAGACACATTTCAGAAGTTGGGTAATTCCTGCGCTGTCGACGCAATGGCTTTTTCCGAATGCGACTCCCCGGCAGTATACGACCTCGCTAAGTACGCACGCATATATAGATTTCCTACTACGCTGGAGAACTATGTAGCTGAATCCGGTCGTTTACCTACTGGAGGGCGAAACACGGTTAGGGAGGGACACAAATGCCGCGATCAGGAGAATGCGTCGTAATCACGGAAGCCAATCCGGAGGGTTGGCGGGAACAACTAATTTCTTTCCGAGACTAGGAATCGCAGAATGACGGTTCTGGACTTATGCATCGCGAAACTTACGCACCAGGTCACGGAATTTTGGGAAGTTTCAATTGTCGGGTTGATACGAGGTCAATCCGGAACAGCGGACCATCGACGTGCACCTTGAGTGCCATTCGAATACAGCGAGCGTCTTTCGAACCTGCAGCCAGAAAATTCCAGTAAGATTGAACCCTGAGAACATCCATCATGAATTGGAACGCGGGACACTATTTGAGGTATGGCAACGAGCGAACTCGCGCCGCCGTTGACTTGGCTGCACGAATAAGACTT
This sequence comes from Roseiconus lacunae, assembly GCF_008312935.1. Classification (NCBI taxonomy): domain Bacteria; kingdom Pseudomonadati; phylum Planctomycetota; class Planctomycetia; order Pirellulales; family Pirellulaceae; genus Roseiconus; species Roseiconus lacunae. Next base: position 256,393 of record NZ_VSZO01000008.1, on the reverse strand, counting down.
GATTTACCTGAAAAGGTTGTAGATCTGGGGTGTGGACCTGGAAACAGCACACAGGTTCTTCGTCAGCGATGGATGAATTCGGAGATCATCGGAATCGACAACTCTCCGGAAATGATTGCTGCGGCACGGAAAGCTTTCCCTGATGAGAACTGGCAGCTGGCTGATGTTGCTTGCTGGACTCCTGCCAGTGCGTTCGATCTTGTCTATTCGAACGCGATGTTGCAGTGGATGCCAGACCACGCCAATTTAATACCAGTATTGTTCGGTATGGTCGCCCCAGGTGGAGCTTTGGCATTTCAGATTCCAAGCGGCACCTATGCCGTCGTCCGAACGCTCATCCATGAAATATCGCATAAGCCTGAGTGGACTGACCAATTGGAAGCCGCGCGAACGATGCTGACGATGGAGAGCCCATCGTTCTATTACGATGTCCTGGCTGCCGAAGCGAGTGAAATAGATATCTGGGAAACCGAATATTGCCACGTGATGGATTCACCCAACGCAATCGTTGACTGGATTGCAAGTACCGGGCTAAGCCCGTTTCTGGCTGCCCTCGCATCGGACGACCAGCGTGCCGAATTCGTAAGCGAGCTGAAACGACGCGTTTACGGATCTTACGAGACACGGGTTGATGGGAAGATTCTCTTTGATTTCCGCAGAACTTTTGTCATCGCTTATCGGTAGAACATTTTCATGCCAAACAAGCTGCGTTTCACTAGAATCTCCATGGAATGCCTTATGAGAAGTCTCTCATTTCTAATCTTTATATTGACTACATGCAGTCTGTCGGCTCAATCCGAGTTTCTACACGGGAATGCCGACAGGATCGAAGCCTTCCTGCAACAGCATTTCAATGATTCCAAATACGGCATGGTGATTGGACTCGTAGACGAACACGGAACCCGATTCTTCAGCTCTGGCTCGCTGGACAACGGGACAGAAAAATTAGTGAATGAACACACGATCTTTGAGATGGGATCTGTAACCAAAGTGTTTACATCGCTACTGCTGCTGGACGCCATCCAGCGGGGGGAGGTAAATCTTGATGATCCCGTAGAAGATTACTTGCCGGAAGGTGTTGCGGTCCCGACGTATCGGGGAATAAAGATTACGTTGTTGAATCTGGCTGTTCAGGATTCCGGGCTCCCATGGAATACCCCGCAGCAAGCAGCACTCTTAAAGCCAGAATCCGGTCAACCTGATCTGAAGGCGTTCAAGGAATCTGCGGCTTCGTTCACGGTTGAGAATCTTTATGAGTTTCTGTCAACCTACGAATTGCAACAGGAACCGGGTGCCAGGTTTCAATACTCGAATATCGGAATGGCACTCTTGGGACATGCGATCGAGCGAGCCACCGGTATCGACTATGAAAAGCTTGTCATCGATCGAATCTGCCGTCCACTTGGTATGACCGATACTCGATTTACGCTTTCAGCCGAACAGAAAGTTCGACTCGCCTACGGTCACATGGTCGATGAAACAAAGGCCGAATTTTGGAAGCTTCAAGCGATGCAGCCGGCCGGCGGACTTCTGACGACTGCCGACGATCTGATGAAGCTGTTATCTGCCAACCTGGGACTCAGTAAGACTCCGCTGACGCCGCTGATGAAACAGACTCACGTTATACATCATGACGAATCTACGCAGTTCGGCCGAACCGCAATGCCCTGGTTTGACAACGGAGTTTACAACCCGCCCGGCTCGAACTTGCTGGGGCACGCAGGTGGCGGAGCCGGCACAGTTGCGTTCACGGCATTCGATACGGCAAACCGGCGCGGCGTCGTCGTTTTAACCAACCAAATGAAAGTCTATCCTAATCCAGTTGGGTGGACGCTGATTCAGGAGATGCCCTTTACGCGATCCAATACCAGCTACGCTGTTCGCCAGGTCGTAGGCGTGGGAATTGGGTTCAGGAAGGACAAACTAACGGGTGAACTGCGGATTATTAGAGTCTATCCGCAATCTCCTGCCGGAAAAGCAGGGCTATCGGTTGACGCTATCGTTACGCGAATCGATGACACTTCGGTCGAGAAAATAGATCTGCTTGAATGTATGCGACTCATGTCCGGCGACGCAGATACACCGGTACGCTTACGCATGCGAGACGACGAGGGAATCGAAAAAAACGTGAAACTGATTCGTCGTCCCTTCCTCACAAGGAGCTAGACTCCTGGAATCGCTGCTTCTATTAGCAAGGCCAATACATGGAGAGAGCGTGATTGATCATCAGATACTCATTTATTCGGATTCACTGACATGGGGTATCATTCCGAATACTCGCAACCGATTGCCGTTTGAGCTGCGATGGCCCGGGGTGCTAGAAAATGCCTTGCGTGAACGAGGTGTCAGCGCTCGTGTAATTGAGGACTGCCTCAACGGTCGACGTACCGCATTTGATGATCCTGAAAAACCGGGGCGAAGTGGATTGGAGGGAGTGGAACAGAAAATTGAAATGCACTCGCCGCTGCGTCTGGTCGTTCTGATGCTCGGGACCAACGACTTCCAAGCGGTGCACGCAAATACTATCGGTCGGTCGGCTCAAGGCATGGCGTCGCTGGTCGCTGCTGTAAGGAGAGCTCCTATTGAGCCCGACATGCCAATTCCGCAAATCCTAATTGTTGCACCGCCACCTGTCGGACAGCCAAAGGGTGAAATGGCTTATAAGTTTGACGGTGCCAAGGAAAGGTGCGAAGGGTTGTCGTCCGCGTTCGAGCAAGTCGCAAGGGGGCATGACTGTGGATTTTTTGATGCCGGCTCGATCACAACCACCAGCAAAATTGATGGCGTACATCTCGACGAAGACCAGCACGAAGTACTCGGCTTAGCGATTGCTGATGTCGCCGAATGTATGATCATACAATGACGCTAAACGACAGAGCGTGGTAGCGACCGGTCGCGTCCCCGCCCCAGAACGTAATCGGGATGGGAAAAAGAACTGCGCAAACGGGCGTTGTCCGACGCATGACGCTCAAGGACTTGAGGTAACCGTTTACGAGGTGGTGCGAGGGGATTGAAAATCGATCTGGACACGAAGTCGAAGCTTTTGCCCAGAGCGGAGAGAGGGGAAAAGAGCGAAGAAAGCGGACGGGGGGCTACTCCGTTTCGTCAGCGTGGTGGCGATTGAACCGCTTCTGTTTTTGGCTTCTTTCTTGGCCGGCCTCGTGGCCGGACTGTGGACCAAATGCCATTTCGTTCGCAGGTTTCTTCGATCCACTCTTGAGAACCGAATGGGCGTCCCCGCGTGATACAGATCCGAACGGCGTCCAGTTCGTCCTGCGTGAGCGCTGTGTTGACTCGGTTTCTCCATCCGGGCGGACGACGCATTGGCCACGTGGACAGAAGTTTCGGATCACAATCGCATTTGTGGTGCCATCGGTGGAGCGAGCCGTATTCCCAGTCTTCGGCGTGTTTGACCATTTTTGCACGCAATGCGTTGCGTTCGACATAGCGACACAGCGTCAAAAAGTGTGCGTCATCTTCGACTTCGAAACTCTTGAACGGCCCCTGGTAAAGATGCCCGTGGCCGCGGGTGCCATTGTGCGCATGGTACCGAAGTGTGTGCGTGGAGGAGATCCATCCGCACAGCCTGCCCATCGCGCCGTCTTTTCGCGGCCGTAGAACCAGATGCCAGTGGTTCGGCAATAGGCAAAACGAAAAGAGATCCACGGGGTATTTACCAAGGCCTTCACTGAGCGTTCTTAGAAACGCTTCGTAGTCTTCAGGTTTGTGGAATATCTTTCGCCGGTTGTTACCACGGTTGATGGCATGATAAATCTTCCCCGCTTCATCTGGCCGCTTCGTTCTAGGCATCGAAAGCTCCCACCGTGAGTCTGCGTCAGTCTCGTACCAACCTACCCCTAAACCGCTGCAAATAAAACCCCCTTCCCCTTTTGTTGCCCCGTACCAACCTACCCCTAAACCGCTGCAAATAAAACCCCCTTCCCCTTTTGTTGCCCTTCCTCTTTTTTTTCCGACCGGCAGGATTCAAAAACATTTACAATGTCAAAGATGATTCACACGAGGGGAATAACATCGCGTCTGACCCGCAGTACGCGGAAGTCATCGCTGAACTGCGGAAATCAGCACCGACGGAATTTGCCGATTCTGAGTCGAAGCTGAACGCACGCCGTGATCTTGTTATCGAAGGCGAAACCTTATGCTGGGAGAAGGGCAAAGGCATCTACGTAGCGCATAAGAAAATTGCCTTATACCGACGCAGGGTTGAAGCAAAAGCAATCGAAGAAAGGAATATAATTCGGCCCGCATCCGGCGTCACCGCCTTTCCATTGCCGAGAAACGTCTCGCCAGCCTTCTCGAATAGCACCACGCCGACGAAAGGTCATTGATGCGAACGTCTCATCGAGAAAACAAAAAATGAACAGGTTGCTTCTTTCATTCACTTCACAAGTGCTCCTCGCATTCCTGCTGGTAATTGCCCTGTCCGCAGGAACTCAGGCAGCGGATGATCGGCCGCCGAACGTTGTCTTCATGTTCGCGGACGATCTTGGCTACGGCGATCTCGGTTGCTACGGGCATCCCTACGCGAAGACACCAGTCCTTGACCAACTCGCCAACGAAGGGACGCGGTTTACCCAGTTCTATGTGACCGGAGTGACGTGTAATCCCAGCCGCACGGGACTCATGACCGGGTTGTTTCCTGCCCGTTTTCCGAAGTATGCCGCCGACTTTGGTTTCGGGGACCGCTTGACGATCACCGAACTGCTGAGGAAGCGGGGATACAGAACCGGTCACTTCGGCAAGTGGCACATTGGTCCGGACGACAGCGACGGCACTTATGGGATCGATACGGTCAAAACGATTGGCAAGAGTCGGGACAGATCAGCCGGTAGAGATACCGACCTCTATTCGGCCGCGATTGAATTCATCAGAGAGAACAGGGACGAGCCGTTTTATGTCAACGTCTGGGGGCACGCGACACACTTTCCTGTGAACACGCCCGCCGAGCTTGCTGGCCAGTTCAAAGACGTGACAGTCGACCGGGAAGATTTCTCGCAGGCCATGCAGCACAAATTCGATGAGTGCTTGAAGATTGGCGGCGATCTTGACAAGTCGATGCGTCAGTATCTCGGCGACGTCTACCAGATTGACTTAAATGTCGGGCGAATCCTAGAGGCCATCGATGACTTGGGGCTCCGAGACAACACCATCATCGTCTTCTCCAGCGATCACGGACCGGCTCCCGTGATTCTGGGAAAGAAAGGTACGCGGGAATTCTCAAACAATATGCTGGGCTACGCAGGAAAGTTTCGCGGAGGCAAACACTCGCAGTACGAGGGCGGTACGCGAGCCCCGTTCATTGTTCGCTGGCCCGACAAGGTGAAAGCCGGGCGAGTTGATACGACGCACGTTTGCTCATTCATCGATTGGCTGCCCACAGTTTGCTCGATTGCCGGGATTGAGGAACTGCCGTCGCAACTTGACGGTGAGGACATTTCCGACATCTGGTTTGGTGGTGATCGGCAGCGTACGAAGCCGCTGTTCTGGAAATCCAGCGCAACTGGCAGTAATCCTGCGATGCGGTTCGGTAAATGGAAACTGCACCTGCCTCGAAAGCAACGTGGGGTGCCCGAACTCTACGATCTTTCCCTCGATCCCAGCGAGGGTAACAACGTCGCCGAGGCTCATCCGGAAGTCGTTGATCGTCTCCGGAAATCACTCCAAGCGTGGGTTGCCGAACTGCCTGCGAACTATGAAAAGGCGAGAGAGAAATGAACAAGTTCATTCAAGTGTTGCTCAGCGTCAATTGTCTGCTTGTTACACTGGTCCCTAAGTTCAGTACAGCGTTGGCGCGTGACCGAGATAGCGAGCGAACAATGGGCGTTGGCTTTTTCAAACACGGTGTGATCTGCGCCATCGTCCTGGCCTGCACTGCAGGTCTTGTCGAAGCGGTCGACAAGCCGAACATCGTCATCATCTTCGTCGACGACCAGGGATACTACGATCTGGGATGCTATGGCGCGACCGAAGTCGAGACGCCACGGATTGACGCGATGGCCATGGAGGGAATCCGGTTTACGGACTACTACGCGGCGGCTCCGATTTGTAGTCCGTCGCGAGCCGGCCTGTTGACAGGTTGTTATCCGCGACGTGTTGGCAACCATATTTGGGTGCATCGCGCTGACTCGTCATCGGGAATTCATCCGGACGAATTGACAATCGCTGAGCTTTTCCAGCAGAACGGTTACGCGACCGCGTGCATTGGCAAATGGCATCTGGGGTTTCAGGAACCGTTTCTCCCCCGCAACCAGGGCTTCGATCACTATTTTGGTTTACTGCACAATCTGGACCCGGTCGAGGTCGTCTACTTTGACGACGAAGGCGTTCCGCTGATGCGGAATGAAACAATCGTTAAGCGTCCCGCCGACCCTGCGGAATTAACTAGGCTCTACACGGACGAAGCCATCGCCTTTATGGAGAAAAACACGGAGAAACCGTTTTTCCTCTATCTGCCGCACACCATGTTGCACAATCCGCTTGGTGTGAGCGAAGAATTTAAGAGGACTTCGAAATGGGGAGAATATGGCGACGCGATACAGGAACTCGATCACAACGTTGGTCGTCTATTCGATTCTTTGAAGAAACTCGGCATCAGCGACAATACGATCGTGATCTACGCCTCCGACAACGGCAGAGGTCCCGGTCGTACACCGGAACAGAAGATTCGTGGACGTAAGCTCTCAACATACGAAGGCGGCATTCGCGTTCCTGCCATCGCTTGGGGACCGGGGCTCGGATTGCAGAGGGGCGCGGAGTCATCGGCTGTCGTTCGCGCGATGGATTGGTATCCGTCGCTTGCCACACTGGCAGGGATCGAGATTCCCCAGGGGCCAATTATCGACGGTCGCGATATTAGTCCCTTGTTGAAGGGAGAATCAGCGTTTGTTCCTGCTCCAGGGCTGGGCAAATCGCTCAATGCGAAAGTGCCTTTGCGTCGTCGCTGGGATCCGCCGAGGGAATGGGAGTCGCTGATTAAACGCTGGGAGTACAACGACGCGTTCTTCTATCACGGTAGTCAGGGATCATTGGCTGCAGTGCGATGGAAGAACTGGAAGCTCTATTTGAATCCCAGCCCTGAACTTTACGATCTGTTCAAAGACCCGGGCGAATCGACTCTTGTCCGCAATGGCGATGTGATTCGCAAGTTGCGCGGCATGGCGATTCTGTTCCAGGAAGAGATGCGCCTGGATGCCCGAGTGGCCGGACAGGCGGCGCCTCGTCGAGCTGATGCCAAAACCAAGATTCCAGCGAAGATCATCGATGGCTTGCATCGCAAACCAGATGTGACCTTCGCGAGCTATGGTGATCGCACTCTCGCAATGGATCTCTACCGTCCGAAGGGCAATTGGCAATCTCTGCCTGCCATCGTGTGCATTCACGGTGGCGGATGGCGTAAAGGCCAGAAGATTAATTTCCGCAATGTCGCCCAGTCCCTGGCCGAGAAGGGCTTCGTGACAGCTTCGATTGACTATCGACTCAGTGGCGAAGCTCCCTTCCCGGCACACATTCATGACTGCAAAGCCGCCGTCAGGTTCCTGCGAGCGAACGCGAAGGAGTTTGGCATCGACCCGGACAGAATTGGTGCGATTGGCCATTCCGCTGGCGGTCACCTGGCTGCCTTACTGGCAACGTCGGCCGGTGTGCAGGAGCTTGAAGGCAAAGGTGGAAACGCAGGAGTAAGCAGTGCAATTCAAGCGGTCGTTCCGATGGGCGGGCAAACCGATTTTCTGTCTGCTCGCAATCGCGAGATCTCGCGTGAAAAGGAGGTTTGGCAACAGTTTCTTAGTGGTTCACAGGAAGAAAATCCTGATGCCTATCGACTCGCCTCTCCGCTGACCCACGTCGACAAGACGGACCCACCCTGCTGGATCATCACAGGTGAAAATGACGATCCCAGCACCCGCGCCGATCAGTTTCGTGAACGTCTGGAGGAGCTGGGCATCCAATCGGAGTTGACTGTGATTAAGGACGCTCCGCATGCGTTTCTGGCAACACAAGCGTGGTTCGATGAGGCGATAGAAATCGCTGACAAGTTTTTCACCAAGACATTGAAATAGCCGTGATGCCGCACATTGTCATAGAAAATCATCAATTGAACTCCCAATAGTAAGGGACCAAACAATAGTTGCGTATCACACTCAGACTATCCATCTTCGCCAGCGCGATCATTTCGCTTTTCACACATTCGGCCTGCTCAGCCGCGCCGCCGGGCAAGCCACTGAAAGTGCAATTTCTGGTTACCGATGACTTGAACAGTTGGCTGCTTGGCGACGCGGATCAGTACGCAGGCAAAGTCGTCGCGCGTTGTCGGCTCGGAGATCTGAACGACACTCCTTTTGAGTTCAGTGCTAAACCAAGTCCAAAAGGCTACCCGGACCGGTAGAGGGCTGAACGTACACGCTCGATTCATTTGACGTAGATAGCCATGACAGTGCTTTACTCCCCGCAAATGAGAAACAGCTCGTCGCGAACGAACGCGACGAGCTGTTTTGTGTTGCAGGTCGGGCAGACAGGATTTGAACCTGCGACCTTCGCGTCCCGAACGCGACGCTCTACCAAGCTGAGCCACTGCCCGATGATCAATCCGGTCGCCGCCTGAACCTAGGAACGATTCAGGCCTCGCTCTCGAATCTTCGTTGACGCCTTCCCACTGAGATAACTTGGTCTCAGCGAACGGCCTTGTACTCTGGCGCCCTTGGACATTCCGTTCGGCCAAGCGACCTCGTTCGCCTCTGTAGTTTAGACGATCAAAACTTGCTTCGGTCGGGCCGGTGAAAGCCCGCCGAACGGCCGTAGTATAGCGACCCGGGGGAGAGTTCGAAAAGATCCCTTCCGCGTTTTTCAATGTCAATGTAGCCGAACACGCATGCACTAGTTGACGCCGACGGAAGAGACGGGTGCCGATGGCTCGGACACAGTTGCAGGCGGGGCGTGAGAGTTGGCGGATTTCTTGCGGCGGTAGAAGTGAAAACCTGGAATGAAGAAACACAAGCCTGCGACGATTCCGAAGATCAGGTGGGCCCACCGTGGAAACACCGCCATCAAGATCGCCGCGACAAACAACGCGATCGCTTGGAAATAGAATCGCCCCGACAGCATCCCCGCTTTGACGACAAACACCATCCCGCTGGTGACCCCCAAGAGCGGGCTGAGTTTTAACACCGGGAGATCAAGCAAACGCTCGATCGGAAACAATGTCCCGATGGCGATCATGCTGCCTCCCCAAACGTGGGCAATCTGCCGTTCGATAAATGTCACCGGCCCCATCCGTTGTCGGAGCTTCCAAAAGACACTGGCCCAAGCGCCTAGTCCTATCGTCCAAAGCCCCATGTACACGATCCGCGACTGAACGCCCCAGTATTCCAGTTGCCATGTCAGGAAGCAGGCAACCAACAGGACGAGCGAATGCCACATCCACAGCACGCCCCAGTTTTCGAGTACCGCCGCATGATGGGTTTCGCGAAAAATCCTTGCGACAACTTGATTGAATTGACCGCTGCGGGCCGAAACCACTTCGTCGGCCAAGAACGCATCCAGGTCATCGGCTAAACCATCGGCAGACAAGTAACGCAAGTCGACCGGTTTCTGCAAACATCGAATCACAATCATTTCCAGATCGCGATCCAAACTTGGCCGCAGCGCCCGCGGCGGACTGGGATCCTGTTCGATCACCAGCATGACCATTTCAACGGGCGTGTCAGCGACGAACGGTGGACGACCGATCAAGGTATAAAACAGAATCGCGCCCAGGCTGTAAATGTCCGTCGCCGGTCCCAATAATTCCCGCCGTCCGCCCGCTTGTTCGGGCGACATATAGGCTGGCGTGCCGACCAACATGCCACTGCGTGTGAGATCAATATCCGCCCGATATTCTTTTGCCAACCCGAAATCGGTGATCAACACGCTGCCATCGCCGGAGAGCAAAATGTTACTGGGTTTGAGATCGCGATGGACGACGCCATGGTCGTGTGCGAACTGAACCGCCCGAGCCACTTGAGAAATAATCGCGGCGGCTTCGCGTTGGGGAAGTGGGCCTCGGGCGACGCGATCGGCAAGCGTTTCTCCGTCGATATACTTCATCGAAAAGAATGGTCGTCCGTCGAAGTCGCCGACTTCGTAAACCGGCACGATCCCCGGGTGCTCGAGCTTGGCCGTCGCCGCGGCCTCGGCAAGGAAACGTTGAAGGTCCGCGTCACTGGCAAGCCGACCACGAAGGATCATCTTGATCGCGACCTCGCGGTCTAAGCTGCGTTGGCGAGCGCGAAAGACAACCCCCATCCCGCCTCGACCGATCTCTTCGAGCAAGTCGTAGTCACCGATCGTCGTTGGCAGTTGAAGACGTGACCAACGCCGCGAGCCACCGGCCGGCGCGGCTGGGACTTCGTTGACCGAGGAACTGGCTGTGTCGGTGACGAGGACGGCGCCCCAAAGCTTTCGCAGTTCATCGGCCAGGTCGGGGTGTTCGCGGCAGACGGCATCAAAGTCAACCGGTTGGCCTCGACAAATCGAATCGGTCATCTCGCTTAGCAAATTCGCCAAGCGTTGTTCGTCCTGTTCGGAGAGGGTCACAACTCTTGGCTCATTGCAAAGCGTCGCCATCGATCGATGGCTGGTCCTCTTCGTCTTGCAACATTTCGCGAAGGCGACGAACCGCGCGAAGATAACGCATGCTCGCCGCGGCGGCGTTGAGTCCCAACGCTTCGGCGATCTCGAGATTCGACAGGTGTTCGTAGTGCCGCATCACGATAATCTCTTGATCTTGCTCGTTCATTCGCGACACCGCTTCTTCGACTTTGAGCGCGATTTCGCGTTGGGTGGCTGCGGCCGCCGGCGTCAGGGCTGGGTCACAAACTTGGATGGCGAGTTCCAGTGTCGACTGATCGGGACTGACCGCCGCAATCATCGGTTGCTCGCGATCCATGTTGCGTTTCGCACTGACACGGTGACGCCGATAGGTATCGATAATGCGATCCCACGCAATTTGGCGAAGCCAAAGATGGAACGCCATCGAGGGATCGGACAAGTATTTCTCCAGTCGGCCACTGGCTTCGATCATCACGTCTTGAACGACATCGCTGACATCGACCCGCTGTTGGACCTTTCGATCGAGACGCAGTTCGACGAGGCGGCGAATCGGCGCACGATGTTTTTCCAAAAGCTGGTTTACAGCATCACTGTTACCATCGCGGGCGGCGCCCAGCAACGTTTCAGTTTGTTCGTCTCCGGCCCAAATCGACTTTGTCATACAACTCTCCTCAACTCATCTTAGTCTAGCGGAAAGTCTACTCATGGGGTTCGCCACGTTCTCTGACGTCTTGGTTTTGAACCAAAAGTGCCAGCCGATCGAGAAATGGTGTGCCCGTTTACTTGACCGGATGTAAGACGATGTTCTTGAATCGCATTTCCATCGGGCCACCGACATGCAACTGGAATGCGATCACGCCACTGGTTGCCGCTTTTTCGGTTTGGTTGTCGATGACTTCGGCGGTCATTGTGCCGTTGATGAAGTGCTGCAAGTGGTTGCCGTTGGCGACAATTCGATAGTCGTTCCACTCCCCGGGATGGATCCCGTTGCCAAGTTTCGCGCCATCGGCGTATTGCTTGACTTCTTTCTTGCCGTCTTCGCCGATGGTGACGGACTGACCGCGTTCGGCCAGGATTCCGCGTCCTTTTTCCTCGTAAAGAATCCCGGCGTAACGATTGCCGAAGTCGATGTCGGCTTGGTAGCCACCGACAACGAATTTTTCGCGATCGATTATCTTGCTGCGGTACTGAATTCCGCTATTGGTATTTTCGATTTTGAACTGAAGTGTTAATTCAAAGTTCGCAGGCTTGCGATCGGCATAGATAAGAAACGTATTTTGCTTCAGCGGTTTGTCAGCCGTGGTGCGACCAACGATCTGGCCGTCTTCGACCGACCAGAGGTCTTCGCGGCCGATCCATCCGGAAAGGTCTTTGCCGTTGAAGAGAGAGACCGATTCGGTCAGCTTTTCAGTCGACGCTGAATCGGGTTCCTCGGCGGCGACATTGACGGCGGTGCAGCAAGCGGCGAGTACAGCAAGTGAAAGCAAGTGGCGCATGGGGGATCCACGTTGGTTAGATCGGGAAGGGGGCGGTCGAAGTGGCCACATTGTAGTCGACCAGGGACGCGTCGATGAGATGCCTTCTTAGGCTTGTTTGGATTCTTCGCCGGCGATCATTTGCGACAAAATTTCTTCTAAAGAAACGCGAATGTCCCACTCGGGATAATCACGTCGCAACTTGCTGAGATCGCTGATGTAGCAGATATGGTCACCTTTGCGGTTGTCCTCGCCAAGCGTGAAGTTGACTCGGTATCCGCCGATTTGTTTGATCAAATCGATGCATTCGAGCACGCTTGCAGAATTGTTTCGTCCGCCGCCGATGTTGTAGACCTCGCCGGGACGCGGATTGTTTGCAAAGGCTTCGAAGGCTTTGACGACATCGCTACATTCAATTTGATCGCGGACCTGTTTTCCCTTGTAGCCAAAGATAGTGTAGGGTTTGCCGGTGACGGCGACATGGACAAGGTAGCTCAGAAAACCATGCAGTTCGACACCGCTGTGGCTGGATCCGGTCAGACATCCGCCACGAAAAATCCCGGTCTTTAGACCGAAGTATTTGCCGTATTCTTGGGCCAAGACATCCGCCGCAGTCTTACTGGCACCGAACAGCGAATGCATCGTCTGATCGATCCGACAGTTTTCGTCGATCCCATCAAAGTCCTCTTCGCGTGCGTACTCCCAGCGGGTGTCTCGTTCTTCGAGCGGCAATTCGTTGGGAGCGTCGCCGTACACCTTATTGGTGCTCATGTGACAGAAGACAGCGTCCGGGGCGTGCTGCCGTGTCGCTTCGAGAAGATTGAGAGTGCCAGTGGCATTGACTTCAAAGTCCAAAAACGGAATGGCCGCGGCGCGATCGTGTGATGGCTGGGCGGCACAGTGAATCACTAAGTCTGGTGGTTCGTTTTGGAACAAGTCCATGATGGCGTCTCGATCACGAATGTCGATCGCGGCCGTTCTAAAATGAGTTGTTTCGGATTCTAGACGTGACTGATTCCAACGAGTGCTACCTTCGGGACCAAAGAAGGTCGCTCGCATGTCGTTGTCGATTCCGATCACTTCGCTGCCGTTGGCATCCCAGTGTCGGACTGCTGCCGAGCCGATCAAGCCGCTTGAACCAGTGACGATGACACGCATGTTAAATCTTGGTAGTCGTGAAACAATCAATAACCATTCCGTCGCGGGAACGACTCCCGCCCGCCCGGGGTGCAATCCCCGAGTTGACCTGATCCAATGATGATCGCAGCGGGCGCGATACTGCCGATGGCGAATTCGCAAATCATCCGTTTATCCGCAACCGCTCGTCTTCTAGTCTTCATGCCCATGTAAGCCGGAATAGCGATGAACGCGTCCCCCAATGAACAAACGAGTACCGTCGTAATTGGCGGTGGTGTCTCCGGTTTAGCTTGTGCGCGGGTGCTGGCCGATGCCGGCAAATCCGTCCAAGTCCTTGAGGCAAGCGATCGCGTCGGAGGACGGGTACGCACAGACCGCGTTGATGGTTTGACCTTGGATCATGGTTTTCAAGTCTTGCTGACAGCTTACCCGGCTTGCGAAAAACTCTTGAACTATGACGAACTGCGATTGCGACGGTTTCGACCTGGAGCTTTGGTTCGAAAAAATGGGCACTTCGCCGTACTCGCCGATCCATGGCGAAACCCGACGAAAGCGTTTGCGTCGGCACTTTCGAGTGTCGGATCGCTGGGTGACAAACTGAAAGTTGGCCAGTTGCGATCCGAGAGTCGTCGGGGAAGTCTGGATGAACTTTATCAGCTACCGAACATTTCAACGCTCCAACGACTTCAAGACGCAGGGCTAACAGAGTCAATCATCGACGATTTCTTTCGACCGTTCCTTGGCGGCGTCTTTTTGGATGAATCACTGCAAACAAGTCGGCGGATGTTCGAGTTTGTGTTCCGTATGTTTGCCGAGGGGGAGATTGCCATCCCCGCCGATGGGATGGCTGCGATCCCTCGGCAATTGGCCGAGGCTTTGCCCCGCGGGACGATTCGTCTGAAAACCTCCGTCCGAACGATCGAACACCTCGAACGAGGAAGTCGGCTGCATCTTTCCGACGGGATCACCATCGACGCGTCGACCGTCGTCGTCGCTACCGAAAGCGGTGCCGCGGCCAAGTTGCTGAATCTGGATTCGATCGCTACGAAGTGGAACCAAACAACGACGGTCTATTTCCAGGCGCCGAAGTCTCCGGAAGACAGCCAGATGCTGATTCTTCGTGGTGACGAACGTTGTCCGCCGGCGGCGCAGGATGTGTCGGCTCCTGAAAGCGCGATCCAGACAATGACAGTGCTGAGTGACATCGCTCCGGAGTACGCGACGCGGGATCGCTCGTTGATCTCGATTAGTATTTCCGAGCGATTCAGTGACATCGATATCGACGACGCGATCAAGATGGTCCACAATCAGGCAAGGTCGTGGTTCGGAGACCAGGTTGATCGCTGGGAGTTCGTGCGAGCTTATCGAATTCCATTTGCTTTGCCGCGATTGGACCTGCGAACGGTGGTCAAAAGTGTTCGTGGCTGTGAAATCGCCAAAGGTTGCCCTGAACACGTTTATGTCTGCGGAGATCACCGCGAAACCGCCAGCCTGCACGGCGCGATGAACAGTGGAATGCGAGTTGCATCGAGAATCATCGAAACGATTTAGGAACTGTGATACAAGACCATGAAAGCCGTGACGCAGACGACGTGTGAAAAGTGTTGTGTTGCCAGCGAGTGCGTTGCCCGCTAGTGATCGATCTTCAGTTGAATTTGGGATTAGCCGACGGGCGTCAGCCCCGGTTGCCGACGGGCGTCAGCCCCGGTTTCTGTGCAACAACCGGGGCTGACGCCCGTCGGCTGATCCTAGAATGCGGCGTTTGCATGCGGGAGTCCCGTGCGGTCACCGCACACCAATTAAAACTTGCCGAAAAACCGACTTATGAATCTGCCGACCGAAAAAAAGACCACTCCGTGGATCGAAGAAATTCACACTCTCTCGGCAAAATACCACGAAGATTGGATCGCGCTGCGGCGATACCTACACCAGCATCCTGAGCTATCCGGTGAAGAAACGTTAACGACGAACGAACTGAAATCACGTCTTTGTGCGTTGCAGTTGCCGGTCCGACTGGCCGGCGATAGTCGTGGACTAACGGCTGACTTAGTGACAGATTCAAGCTTGGCCGATGAACCACGGTTGGCTATCCGAGGCGACATCGACGGTTTGCCTATCCAAGACGAAAAGATGGTGCCATACCGAAGTTGCAAAGCAGGAGTCATGCATGCCTGTGGTCATGACGTGCATGCGACCGTTGTTGTCGCGGCGATGCAAATCTTAAAGGAAATGGATAAATCTGGCACACTGCCGTGGCCCATCGCAGTCCGTGCGGTGCTCCAGCCTGCCGAAGAGATTTCCGAAGGCGCTCTTCACATGATCCATCACAAAGCGCTTTCGGACGTTGACGCAATCATCGCGTTACACGTTGACCCGACGCGGCAAGTTGGCTGTATCGGCATTCGGGAAGGCGCGTTAACGGCGGCTTGCGACCAATTTGAAATTCAAATTCAAGGGCAAGGCGGTCACGGTGCGCGGCCTCATCTTGCCAAAGATCCCATCGAAGCCTGTGTGTCGCTGATCGAGGCGCTATACCGAAGAATCAATCGGGCGATCGACCCACACCACACCGTCGTGATTTCGATCGGTACCGTTCAAGCGGGACACAGTGCGAATGTCATCCCTGATACCGCGACCGCCTCGGGGACGTTGCGGACGCTGCACCCGTCGGCCAGACGCAAGGCACTGGAGACAATTGATGTGATCTGTGAATCGGTCAAGCAGGAGTTCGGCGTCGACGTGCGTTTAAAATGGGGAACAACAGCACCCGCGGTGATCAACGACAAAAAGCTTGTCGGTCTGATTCATGATGCGATCGTCGACACGCTAAACCCCGGTGCGGTCGAGTGGATTGACGTTCCGAGTATGGGCAGCGAAGATTTCTCGTTTTATTTAGAGCATGTTCCGGGGGCGATGTTTCGTCTTGGAGTCTCCGGTTCGCAGGTCGGCGCCGCGCCGTTGCACACCGGAACGTTCGATATTGACGAACAGGCGATCGCACATGCCGCTAAACTATTCGCATCTACCGCAATCCGTTACTTCGATCCGGCCCGACGATGAGCAAATTCCATTTTCATGCCAATGCATCACACACCCTTGGCGTGGAATTGGAACTTGGAATTGTCAATACGCAGAACTATTCGCTGACATCACGCAGCAATGAGTTGCTCGATGCGGTACCGATGCCGGCGCGAGAATTTTGCAAACACGAGTTAATGCAATGTTGCGTCGAGGTCATCAGTGGTGTTTGCGATTCCGTCGGGGAAGCACGCCGGGATCTGAGCGGCAAACTTTTGCCACTGCAATCGGCCGCCGACGATTTGGGATTGGAGCTATGGTGGGGAGCGACGCATCCGTTTAGTCATTGGCTGGACCAAGTCGTCACCGACGATGAACGGTATCAAGGTCTGATGCGCTTGCTGCAAGTGATGGCGCGACGACTGATCACGTTCGGCTTGCACGTGCATGTCGGAGTCGACAGCGGTGACAAGGCGGTCATGATCTGCGACAGAATCATGCAATATCTGCCGATGCTGCTGGCCTTGTCTGCGAGTAGCCCCTACTGGGAAAACCGTGACACCGGGCTGCATTCCTACCGCAGCAAGGTAATGGAAGGCTTGCCAACTGCCGGTTTGCCAACCTTGATGCGGAACTGGAGTGAATACGTTTGGTTGGTCAATCACATGGTCGACACCGGGTTCATCAATACGATCCGTGAAATCTGGTGGGACGTTCGCCCGCATCATAATTTTGGCACCGTCGAAGTCCGCATGTGCGACATGCCGGGAAACATGGATCATGTTTGTGGCTTAACTGCATTGATTCAGTGCCTCGTCAAATATCTCAGTGACGAAATCGACAACGGCATGTACCAGTTCGACTGTCACCCAATGATGGTCAGGCAGAACAAATGGAGGGCCGCACGATATGGGGCATCGGCGACGTTGGTCAATACGTTCGATTACACCGAGAAGCGTGTGCCTGAGATCGCAAACGACCTGGTCGACAAACTTCGCGAAGTGGCTCAAGATTTACGATGTGAGTCGGAGTTGCTGTTTGTTAGAGAGATCGCCATCGAGGGTGATTGGGCCCAACGTCAGCGACAGTTGTTAAAAAAGGAAGGTGATCCGCAAGCGATCGTCAAACAGTTGAACCAGCAATCACGAATCCAAACGGTTTAAGCACTTCGATGTGCGACGCGATAATCGGGAGAGTACGTCAGGGATGGGCAAGAACATCGTTGTTTGCTGTGACGGAACCGGGAATGAGTTTGAAATCGATCAAACGAATGTCCTTCGTTTGCACTATGCATTGCAGACCGACGAGAACCAAGTTGCGTTCTATTCACCGGGAGTCGGTACGTTCAGCCCATCGATGGCGTTGACTCGGCCGGGACAGGCTCTGAGCCGAACGATGGGGCTTGCACTCGGCGTTGGCTACCGCCAGACGATCGAGCATGCGTATTGGTTCATCGTCGAACATTTTGAGCCCGGCGACCGGATTTATTTATTCGGTTTTAGTCGTGGTGCCTACACCGTTCGTATCATCGCGGCGCTATTGCACGGCGTTGGGATTCTATGGCGAGGCAATCGTCATCTCGTTCAGTACGCGCTTTCAGAAATCGAAAGTCGTCGCCGGAAGCGAATCAACTTTGAGCGACTCACACGATTCCGAAAACAGTTTTCGCGTCCCCTCTATGAAAAACCCTTCATCTTTCTCGGGGCTTGGGATACGGTGTCATCGATCTCATGGGCGTACGACTATCTACGTTACGCTTACTCCGCGAACAATCCAAGCGTCAGCGTGGTACGGCACGCGGTGGCGATTGACGAGTATCGGGCATTCTTTGCGCAGAACCTTTTCACGCGTCGCGAAGACCAAGACTTCAAGGAGGTCTGGTTTGCCGGGTCACATTCGGACATCGGCGGAGGCTACTGCGAGGCCGAAAGTGGTTTGGCGAAGATCACGATGCAGTGGATGGTAATGCAAGCGTTTCAGGCCGGTGTTGTCTTTGATCCGATCCGCGTTCAAAAGTTACTCGCCGCAGAAACACCTTCGTCTTATGCCGATCAGCTTCATCGATCGTTGACATGGAGGTGGTGGGGGGCCGAGCTGTTTCCGAAGCAAACTCATGGGATGCGCATCCCGCGTCCCCACTTGGCAAGACGTCGTCAACTGATCGCATGGGGCCGTGGCAAAAAACTGGTACGTCGGAAACCTGTGATCCACGAAACGGCGATCCGACGCTATGAAGATCAGTCACTGAATTACCGGCCCAAAAACTGGCCGACGGAGTACGACGTCGAACCGGAAATTGAGACGCCTTAGCCTGATGCCGCGAGGGCAATCGTGGCTGTCACCTGCCACGGTCCGTTGCGACCGGTACTCGCTGCCGGGGCGCTATGGTGTTTTAGAAGAGCCGGTTGTATCCATTTAGCGCGGCGACGCGATACGCTTCGGCCATGGTCGGATAATTAAACGTTGTTTCGAAGAAATACTCCAAATTCAAATCCTGTGAATCCATGACCGCTTGGCCGATGTGGACGATTTCCGATGCGTTCGCACCGAAACAGTGCACGCCGAGGACTTTGAGTGTTTCGCGGTGAAACAGAATTTTTAACATCCCCACGGTCGTGCCCATGATTTGCGCGCGAGCAAGACTCTTGAATTGAGATTGGCCGACTTCGTAGGGAATGCAAGCTTCGGTGAGTTGACGCTCTGTCTGGCCCACCGAACTGATTTCTGGACTGGTGTAGATACCCGTTGGGATATCGTCGAGTCGCAGATTTCCGTTTTTTTGTTCGAGGATGTGCATCGCGGCGGCGCGGCCCTGAGTATAGGCCGCACTGGCAAGCGACGGATATCCGATCACATCGCCGACGGCATAGATGTGTTCTCGAGCGGTTTGGAACTGCTGGTCGACTTCGAGTTGTCCTCGCTTATTGACCTGCAAGCCAACGTTTTCGAGTCCCAATTCCTCGGTGTTTCCGCTACGCCCGTTGGCCCACAACAAAACATCCGATTTGATACGTTTGCCACTTTTAAGATGCAAGATCACGCCATCGTCGGTCCCTTCGATTCGATCAACGACTTCGTCATGCCGGATGACGACACCTTGATCGCGGAGATGGTAGGCGAGTGCATCGACGATTTCATCATCAAGAAATTCAAGCAACCGGCTACGCGTGTTGACTAAGTTAACTTTGACGCCCAAGTTGCGAAACATCGAGGCGTACTCGGTCCCGATCACCCCCGCACCATAGATCGTGATCGTGCCGGGTTTTTCCGCGAGGTCCAGGATCCCATCGCTGTCATAGATATTCGGATGATCGAAGTCGACATTGGGCGGATGATAAGGCCGGGTCCCGGTCGCGATCACAAACTGTTTCGCTCGTACAGGTTCTTTCTCGTCGATTAGAACCGTATGGTCATCAACGAATCTGGCGTGCCCAAATTGAATTGGCACATCATTTCGATCATAAAACGATTGCCGCATCGTGACTTGTTTGGCAATGATTTGTGCGGTGCCGCGACGCAATTGCTCCATCGTGGGACTGGCGTGAATGCCCATTTCACGGAAGACCGGATTTTTGAGCACATTCATGGTGTTGGTGATCGTATACCGCAACGCCTTGCTAGGGATCGTTCCCCAATGGGTGCACCCGCCGCCGATCTGACGATAACGTTCGGCAACACCGACCCGCAAACCGCCTTTGACCGCTTGCATCGCGGCGCCTTCACCGCCGGGTCCCGTTCCGATCACGAATAGGTCAAAATCAAAGTCGGAATCGCTCATTTAAGTCCAATGGGTGTTGAAAGTACTCGTATGCTAAAGCTGGTGTGACGATGTTGATCGCTTGTGCCCAGACCGACATTGAATTTGCCGCCGTCGATCGCAACGTTTCTCGCGTTTGTCAGTGGCTCGAAAAGGCGGCGCAGATCGATGTCGTGGATTCAAAAAAAACGGGACGCAATCTCGGTGCCGATTTGGTGATTTTTCCCGAGTGTATGCTGACCGGATATGTGTATGAGACACGTGACTCGGCGTTCAAAAACGCCCTCACGCTCGATTCACCGCAACTGCGCAAGGTATCGCAAACCTGCCAGGCATGCCAACTGTTGGCAGTCATCGGTTTCATTGAACGAAAGGATGACCAGATTTTCAATGCATGTGCCCTGATCGGCGGGCAAGGCATCCTGGCATGCTATCGCAAGGTCCATTTGCCGCATTTGGGGATCGATCGGTTTGCCGACCGGGGTACTCAATCGTACGAGCCTGTCGAGGCCTCGACCGCCCGCGGCAGCCAATTCAAGCTCGGCATGGCAATCTGTTACGACGGCTCGTTTTCCGAACCCTCCCGATGCCTAGCCCTCAACGGGGCCGATCTCGTTGCCTTACCGACCAATTGGCCGCTCGAAGGCCAGCAAGTGGCCGAGATCGTTCCACGGGCGAGAAGTCATGAGAACAACCTCTTCTTTGCGGCTGCGAATCGAGTCGGCTGCGAAAACGGAACCGTGTTTTCCGGACAAAGTTCGATCTGTGGTCCTGACGGAATCGTACTCACCGCGGCCGACGCAACGAGCGAGATTTTGATCTGGGCAGAGATCGATATCGAGCAAGCGAGAACGAAACGGATCGAACGTGTACCTGGCGCTCACGTAATCGACCGTTTCGCCGATCGGCAACCCGAATACTACGGCCGGATCATGCGAAGATAAGACTGTCCACAAGAGGATATGATGAAGTTTCGGAACTCGCCGAGAGTTTCGGTTTGTCGTCCTCTTATCCCGTGTGCCATACGCGTTAACACCGGGCGTGCGTTCAACTTGGTTTGTCGAGGGTTACTTTCCACGGTTTCGTCGCAATTGCCGGGGCTTCGGCGATTTCATACCAAGCGAGGTGAGAACCCTCGATCGATCAGTCCGTGTCAAATGAAATCGGGATCACCCCATAGATTCCACGTGTGAAGACCTGATCGATCCAGTTATCCAAGCGGACGATGGGACGATCGGGAACGATGACCACGTCACCATCTCGCAACCAGATTTCGTCGCTCGGGGTTGGACGTCTGCCATAGACGGCGCCTTGCAAATCCAACATTGTCGAGACCAAACGCCAGTCTTCGGCGCGTCGTAGTACGACCACCTGACGCATGTTGCCGTCTGGAGTGTGGCCTCCTGATTGGGCGATGGCTCCCAAAGCAGTCGTTGGAGTGGTCAGTTCGATGCGCGAAGGATTCGCGACGTTGCCAAGTACGTAAACAAAGTGAGACGCTTGCTGCGTCAGGATCGGTTCGGCCTCTAGACCGATCACGATCTCTTGATAGCGTAAGTTGATTTCTTTTTTCAACTCTGGCAGAGAGAATCCTTGCACGCACAAGCCACCGATTCCCGGTAAACGGATTTTGCCGTCGGGCATGACGGTTACGGTCAAAGCTTGTTGCTGGAGTCCGCTTGCGCCACCGACCGCGTTGCGAATGTCTTCGGCAAGTTTGTTGACCACCACCGGCGTAACGTCGATGGAGGGTTCGTCATAGAGTTTTGTATACTTTTGCTCGAGCACGTCTCGCAATTGTCGGACGGTCAAACCCGCCGCATGAATCTGGCCCAGCAATCGGACCGTGATCGTCCCATCAGGCTGAATGACCAAACCGCGTTCAAGTGTGCCTCGTTGAAGATCTTCGTCGGCGACCGATTCGATCAAAACCTCATCACCTGGGGCCAATCGATACTCACCTTGATTTTGACGACGCGTGATCAAGTAGAAAACTTGAATTTGATCGCCGGGGCGCAAGCGATAAACGCCCAAGTGTGCCAATCGTGAAGGTCCCGCGTAACCGCCCGGCCCATAGGCGTCAAAATCCATTGGCCGCATGTTTCGCCAACGTCCTTCGCCGCCACAAGTGTCGCCACAATCGACCCCGACCATGCACTTCGGACAACCCGATTGACACGGGTAACCGCCGGGGACATTTCGACAGCCGCAGGATTCGTCGTCCGAGAAGCGGGCGTCAACGCTGGAAGTCGGATGAACCAAGTTTTGTCGGTTGCCTGGCGGTGTGACTTCGGAAGGCGTTTCATGCATCATCGAAGACAAAGTTTGGGCATACAGTCCGCTTGTTTGATCGATCGATGTAGCCACTAGGAACGGTCCCATGGCGATCAGAATCGCGATCGAACGAAGAATCTCCATTCGTGTTCGTCGTTGATTGTTCATTTGAGTTCTTGCTGACGAAAACGTTCGGTGTGATGAATTCGGTGTCGCCAAAAGCGGGCGACCGCGATGATGGGAGAAACGGGAGCCCTACCAGAATCGCAGTTTGTTGACAAAACGCTTGACGGGCGAAGACGTGGGCCGCTGCGGGGTCGCGGCTTGTTCGGGAAAATGTGTTGTTCCGGCAGGCTGTGTCGACCGGCCAGACAATGTGTTCGGTGTGCCGGCGTGACCCGATGGGATAGCCACCGATTGTTTTGAACGGGGCATCCGGAATGCCGCGAATTCCGTTGACTGGCGATCGTCAGATTGCCGAGCGGACGTAGGTCGCGTCGGGACTGAGTGATGGGGCATCAGGTCTTGTGAAGCCATCACGTTCATCGGAGGGGAGATCGCGGCAAATTGGTCGGGAGAAAGTTCAACGATTTCCGGCATTCGTCGCGTCGGCGTCGACTGCGGCATCTGCCGTCTTAGACTTGCGGTCAAACGTAACGCGGCTTCGCGATCGCCTAATCGTTCGACCACTTTCGCGAGGGTGGCTGCGGTCTCGATATCGTGATCACCGTTTAGATCGATCGCATGCTGAAGTGTGAATGCTGCCTCGCGATCCAGGCCCATGTCGGCGAGTTGCATTCCCAGTCGTGACGCGAGTGACCCGTTCTCGGGTTGACCTTGAAGTGCGGCACGCCGAAAGCACAATGATGTTTCTTCGGGTAAGCGGCTTTGTTGGTCTCGCCCTAATTCGATCGCGGCCAGAAGATCAAGTGCTTGTGCGGCGGTGACTTGAGATTCAGCCAAACTCGCCAGTTTGTTTCTGGCATAGTCAAAGTAGCGATCGGTTGCTTCGGTTGACGTCAAGCCGGAAGGCAGACCTTGCCCGGCAGACAAGTCAACTTGAAAGACTGGTGTTTGATGAGAGGCCGCGATGGCCGCCAGGCGATCGAAGTCAATCGAAGCTCCGCCTGTCATGAATTCTCGCCCTTCGACGATGGCCAATTTGGCGTTTCGAAGGTCGTTCACCGCCGTTGGTGAAGTTTGCGAAACGGCGGTTTGACGATCGGCAACATCGATGCCCGTCGCGATCAAGTGCAGTGCTTTCCATGCCGATGCTTCCGCGGATGCCCAAGCTCCGACACGGTATTCGCGATAAGCGTCAGCGAGGTGTTGCTGACTGCGATGCGTACAAGAGTCCGTGGTGACCGACTGCAACCAGCGACCGTCTTTGGCGGGTGTGGAATCGACGGATGAAGTGCTTCGGATTTTCGCGAGGCGTCGCGCGGCACGTTCGATCGGCGATTGCGGGGCATCATCAGCGAATGGTGCGACCGCTCGTTCACGCTCCGGCGCGGATTCGACCGTCGCCCGGATGCCCCGATTTGCTCGTGGCAAAAATTGATCTAGGTCGGGATTGGTCGCATAGCGATCGACGGTTGAATCATCGGCACGGTTGTCGGTCACGATGGGAGTGCCGATTAGTGATGCGGCGACTTCACCTGACGTTTGTCGGGTCGCTGGGGGCTGAGCTGCTGCCCGCTGAGTCGCTGTCGGTTTGGGCAGGCGACGAGGCGTCTTGTTGTGCTGCGTCCCGGCGACCGAATGATTGCGATGAGCGACATCGGTCGCGATGGTTTGGAGATACAGCGGGTGCTGGATCGGATCAGAAGCACGAATCGATGCGTCGGACAGCCAGCCGGAAATGGGTGCCAAAGTTGCGCAGGGAAACACGAGCGACTGGACTAGCAGTCGTCGGTAAAAAAGCGAATTCCTATTTCGCTCACTACACTTCATGGCATCCTGTCCTAGCTAAGGTTTGTGTCGATTCCGGGAGGAACTCAAACCTGAAACATCGTGTTTCGCGTCCATGCGGGTCGCGTTGAACCATCGTTAAGACCGAGCGTACGCCAGTCCTGTCGTGTTGATCGGACGGGTTGCGACGACTGGCGGCATAAAATCGGTGATGCCAAACGTTCCGAATCAGGGTTGACCGATCGATCCGTTACAACCGACAAAACTTATCAACCTGGCGATGCAAGCAAAAATCACTGGCGGTCAAGAAACCGTCAGATTAGAGGGGCGCCGGACGGCCGTAGTAGTAGCCTTGAGCGAGATCGAAGCCGATATCGACACAGGCTTGTGCTTCGGTTGACGTTTCGATGCCTTCGGCGAGCGCTTTGATTTCTAGATCGCGAACCATTTTGACCAGTGTTTCAAGCATTTGCCGCCGGGCCGCGTCGGCATGATCGATCGCGTGAATCAAACTGATGTCGAACTTGACGTAATCAGGACGTGATTCGATCAACTCGGCGAGTCGGGCTTGGCCGGATCCAAAGTCATCGAAGGCCAATTCAATATTTAGGTCTTTGACGGCGGCAGAAAGTTCTCGCATGACAGTCCGGTTGGTCACGCTCGCTTCGTGAATCTCTAGCACCATGTCGGCGTTGTCAGCGATCCGTCGCACTTTCACTAGCGAGTCGATCAGTTTGGCCGAATCTTCCATCTCTTTGGGATGGGTATTGACGAAGAGATTTGGACGCGGCGGCAGGTCCCGCCCAACGCGGATGCCCTCCCAACGCAACAACTGGCTCAGTTCGACTTCCAAATTCAGTTGACTGGCGGCATGAAACATCGCCGCGACGGACTCGAGTCCAAACACGCTACCACGACCAAGGATCTCGTGACCGATGACCGCTTCGCTATCGATTTCGACTATCACTTGAAAGTGTGGACGGACGAGTTTTTCGCTCATCATCCGATCGAACTGCACCAGCGCGAGTGCTTCATCGCAAACGTTCTTCGCGATCGTACCGGTTGCTTGACCTGTCGGTGACTGTCGCAGAACACGAAAAGCGGCTTCGGCGAAGTGAATTAGATCTTCTTCTTCGATAACCACTTCGCCTTCGATTCGCTCGCCGTTGACATAGGTGCCATTCGTGCTGCCTAAGTCGCAAAGGTACAAGATGCCGTCGCGTAGGCTTAGTTTGGCGTGTTTCCCGCTAACGGTATTGAATTGCAACTTAAGTGAGCAACCCGCCTTACGCCCGATCGTAAATTCCACTTCATCGATTGGCAGGTGACGAAGCGTGTCACGCGGCTCCAACGAACCCGACAAAAACCAAACGTCACCGGACAAAGCGGTTCCGTGGCTTAGTCGTTCCAATGCGGAGCTGTCGACCGAACTCATTGCGAAGGATCATTCTATAGCGAGCGTAGTACGTCACGACTGTTCGGTCGTGGGGGAAACTCCCTAAATCTAGGTCGCACTTTGACAGGGGGGGAAGGATCGCCGCAATTTCTGTCACGAATTTGTCTGCTTCCCCTCATCGCGTGCAGTAGACACTGTGATCGGATTTGTCTTGGACTCATCTGCCGGGCGATCGACCAATCGGCGGACAGCAACGTTCTTGATTGGAGTGTCATCCGTAGCTCGCATCTTATGGCGAGTTTAAAGAGTCAGGCTGGGACAGGGTGACGGGGCAAACAGAGCATTTCTTTCCCAGGAGTGGGACTTCGCGTTGCTACGAAGAAGACATCCGGGGGGGCGAGGGCATTTGCTTAAACGCAAGCTACTCTTACATCGAGTTGCTTAGTAGGACTCTCAAGCCCCACACCTACCAAAACGCAATATCGGTTTATCCCTATGTCTGTTTCTGTCCACGATACACAAGCGGTCGACATCGGCTTGCTCGGCAGTCTTTTGACTGATGATACGTTCTGGCCAGCGGAAACCAATTCGCTGCCTGAAACCGGACTCAGCGATTCCTATGTCGAGGGCCTAATCTTAAAAACGTTCCTCAGCGTTGGAACGATGAGCGGTCGCAATCTTTCCGAGTTCATCGGATTGCCGTTCAAGGTGATCGATCCCATCCTTGATGCGATGCGCACGCGAAAGTTGATCGCGCATGTTCGCCCCGCTCCCTTTAACGACTACTACTACTCGTTAACCGAGATGGGGCAGAACCGAGCTCAGACGCAGATGAAGCAATGCAGCTATGTCGGCCCGGCTCCGGTTCCCTTGTCCGACTACGTGCTCAGTGTCGAAGCACAGGCAGCCGGACTTGATCCGGTGACCGAACGGCAACTGAGCAAAGCGATGTCACAGATTTCGTATCAACGTGAACTTCTGGACTGCTTGGGACCGGCGATCAACAGCAATTCTGGCTTATTCTTGTTCGGCGAACCTGGAAACGGAAAAACGACGATCGCCCGGTGTTTGACCGAATGTCTAGGGCAAGAAATCTGGATCCCCCATGCGATCCTGGATGATGGAAATTTGATCAAGCTGCAGGACGATGCATTCCATCGGTCCGCTCCGGTGCCCGAAACCAACGGGAAAATTCTTAAGGCCCAAGAGTGGGATCGACGCTGGTTACGGATTCAGCGCCCGACGGTAATGGTCGGTGGTGAGTTGATCATGGACAACCTAGAAGTACGCCATGATCCTCGAAGCAATATCTGCGAAGCGCCGCTGCAGATGAAAAGTAACTGCGGGTGTTTGTTGATCGATGACTTCGGACGTCAACGAATCGCACCCGAAGAGTTGCTCAATCGGTGGATCGTCCCGTTGGAGAATCGGTGTGATTTCCTAACGCTTCCGACGGGAAAGAAAATCCAGATTCCGTTCGAACAATTGTTGATCTTTTCAACCAACCTCGACCCCAATGACTTGGTCGATGAGGCCTTCTTGCGACGCGTCCCCTACAAAATTTTCGTTGGCGATCCTGACGCGAACGAGTACCGGGAACTGATGAAGAACGTCATGCGGCAAATGGGATTCGCCGATACGCCGGAAGCAGCCGAGTACATGTTGGCGTTTTACCAAAAGACCGATCGTAGTCCGCGTCGCTGTCATCCACGTGACCTTTTGAAACAAGTCGAAGCGTTCTGCAGATACCGGCAACAGCCACCATCAATGCGTCCGGACTATCTCGAACGCGCCTGCCGTAGTTACTTCAGCGACCTCTAATCGCCGCTCGTGAATTTAATAACGAAGATGCCCACTGTCACGAATCATCTGATCGAAGCCGGATACGAACCGATCGAAGGTTATGTCCTCGAAAAGCGACTTGGCCAAGGCGGTTTTGGCGAGGTGTGGCAGGCCGTTGCGCCAGGCGGTTTGAAGAAAGCGGTCAAGTTTGTTTACGGCAGACACGGCGAACGACATGCTTCACAAGAGCTTAAATCGCTTGAACGCATTCGTGGTATCCAGCACCCATTCATTTTGACCTTGGAGCGATTCGAGTTCATTGATGGGCAACTTGTTATTGTTACGGAACTAGCAGACGGAACCCTAGAAGACACTTTTCGCGGGCATCGGAAACGTGGATCGTGTGGTGTCCCTCGTGACGTTTTGCTGAATTACCTACGTGATGCCGCCGAGGCGCTCGACTACTTGCATCAGCATTACAAGCTTCAGCACTTGGATATCAAACCGGGCAACCTTTTGATGGTCGGCGGGCGCGTTAAGGTTGCGGATTTTGGATTGCTGAAAGACCTCGGCGAAGCGGATTGCAGTTTGGTCGGTGGTTTGACACCGATTTATGCGCCACCAGAAGTTTTTGACGGCCGGCCGAGTTTGCATAGCGACCAGTATTCTTTAGCGGTGCTCTATCAAGAAATGTTGACGAGCACCCGTCCCTTTGATGGACGAACGATCGCTCAGCTAGCGACTCAGCACGTTCATAATGCTCCCAACTTATCTCCGCTACCGGCCACCGATCGACCGATTGTCGCGCGTGCTCTGGAAAAACAACCCGAACGTCGATTCGAATCATGCGCCGATTTCGTCAACAAGCTAGTGAATCCACATGGCGTCGTTGCGGTTCCAACTGAACCGCCACCGGCAACCGTGTCCGCCGATACTTCGGTGGTTGATCTTCCTCAGTTGACCCATCAGCAGCGAGATACGCCTGGGACGCAGCCAACACAGACGTTAGTCGTCGCCTTGGGCGGCACCGGTCTTGACGCTTTGAATCAGATACGGAGTCGAGTTTTCGATCGAGGGGCCAGTTCACCGCTGACGCTCCACAGTGTCCTGATCGACACCGATCGAGACGCCACTCAATCGGCAATGTTAATTGATCCGACCGATCAAGCGAAACGGCCATACATTGTCACCGCAAACTTGAAAACGCCACAGGAGTATCGAACGGCGGGGACTCAACGCCTCGCGTCGATATCTCGGAGGTGGATCTATAATGTTCCACGCAATGGGCAAACCGGCGGAATGCGCCCACTCGGTCGGCTCGCGTTACTCGATCACAGTCAACAAGTACTTGAAACCCTAGCCAACGCGGTCGCTGAACTGAAAGATTCAGTCGCCGATTCACTCGGAGATCAAGGCCAGCCCCAGAAAAATCTGCCGCTGAAGGTTTATGTGGTTGCCTCACTGACCGGTGGGACCGGCAGCGGAATGTACTTTGATGTCGTCTATCTGCTGCGTCATATCCTTGACGAGCAGGCGCTCGAAAGTGTCTCAATTGTCTCGCTTCTGACGACCAACCGATTTCAAGGTGACCCGTCGAGACCGATCGCCCTGCACGCGACCAAGTCCGCGCTGAGCGAGATGGAGTATTACCTTCAGCCCGGGCACGGTTATCCGGGAGATTCGGGAGTCGGTTGGCCGTCTGTTCCCGCCGCAAGAACCCCGTTGCATGATGCCTACGTGATCGCACCGGCGGATCGAGCGGATGAAAGACGCGTCACCGAGACCGTCGTCAGTTACCTGTGGGCCGACGCGACCGTCTGTCGCCATTGGTTCGAGAACGGACGGGAACTCGATACGAAAACCACCACCACGCCGTCCCTGCGAACTGTCGGCCTCGCTCAAATCGGTGAGCCGAGCGATCGACAAGCGGCGCTCTTAGGACCACACCACGCTAAAGAGCTGTTGCTCACTTGGCTCGGGAATCCCAAAACATCCGAAGCTCCAGCTACAGAGTTTGCGAAGCGAATCGTTCGTCGCTGCTATTTGGATACGACACCTCTGCGGGCAGTTGTGGAACAGTGGTTTGCGCCCGATCGCTCTGGGCGGCGAAGTCTATTGGCGGAACAGCTAAATAGCCTGGATCCTTCCGAACTGCATGACGACGATCGTATCCATTCCTGCATCAATCATTGGTTGAATCACGTGATCGATGGCGAACATGCCGACTTGATCGCCGATCAGTCATTACAACAGGTGAAAAGAGACCTGCGGCTATTTTTACAGGACCGGCGACTCGATCTCTCCTCGACAATAACCGCACTGCGATTGCTAAAGTCTCACTGCGACGGTCTTCGTCAGCAGTTCGTGGCTGGTGAAAATTCACCGCAAACACCGAGTTCGCCCACTAATCAAGCGTCCACGAACGGTCGGGATGCTGCCTATCATCGGGACGCCTTGGCGAAAGCTTGTGATCTTGGGGAGATGTTGCTGACTCGAAAAGCACGCCTTGTTGCGATTGACATCGTCAATGAAATCGGGACCGGACTGACCGAGCTTGTCGAAATTTACTCCGATGCGTCTGCTAGGGTCGTACAAGGCATTCAGACGCTCTCGAAGGAACTCGATGGCCAACCCAATCCCTGGGATGATCCGAATAGCCCACCCGAATCGCCTCGGAAAACGGTTCTGCTAAGGCTGCATGAAAATTGTGTCGCCTCTCATCTCTTCACGGTGATCGAAGCTCCGAATTCGACGGCGATTGAAAATTGGGTCGCCGAACTCAAACTGGA
The DNA here is from genome assembly GCF_008312935.1 of Roseiconus lacunae. NCBI lineage: Bacteria > Pseudomonadati > Planctomycetota > Planctomycetia > Pirellulales > Pirellulaceae > Roseiconus > Roseiconus lacunae. The sequence continues at coordinate 226,252 of NZ_VSZO01000008.1, read as the reverse complement.
ATCTTCAGATATCACTCGGCAATGCATCAAAGAATCGACGGACACAACTCAGGATCGCGATTTCGGCCCGTCTTGTGAGACGACGACATCGATGTTACCCAACCAAGCCGCCGCGTCGGACACCAGCGGAATGGACAAGACCCAGACTTGGACGGGAAGTTCCGTTCCCAATGTCATGTCGGTGGAGGCAGCGATTGACGTCGTTCGCCCGACGTTGATGGAATGTGGCGGGAAGCAGCGGATGTATTTGATTTGTCGTGATGAGCACGAGAAGAATGAACTGCTAAGCCAAATGCCGGAATCGTCACGAGAGCACGTCTCAACGTTTGTCGGCGGCACTGATGCGCCGTTGCTGATTCACGAAGGGCAGCAAATTTCATTGGCCGGTATCCTCGGATGGCTCGACTCGCTGACGGGAGACGACGGAAAAATTAGTCGCCGACTGGCGTCCCGAAGTGATCTCGATTGGTGATCGTTTCGCTGGTCTGAGATTCTGTTGTTTCCATCGGATACTGGTGCCAAACTCTTTCACAGATGATTTTGGCAACCTATCCTGGGGGGTGACTCTGTCAACTCGTGGGTAAAGCAATGGTTCATTGTCCTCGCTGTCAAAACCGTCCGTCGGAGTGTTTTCGCTCTCGTTGGTTCAAGCAACTCATCCATCTGCCGTTGCTTCGGATCCGCTGGCGATGTATGCGCTGCGGGACCAAGTTCAGTGATTGGATTTGGGCGAGACCTCCGCGGGATCCGTTTAATCCTGACCCGAACGAAGGTTGACTTTCTGCAGTCAACGCCGCCGACGGTGTGCCATTTGGACCATCGTTAACGGAGCGAGGGTTTTCCGACTTTGAATTCGCATCGGAGATTCCCTCGCGAGCCGGTTCGTTGAGTGATTGCGACGTAGGTTTCCCAAGACAAACGTTTAGTTGGATGTCGGAAGACATCGGTGGGAAACGGAATTGAGCATGACGAACGAAAAAACGATTCAGCGGATTGAGCGTCTTATCCAGCGTCCGGACCTTCTTCATACTCCCCCCGAAGTTGCACAATCGCTGCTGCAACTGACTCAACAAGAAGACTGCACGACGATGGAAATTGTCGAGTGCATCCGGACGGATCCGGCGATGGCAAGTCGGGTGATGCGTTTGGTGAACTCACCGCGGTTCGGACTGACCGCACCGGTGACAAACCTCAATCAGGCCGTCACGTTGCTGGGCCAGCGTAGCATGCGGTTGATCGCGATGACGTTCAGTATCACGCATGCGTTTTCGCACGGTTCGGCACGTGTGCTGTACAATGATTTTTGGCGTCGCGCTTTGACCGTTGCGTCAGCCTCCTTCCAGTTGAGTAAGCGGTTTTCCGAAGTCGATGCCCAAGACGCATACACAACCGGACTGCTCGCCCACGTCGGCACGCTATTGCTTGCTCAGGCAGAAGGTGAATGGTATTTGGCGTTCTATCAGCAGCATGTGGGACTCGAGCTCCCGATCGCAGAGCGTGATTGCTACGGCGTTGACCATGCAGAAATCGGAGGAATGCTGCTCCGAAATTGGAACTTTCCCGATACGATCGTCTCGAGTGTTCGCGACCATTTGGATGATCGCGCCAGGAGCCCGCTCGCTCAAATCGTCCGTGGCGGTGCTCTGATTTCCGGTGCGATTTGGGACGCCAACAGTAAATCTGTAAATGCATGCCGCGATTTGCTCCAACAGCGGTTCGGCATCGACATGGAGGAGTTTACGGAATTGGTTTTAAAGTGTCGTGACGAGGTAATTTTGGAACTCGAAGTTTACGGCGTCGAATCGAAGTCTCCGCCCGATCCTACCAAGCTGCTCGAACTAGCCCGCCAGCGATACATGGAAACATCGCTTCAATCCGCACTCGAAATGGATTCATTCGATTCGATCTTTGAACAAAATCTGTAGCGATCCGACTGCGGGTCATGCGCCGAATCATTAGGCAGCCAGATTCGCCGACAATTTCGGTCTGTCGTGCTTCTCACTAGCCATCAGAAGAACGGAAACTCTTCGGGACCGTGTGCCAACTTCAGCCAAGACCGGGCACGCGACTTTGCCGTCGCTTTAGGGGCAATGGTTAAGCGTCGATTTCTACTACCGACTTTCTGAGCCAGCGATTACGGTTGGATGGATGTCAGGTGGATTCACTGGGGCCCTGGGTTGTCGAACGCCGTCGAACTCCCACTGATCGGCTTGGTTCGTATAAATTGATTCTCGTCCATCGACGCTGCTACTTTCGTTCACGTAAGGGAATCAATCAACATGTCGCGAACGCCATTCCACCGCTCCGCAAACGTCATCCGTCGGGGGGGCTTGATGCTGTTAGCGATCGTTGGGCCGGCTCTGTGTTTCTTCGATGCCGTTCACGCCGGAGAACGGAAATCGCTGAAAGTATTCGTACTTGCCGGCCAATCGAACATGCAAGGTCACGCGCATGTCCGGACGTTTGATGCGATGCGTCTCAATGATCAAGCTGCTCCGTTGCTTGAAAAGATGCTCGATGCCGATGGCGAACCCGTCGTTTGCCAAGACGTTTGGATTTCTTCAATCGGCTCTTCCGAAATCGAGCAACATGGTCGACTGACGATCGGCTACGGGGCCGAACGTGGGGGACCAAAGATCGGCCCCGAATTCACCTTCGGAATCTACCTTCATCAGACGCTCAAAGAACCGATCTTGTTGATCAAAACAGCTTGGGGAGGGAAAAGTCTAAATACCGACTTCCGGCCTCCAGGTGTCGAGCCATATCAGTTTAACGAGCAACAGTTGGAACTGTTTCAACGTCAAGACAAAGACATCGAGGAACTCAAAACAGCGAAACGCGCCGCATCGGGGCAGTATTACCAACGAATGATCGAACATGTTCAACACGTGTTGAAAGACATTCGGCGCGTCTACCCCGACTATGACCCCGAGCAAGGTTATGATTTGGCTGGATTTGTCTGGTTCCAAGGTTGGAACGATATGGTTGATCGTGGAACCTACCCGAATCGGGATCAACCTGGCGGATATGCCGAGTACAGCCGACTGCTTGCTCAATTCATTCGTGACGTACGCACGGACCTACAAACGCCAGAGCTACCTGTCGTGATCGGAGTTTTGGGGGTCGGCGGTCCGACTGAATTGTATGGTCCAGACCAACAGCGATACCGATCGACGCATCAGGAATTCCGTCAGGCAATGGCGGCACCGGCGAAAATGAATGAGTTCGATCAGACCGTCGTCGCCGTATTGACAGAACGATACTGGGATCAAGAGGTCGTACGCCTACGTCAAAAAGAGAAAACGATCAAACCTAGAATCGATGAGTTGAAGACGCAAACCAAAGCGGGAGATCTTTCGCGTCAAGCAAGCCTACAAGCGATCGAATCGCTCTACAAAAACACTTTCAGCGAAGAGGAGCTGACGCGTCTTCGAGAAAGTGTGTCCAACGGTGATTACCACTACATGGGGTCGGCGAGCATTCTCGCTCCGATCGGAAAAGCTTTCGCCGATGCGATGGCGACGTTAGTAACGAAGTCCCAGTCATCAACCAAGTCGAACTAGCGCTCGGAAAATGATTGTAGAATTACCCTGCAGCCAAGAGCGGCACACGGCAAGCTCGGGGAGGTCATCCTTGTCTGGCGCAGAAGGTTGGTCATGCTTCAAACAATCGCAACGTCGAAGAACATGACCAGCAATCCAGGCCGATCACTTTGGGTCCAAATTTGCGTCCAAGTCTGTTTTGGATACGTCCGATTGAACACCATTGACGGGGACGTCTGCTTTGGCAATCCAAAGCACCGCGTTTAAGACAACTTTGCGGAAATTCTCGTCCCCCCAATTGTTATGGAAATGGCCTCCGGTAAAACCGAAACCACGGCCACCGTCGGGGCGTTCGACCGCCCACATCATTGCTTCGGCGCGGCCGCTCGATGCTTGAATGTGCTCGTACGGACCTTTGGGGTATACATAGGGACCGTCTCGAACATCATCAGATGGAGACGCGACGAGAATCGGCGTGAACGTCATTCCGTTGGTTTCGGTAGCTTCGTTGCCATCGATATCGGATAGGAATCGCATATTGAAGTACCATTCGTCTTTGATTTTGAATGGCTTTACCCCGTTCGCGATCGGGTGCTCTGGAAACGTCGTGAATCCCGGTTCCCAAATCGGGTTGCAGGAAAACATGTGGGCGTAGTGCCCGCCGATCCAACGTTGCATTTCCTTCCCGGCTTGATCCGGAACGACTTCAACGCCGTAATGCATGAAGCCCAGCCCCATGCCGTTTTCCGTCCAGCCCTGAATTATTCTCAAGCGGCGACCCTTTTCTTGCACAATCTCGTGCCGTCCGCCGCCATCCATGAAGAATACGACTGCATCAGCGTCATCGAAGATCGATTCGTCTTTCGGCCATCCATTCAAGACGAATTCCACCTCCAGATCGGCCTGACCTTGCAAGCACTTGGTCATCAATTGGACGCCGGCATTGAATTCATGCATGCCCGGCGGATGGGAAGGCTTGCCAGCGACAAGAACGACTTTTTTAGTCTCCGCCAACGCATCGCCGGCGAGTAGGAATAGGCTGGTCAGGACCAGTGCGACGCAAGAACGTTTCAACGCCGTGCTCCGAAAACATGAGGTGGGAAATCAGGTGGGCAACTCAATTGCACTCCATCATAGCACGAATCGATGCCAACATAATCACATTTGCGCTCGCCGGCGTGCCCTCTCGGTTCAACGCGCGTGCCGTGCGAATGGCTTTCAAAGCAGAGAGCCGTTCGCAACCCGAGATCAGGCTGTTTTACGGCTAATACGCTACGCTAGGACGTCTTTAATCACATGCCCGTGGACGTCGGTGAGTCGGCGATGGATCCCGTTGTGGTAAAACGTTAACTTCTTGTGGTCGAGCCCGAGAAGATGCAGGATCGTCGCGTGAAAATCGTGCACCGTCGCTTTGCCTTCGGTCGCCGCGAATCCGAAATCGTCGGTAGCACCGTAACTAAATCCTCGTTTGACGCCCGCTCCTGCTAGCCAGCAAGTGAATCCGTTTGGATTGTGATCGCGGCCAAACGTTCCCGCCTGGAACATCGGCATTCTGCCAAATTCTGTCGCGAAGATCACAAGTGTGGATTCCAACATCCCCCGCTGCTTAAGGTCCTTCAGGAGGCCCGCGACGGGTTGGTCCAAGATTTCACCGTGGACGTCGTATTGCTCCTTTAGTCGACTGTGTCCGTCCCAGTTGATTCGTCCCCCCGAAGCGTAAGCGCCGTTAAAAAGTTGGACGAAGCGAACTCCGCGTTCGATTAGACGACGAGCTAGGATGCAGTTTCGAGCAAACGCAGCTTTCGTTTCATTCTTGCTATCGGCCCCATAAAGCCGCCGTGTATGCCCCGATTCCTCATCCAGTGAAACAACATCGGGAACGGACAATTGCATTCGAGCTGCCAGTTCATAGCTTGCCGCCCGCGCCGCAATCGTTTGATCACCGGAGAACTTGCGGCGCATCTCCCGCTCAAGCCGAAGCAGTGTTTGTCGTGCGGAACGATCGGCATGAGGAGAAACCGAATCGGGCCGCTGCAAGTGCCGAATCGGTTTCGTTGTACTGAACGGCGTGCCCTGGACCGCGGCGGGTAGAAAACCGCTGGCCCAGTTGTTTGGCCCTGACTGCGGCATCCCACGAGGATCTTCGATCGCAACGAACGCGGGTAGATTCTCGTTTTCACTACCCAATGCGAAGTTAACCCAAGCTCCCATGCTAGGGAAACCATCAAACGTGAACCCGGTGTTCATCACGTTTTCTGCCGGGCCATGTGTGTTTGACTTGTTGGTCAATGAGTGAATGAAGCATAGTTCATCGGCGATCGATCCGATTTGAGGAACCAAATCCGAAATCATTTTCCCGGTCTGCCCTCGAGGGCGGAACTTCCAAAGCGGCGCGGTCAGGTTTCCGTTGGGACCTTGGAACGAAACCAAGTTTTCCTGGCCGGGCATCGGTTTACCCTCCAAGCGAATCAACTCCGGCTTGTAGTCGAACGTGTCGACATGCGAGATCGCACCGGAGCAAAAGATCTCGATCACTTGCTTGGCTTTTGGCGCAAAATGAGTTGCGGCAAGCGAAGGCGATCCACCGTTTGCGTCCGCAAGCGACGTCATTGCGATCGATGATAACGCTCCGGCAGATTGACCGAGAAAACGTCGGCGGGAACTTTGCATATGCATGGGATTTCAATCGCAACAACAATCTGGATTAAGATCACATTCCAAGCGTCATTGCACTCTCGCAGGCATTGTTGATGCAATGTGTCTGAGAGCGCGTACGAGAAAAACGATTTGGAATAGGCTCTTACTTTAAGTACAAGAACTCACTTGAATTGAACAGCACCCGGCAGACCTGTTCGATTCCATGCTGATCGGCAAGTTTAACCATCAATTCAAGCTCTTCCGGTTGCGGATGCCGACTGAAAACGATTTGCCAGGCTTCGTCGACAACCTCGGCAAGCGACCGTTCAGCGGATACATCATCGGGTTGTAGTCGGCTTGCGAAGTAGGCCGCTTGACGCATCACAAACTTGCTGTTGAACAGCCCCAACGCTTGCAATGGTGTTACCGACTCGTTTCGACGTGGCGTCATTTGTCCGGCATCGGGGCAATCGAACGACCCGAAAATGTCGATCGACTGCATTCGAATTTTGTGCGCATAGATCATCCTTCGCCAACCGCTTTCGTCAAACGTTTCCTTGGGGTGATAATCTGAAAGTCCGCCGCGACGGTTGAAGAAATCAAATCCTTTACCGCCTTTCGTTCGGTTCAGTTTTCCACTGATCATCAACATCGAATCGCGAATCGTTTCTGCGTCGATTCGGCGAGGCGGGAAGCGCCAAAGCAGGCGTGATTCGGCATCGATCGCGATTGCGTCGTCGCGTGGTAAGCTGTCTTGGCGATATGTTTTCGACATCATGATCTGTCGATGCAGCCACTTTAGGGACCACTGATGATCAATCAACTCCGCCGCCAATCGATCCAGCAGGACTGGGTGTGAGGGTTCGGCGCCCATCTTTCCAAGATCCGATGCCGTCTGCACCAATCCGACGCCGAAATGATGTTGCCAAACGCGGTTCACAATGACGCGTGCCGTCAGCGGATGCTCGGGGTCTGTCAGGTGATTGACTAAGGTCAAGCGTCGCCCCACTTCGGCCGTCACCTCGGCGTCGTCGTTAGGCAGACCCGCGTCGCCTTTGGGGATCTCTGTCAGCAAGGCTTTCGGCGGCAACGGTGATACCTGATCGGCTCGCCGCATCGGATCACCACGTAACAATAAAAAAGTAGGTTCGGGGGAGTCATCAAATCTCGCAGCGTATGTCTGCGGCCCATTTGCAAAACGTGACCGCTGACTTTGAAGCGATCGTATTTTGCTTAGTAGATCGACAAGCGTTTGAACTTGATCAGTGGGGACGCCGGCAAGGGAAATTCGATCGGGTTGCCGCCGGTCGGCTATGATCGGAAGGCGATCACGAGAGTCGGCAACGGTCACCCATTCTTGATCGCTCGGGCGGAGGATCTCGATCGTGTATTCGACCGGAGTTGATTGACCGGCATGCCAGACGACACGATCAATTTTCGTGGGCCGTGCGAAGTCGACCTGAATCCATGCCTCACCGGATTTGGCGGCGACCCAGGGAAACGCTTGGCGTTTATCGATTGAACCGTCGATTGCATTCTCGTGGTGTCGTGTCTGGTTGGCGAGCGCATAACTTGACGCCGATGACTGGGCACCGGATTTTGCGAGCGCAACGTTGGTCGCGTCTTCAGTTCCGCTTCGCACGGTGAAAGCTTCCAATTCGTATAGCGACGCAGTCCCGTTGGTCGTTTGCGTTATCGTCATACGCATCGCAGCGGCATCGATTGGGGCGAACGCCTCTGTCGTGACTCCGGTAACGGGGTGTCGCAGTTGATGATCGACTCGGAAGGCTTCAAGCTCGTCGGTAAGCAATGCGAGTTCCCGATCGATCGCCGGAACTCGCGTGGCCCAATCGTCGTTCAATGCTCCGCGTAGTCTACGATCTCCGTACGAGAGTCCTGCGAAGATGGCTTGCATCGAGTAGTAATCACGCTGGCTGATCGGATCAAACTTGTGATCATGGCAGCGAGCACAACCAATCGTTAAACCGAAGAAACTCTGGCTGACCGTTCGAATGACTTCGTCAAGTTCATCCTGTCGCGCTTGCCGCATCGCTTCGATATCGCGACCGACTTGGCCTGGCAAGTTCGCCGGTCCGGCAACCAAAAAACCAAGTGCCGCATCCTGCCCGGTGACGTCTCCGACAATTTGATGACGAATGAATTCGTCGTAAGGCATGTCGTCGTTGAAAGCCTGGATGACCCAATCGCGATAGTGATACGCGTTGCGGCGTTCGGCATTGGTCTCAAATCCGACGGTTTCGGCCCAGCGTATGACATCCAGCCAATGCTGTGCCCAACGTTCGCCGTACGCATCGGATGCGAGCAGACGTTCGATGACCGTGCCGAAGGCTTCGTCGTCTGGTCGGCGGTCGCTGACGAATGTATTCACCGATTCGATCGTCGGCGGCAAACCAGTCAAGTCCAACGTAGCCCTTCGAATCAGCGTTCGCCGGTCGGCGACCGGTGAACGCGATAAACCATTTTCGTTCAATTTGACTTCAATCGCCTGGTCAATGGCGGTTGTCAAGTCGATGCCTTGTTCTGATGACGCTGGCTTGACCGTGATCGGGTGAAATGACCAGTGGTCTGTCGAGTCCGCATGGATCTCTAATTGGTGTGAATGAACCAAGTCACCAAGAAATCGCTGCCGCGCTTCATCATCGGGCTGTTCGGCGTCTTCCGGCGGCATCGTCTTCTCTTCGACGATTCGCCAAACGGTCATCCAAGTCAACTTGGAATGAGACTCCGGGTCTTCAACGAGGTCGTCAACACGAAAATCGGCTTCGGCCCCGTCGCCACTGTGGCAATCGGCGCAGTATTGATTCAAGAATTCAGCTTCTCGCTGCGATTCCTGGGGACTGGCAAAGGCGGGACCGCACGCCAGGAGGCATGCGATGGTCAGCAAGGTGGGAGGGCGCATGGCGACAGTATAAGCGTAATACTGGCGGCCTGCATCCATTCCCTAGCGTCTCACGGGGCGCTTCGTGGGGCCGGCATTAATAAACCGGTTCATTGCCCGAACCGGACGTTTCGTTCCGATTCAATCGCCGATATGAGACAGCCTCGGATCCTGAGCAATCACCATAGGATTGAATTTAGACGCGGCACTAAGCGGCAGCTTGTCCGACAGGTTTCGGCGTCTGGGATGGATCGATGGTCACGCTTCGAGATCCAAACCAGACCGTCGCTAGGCCGGCAAGGGTGACAAGCGATAGGCTTGCCAACCACGTCATCGGCAGATGCCATTGATCGGCAGATCCATCGCCAAGGAACGTCAACTGGTCCTGGTATTTGGCAACCAATTCCAGCAGCGCATTGTGGGTAAAGTGCATCAGGACACCGGGCCAGACACTGCCGGTCCGGAAGGCAAGCCAACCGAGGATAATTCCCAACAGGGTTGTGGGAAGAAAACGTTCAACCAGGAGCGTGTTTCCGGTGATCACATGGAACAATCCAAACAGCACCGCCGTTGCAAAAATCGTTCTCCAAGGTGAAAGAATGTTGCGTAGCGATGTAAACAGAAACCCACGGAAGCAGAATTCCTCGATCACCGCAGGAGTGAGCGCTAGGCATGCGATCAACAACCAAGCCGGTGCGAGCTTGAAATTCTCGACCGTTTTTTGAGTCTTCGCAATTTTCTCTTCATCCAAAATTCCGATACCAAGCTGCTGAGCTAGTACGAACAACTCATGTGCAAACACCCAAGCTCCCATCCCGATTAGCAGCGCACCGACGAAGCTAATCCAGTTTGGCATCGTCAATTGGTATGTCGTGGACAACGCCGATTTTGTGAACTTCGCCGCGAGCAACGGGATCAGCCCGAACACCAGGATCAACGTCACCGCACTGAGCACCAGCACAATACCGATGTCCAAACCGGGGACGATCCGCATCAATGAATTGCTGATGATGTAATAGGCAGGCACCAACAACGCCAACGTCATCGCCGCGGTTTGAGGCGAAGGACTAGGCGAGTGCTTTTTGGGCCGATGCAGCATCGACGCGAATGTTTGACCGCTGGTCCGACTGACCGCATCGACGCCAAAACACATCGAAGCAACGGCGACGGCGGCTCCCGCGTAACCGATGGTACTAAAGATGGTGACAACCGCGGGTAATGCCGACGCGGTGCCCTGCAAAACTTCGCGGGCCAGTAAAACGATATTGATCAGCGGCGCGATTGCGAGCGGTCCAGATAATGTCACCCCTGGGAGCAACGACAGCATTCCCGGTGTAAGCGAGAGCAACATGATTGGAATGAGGTACGCCTGAGCTTCCTTAAACGAACGTGCGAAGCTGGTCAGCGACAATAGCACGGCGGAAAAGAACGCACTAAAGAGCACGAGGAGCAGCAAGATTTGCACGATTTCCAGCCATGGAAACCCTTGTTCGCCCCCCGTAATCAATGGCAACAAGCCACCGATCCATAGTGTGGTGAACATCGCTAGCATGTTTGCGATCGCGGTTAACAAGGCGACCGTAACCACGGCGACGTACTTGGAGAACAGAATAAACGTCCGCGGCACCGGCGACGCCATTAACGACTCCATCGTCCCACGTTCTCGTTCCCCGGCGGTTAAATCGATCGCCGGATAGACCGCACCGGTGATCGTCATCAAGACCAAGACTAACGGAACGATCGTACCTAACATCGATGGGGCTTCGGCGTCACCGACATTGCCAAGGTCTATCCTTGGCGGTGGTAGGTAGTTTTGTTGTTTACTCGCGGCCGCCTCGGCGTACGACAAACGCAGCCAATGCAATCTCTCGGTCACAATCCTCGCGGCAGCTTCGCTGACGTTGTTTCCTTTCAAACTTCGTAAGCGGATTGTCGGCGGTGCCCCATCGTCGATGAAGGCCGCCAAGTCGACCATCCCGGCCTTGAGAGCGTCTTCGGGTGGAGAGTCACCGGAGGTATTGATGACATCGAACTTCGCCACGCGCCCGTTGCTCGAGTCGACGATTGCCTGGGGCGGTTGACTGAGCGGGCTTTCCAGCCAAGTCAACAATGCGGTGCCTTCCTCGTCGGTCGCCACACCGATCGCATACGGGATTTGATCTGCCTCACGCGCCGCCGAAAGCAAGAAGCGGTTGAGGGCCATACTCAGCAACGGATAGACCAACAGCGGCATCATCAACAACGTGATGATCGTGCGCCGATCCCGTAGTGTTTCGCGAAGCTCCTTCTGGCACAAACGCAACAAACGTCGGCCGGTACCGAGAGACCGCGGCCGGGCCGCCGATCGTTCCGGCGGCAATTTTGATGAATCCAAAGCCACGTGCGGTTCAGTTCCTGATCAGATCGACAAAGATGTTGACAAGTGATTCGTGCCCGGTTTGCTGCTTGAGTTCCTCGAGGGTCCCGCAGTACTTCAGTCGCCCGGCATGTAACAAACCGAAGCGATCACATAAACGCTCGGCTTCGTCCAGGCGATGCGTACAAACAGCAACCGCCTTACCGCGGTCACGAAGAATTTCAATGTAATCGAAGATGGTTTGTACCCCGACCACGTCCAGCCCGCGGGTGGGTTCGTCGAGCAGCATGACCGGTGGGTCGTGGATCAAACCGCGGACTAACGTCACACGCTGCCGTTGTCCCGTGCTGAGCTCTCCGGCACGACGATCGAGCAAACGTTCCACGTCCAGTAGCCGTGCCAACTCGACCGTTCGGCTTTCGGCAAGGTCTGCCGGAACCGCATACAAGTCGGCGAAATAATACAGCATCTCACGAACGGTCAGCCATGGATACACGCCATCACTGGCCGCGACAAATCCAAGTCGACTCTTCACACCCATCGGGTCTTCGGAGGTTCGCAAACCGTCGACTTCTGCCCAGCCCCCGTCGGGAGCCAGTAAACCCAACACCATTCGCATCGTGGTTGTTTTTCCCGCACCGTTGGGACCAAGCAACCCGAACACTTCTCCAGGGTGGATGGTGAAAGAAACGTTGTCGACGGCGGTCAGCGTCTCATCGCCGAGGTCGAACCGTTTGGTGAGTGACTCGATGTGCAGCATACTGATTCGATAAGATGAACGTGAACGCCGCGACGACGTATGGCACCGCAGGAAATGCGCCACGCCGAGAGCCTTGGTGCGATGAAATTCGGTCGAAGTCGCCGTTACGATTCGGGCCGGTATTGTAGAGCATTCGTCAACACGGCGCATCCCGGGGGGACCTCGTAGATCCCCCCAGACGGATCGGTGCCGAACGCGCTGGGCATGATACGTGACAATGCCGGCAATAGTTCCGGACGGTCTCTTTTTTTTACTTCCGGGGGGACTTTCACACCCTTTGGAAGATCCAACGCCCGGATCTGGCGTCGGCAGCCTACTCAGCTAGACCAAAACCTGGATAATTGGCCACTTTGGCGATGGTCGCCGACCGGTCGCCGTTACTCCGTTTTCGCCTCACTCGTCGACTCCAACGATGTCGCCGGAGCCTCGCGTTTTTTTCTCGCCAACGTCACCCCGCCGTCCAGCGATTCTCGCCGTTGAATCATTCGAACGATCTTTCCGACACTCAAGATACCGACGAACTACCGCCGGACGACTTCGATTCGCTGTCAGGTAAGCGGATGTCATTGGTGGGTCGGTTTGGCAGCATGAATCATCGCCAAGCGTCGAACGTTATCGAATCGTTCGGACACAAAGTTGTCGAACTCCCACGCGGCAAATCGCCAGTCTACGGTGACTTGGTCGATTGGATCGTGATCGGCGCCGACCAGCCGCCGCTGAGCGAATCCGATCTATTGCCACCGGCTTTGATCGAAGCAGCAGGACGCGGCGAAGTCGAGGTGATCCACGAAACCGACCTCTGGGAGCGGCTAGGGCTTGTCGAGCTGGAACAGCCGGTGCGCCGCTATTGGACACCGGCGATGCTTGCCGATTTGTTGGGCGTATCCGTTCGAGTGATTCGCCGCTGGCACCGTCGTGGATTAATCCGACCGATCGTGACACTGCACAAACTGCCTTACTTCGACTTTGCCGAAGTCGCGACCGCGAAGCGGCTGGCCGGTTGGGTCGCCTCGGGGGCCGATTGGAAAGCGATCGAAAAACGATTGGCGGAACTGGTGCGCATCTTTCCGCATTCAACTCGGCCACTCGATCAACTCGGCGTCTTGGTTCAAGGGAAAGACGTGCTGTTGCGTCAAGGCGACGGCTTAATCGAACCTGGCGGGCAAATGCGTTTCGATTTCGAACGTGAAGACGAATTGGCTGCCAACCCTATCGATCAAGACCGTCAACACGACGAAGCGGATGATTCACCGCTCCTGCTGGCATTCGCCGATGCGGATCGTCCTCCCATGTTACGGGAAACGTCCGAGAGCGTTTCGGATCCGTTGCTGATCGACGCGTACACCGCCGAGGACGAAGACGACCTTGAAACGGCCGTCGACATTTATCATGCCATCATGGCTCGTGATGGCGTTCGCTCGGACATCTGTTTTCAAATCGGCGAACTGCTCTACCGGATGAATTATCTTGTCGCGGCCCGCGAACGTTACTACATGGCGATCGAGTTGGAACCTGATTTTGTCGAAGCCCGCGCCAGCCTTGGCGCCGTGCTCGCAGAACTGGGGCAATTCGATCTTGCGGTCGCGGCCTTGCGTGGTGCGTTGACGTTTTATGACGACTACGCCGATGTTCATTACACACTTGCAAAGACACTCGATCGAATCGAGCACGACGTTGAGGCGTTGGTGCACTGGCAGCGATTGATCGAGCTCGCACCTGATGGACCCTGGGCGGATGAAGCTCGTTCGCGGTTGGGGTTGGAAGCGGATTGAATTAGAGCGTCCACTTGGCTTGCCGTAGAACAGCCAACGAAGAATCTTTCATTTTTTCATACCAGACGGTGACCAGCGTTCCGTCGTCCAGTTGTGCGGTACTGGGGTAGCCAAGGTCACCGCTGGTCGCTTGATCCCATAATGGCATCGCATCCGACCAAGTTTCTCCTTCGTCTTCGCTGACTCGCGCTTGAACGCCAAGCGGTTTGCGACGATGCCCGTAGCTCATCACCAGGCGTCCGTCCCGCAACCGCAGCAAGTGCGACGGCAGCCCCCAAACGCCGATCGAACGAGGAGCCGTCCAAGTCTTGCCGCCGTCGGTAGATTCCGATTGCAACGTCTCACGATGGTTCATCGGATTGTGATTGCGAATCTGCGCGATCAGTTTTCCGCTTTCGCATTCAACGGCATGTAGCTCGTGGTAATCTTTGGCTTGATCATCGGGACGGGTTGGAATTTCCGCTAGCCACTGCCACGATTGACCATCGTCAAGTGACTGGGCGACTCCGACCCGCTTCTGATCTGTCCAGAGTTCTTTGCCGGCGTATATCAATCGCCCGTCGCTCAATTGAATCGGACCATGGGGGCTGTTGACAACCGTCGGCAATCGTGGGCTCCAAGTGAGTCCTCCGTCGGTCGATCGAATCGCCCATTGGCCTAGTTCTGACTCGCGTTCGCGGTCATCCAATCGCCGATGAATTCTGGTCCACCGATCGAAGCGTTCGTCCGGCCAGCGACTTCCTTCACCGGTTTGTCGGGCGGCGACTTGCTGCTCGTAATTTGGTTGATACGCCAACGATGTGAACGTGGTCACGATCAACGTCCCCTTCGTCGTTTCCAATACACCCGCATCACGATCGTCTGTCGCACTATCAAAGACGGTTCGTGGCCATGTCCATGACTCGCCTCCATCATCGGAACGCATCATGTCGACTCGGCCGAAAGGGCACACATGACTGTCTCGCCCCCCAGACCAAACAACCAACAATTGTCCGTCGGATCGTCGGGTCAACGTCGGCCAGCCACAATACAGACCGGGCTGCGTCGAAATGGTTTTCACTTCATCGACCGCAAAGCGATGCTCTGCCGCCGAAGACAAACGAGCCGCCGCTATCGAACCGGCGGTCATCCCGATCATGGCACGGCGGTTTAACGCTGTGTCGCCGGATCCGGTTCGCGCAGTATTTCGTTTGGTAATAGAACTCTGCGAGGTTAAACGTTTCATGCTCTTGATCACTTATAAAAGGAGGGTGTGAAAGACCGGCGGGGAACCGGTCGGCGGGACAGCCTACGCGCGCTCAATGACAGCGTCTGGGATGAGCCGGTTGGAATTTCGCCTCGATTGTGCCGCGACAACCGTGGCCAGCCCCGGGGACAAGTTGACTTGGATCAAAACGCATGAGTCCAACATCACCGGGGTGCCCCGATTTTACGTGTTCTCAAAGGGTGAGGGGGCCACCCAGCGGACTGCAATGACACGATGATGAAAAAACTACATTCGCATCAACGCGTGCAAAACAAAGGATCCGGCGAGCGATATGTTTAGGACAACAACGCAGTAAACCAGACCGATCCGCGGCCCCCACTGAATCAGCCAAGTACCAAACAGAAGTTTCGCCGACGTCACGTAGATACCGACAAAGGCGATATGATCGCTGTGTTGTCCCGATAGGGCCGACGCACACATCAACTCCATCAGGCTGGGGCAGGCGGCAAACAAAGTCAGCATTTGCGCGTCTGGAAATGCCCAAAGAAATGGACCCCAAATACACGCGGCCATCGCCAGCAGGAGGCAACCCAGGTACCGTTGCTTGATCGCAACATAGGCCGTGCGAACGATCGCAAACGCTAGCACGGAATAGCTGAAAACGAACTGAAGCGATGGGATCGGAATGCAGGCGACGGCCATTAGCGTGGTCATAACCAGTAACCAGCGAAGAGAAGTTTGGCCCCCACTAAAATGCGACCATCTCCGCCGCTGTTCGATCGGAACCCAGGCGAGCAGCAGTGCAAAGCAGGCGGTACCACCAATCAATCCGATTCCAATGCGCGGGATTGCAGGTGCGGGACGGCTCTGGTCCGCTCCCGTCCAGTCATAAAACGCCGGCATCGATACTCCGGCGACTACGCTCACAGTCAGCAGCGTGAAAACGGTCAACGGTAAGAAGTAACGTTCGAGCCATCGCATCTTTCAACAGTGCCCTTGGACGAAGATCCTTGCTCGCAGATTTTGCAAACCATTCGTCTCTTTTCCCGTTTGCGTTGTCGTTTCACATTTCCGTTGCCGAACGTTCACGGCGACTGAAGTTTGCTGATCCAACGTCAGTCCTTTCCGCGTCACGGATTGCGACTATGGCATACCCCCCTTTCATTCTTAACGCAGTACCACTTCTGCAACGGGGTACGACGAACATTTCACGTGCGAATGCGATTTCGCACCGGCGAATCGCCAGTAAAGCGAGCAGGCTCGTTCGAAAGTGTTTCGTCGATTGGGCAAAAACGAACGCCTGTCCAGTGATTCGCGCCTGTTCGATTTTTGGATTAGCCGAATGACGCTAGCCACCGTTTCGGTGCAATAACTGGGACGGTTGCACGACGGCTGATGAGCCGAACCCGAACATGTGGTCTAGGCGAAGCACTCGCCATCCTATGCGATACCCAAAAAGGAAGATGCGCGGCCATTAGGGGCCTGTAACGGCTGATCTGACGTTTCGGTCTGAGTCGGTAAGACGATCGGGTAAATCAAAGTTTTAGTTTTTGGAATTACCGGTAGGGGGCGGCGGCTGATGGGTTGGTATCGGGTGGTTGAGCAATCGTCGCAAACGACGGTTCACCAGATTGGTGGCCAATGGAGGGATTGCCAATGGGAATCAGTGAAAGATTCACGATTGTGAAACCAAGCAACAAGAGCGTGCTGCGAATGCATCTTTGTTGCTACATGAACCGAACAAGTGTCCCGCGATGCATCAATGACCACTACAGCGAAACAATCAACAAGTGTGAACGGATCTGGGATGATCAGCCATTTGATCATGATTGGTATCGTTGTGGTGGCGGCACCACTTGCGTGGTTGGCGTACCAGGCCAACACGTACAAGCCAGATCGGCAATTGTCTTTGCGTCCGCCAACGGCAGAAGAATTGGCGAAAGAGAGGGCATTGCAAGAAGAGCTTGATAAGAAGTGGAACGCCAACGAAAATCATCCGAAGTTGCGTGCTCTGGCTTCGTTTAAAGGGCATCGTGACCCTGTCCTTCGTGATTCGTCTGACGTGCAGCTTGACGATGCCGCTGAAGTCATCGGTGTTGAAATGGATGGGGTCCAGTGCGCCGTGGTGATGGCCCCGATGGTGGACCCCAAGAATCACATCGTCAATCTGGTCCTCGCCGGAAAACCCGTCACGGTGACCTACTGTGACCTGGCGAACTGTGTTCGAGTGGTCACGGACAACCGCTCCGATTCGGTTCCCTCCGATTCAATTCCGCTGAATGTGGGCGGATTGGATGTCTTCAATCGAATGGTCGTTGAACTCGACGGCGAACTGTACGCTCAGTCAAGTGAGAACCTTCCACTTGCCGACTACCCCTACGAGCGAACCACGTGGGGAAGCTGGCGGAAAGACAACGCAGAGACAAAAGTCTGGATCCCATAATCGTGTCGTGGTTTTGGGCAACCGCTTAGCTGAAGCCGCTCGTCGCCGCTGGTTCGTGATCGGTCGATACGATGTATTTAGTTTTCGATGTATTCCGGGCGAAACGTGATGTATCGCTCTTGCTGGTAGTCGGTCCGCAGCAACAAACTGCCGCGCAGGTTCTCGGATCCTTCTTTTCGCCAGACTTCAATGCCGCGATGTTTGGCGGTCAGCGGGTAAAAACTGAAACGCGCCCATGCGTAGTGCCACTGTGGTTTTCCTGAGCTGTCGGCCGACTGCTCGATCATTAGAACTGCTTCTGGATCCGTGCCAACGGCGAACGAAAACAGACTTCCGGTTCGATCTTCCGTGTCGTAGCTGTAAAGTGGTTTAGACATCAGGCGGCATTGCTCGACACGGCCGTCGCGATTCGTGACTTCCAAGGAAAACTGGCGCGACAGACCTCGCATTTGAGTTTCGCGAGATCGAGGATTTTCGGCCGGAGGAGGCGCGTTTGGAATCGCTTTAAAACCAATCGCGTTTTCCGGGGGCATCCACACGGTCTGTTTTTCGTACACCGCTTTGATCGGCTGGTTCGTCAACACGTTGAATGCGTTCTTTCGATTCGTGCGACCTTGATAGACGTAGGTGAAACAGGTACCGATTGCGACGGGTGCCGACTGATCGGTCCAAAGAAATACTGAGCCGTCTCCACCCATGCGCGTCGGGGTGG
Organism: Roseiconus lacunae; assembly: GCF_008312935.1. NCBI lineage: Bacteria > Pseudomonadati > Planctomycetota > Planctomycetia > Pirellulales > Pirellulaceae > Roseiconus > Roseiconus lacunae. Next base: position 207,924 of record NZ_VSZO01000008.1, on the reverse strand, counting down.
TGTAGTGCAGAATCGGCTTTTCAAGCATCTCGAACGTGGCCCCGCTTTCGCGATGGCTCAATTCGTACTTCGCAGCTTGTTCGGCAAAGCGTTGGTGCCAGTCAACCTCTTGCGCCGGGAGTGGAGCTACGTCCAGCAGCGACCCAGCGAGCAAAATCGCTGCCACCATTTGACTGATTCGCATCGAACAACCTTGGCTTGAGACGGGAAGCAGATATCGCTTTATCTTACTCCATTCCATCCCCTCGGTGGGCGTCCGATACCCACCGAGGCAAAGGCTGTTGGTCATCGAGCCGTGCGATCAAGCCGAAACTGCCTGACTTGTCATCTCCATGTCTTGTTCGATAGTAACCTCGGGCTCAGCAGCCGCATCACCCTCTACACCGGTATCGAACTCACCAGGCACGAAGTCCACTTGCACTCGACAGTTCGGTGGTTCGATACGATTGAGCTTCCAGTCAATCCAACGCAACCAACTGAGTGATTTTTCCCACTGTCGAATCGATCGGCGTATTTGGTCTGCTTGCCGCTGGTCAGCAGACTTGATCTCCCGGAGGACATCGATCGCTCCACTTGGCGAACCGCTCAGCAGTAAGGCAGTCGCAAAATTGCGTTTTTGAGCATCGCTAACATCACCACGTTCGCCCAAATTGCCGGGCGTTAAAACGAACTGGCGAAAGACTTGTAGCGCTTCGTCGGCGAGCCCGATTCGCAATAAACAAACGCCAAGTGTGTTTCGGATCGACAGATCTCTTCCCGCGGAACGTAGTTGCTTCGCCGCCGCGTGGTAGTCACGTCTACGAATCAATGGAAGTACGCGAACGACCGCGGGATGGAATGCCAGTTTGTCTTGGACGTTCGAAGGCGGTTGGGAAGCAGACTTTGATTTTGAATTGGGGGGCACTGCGCGCGCAGACATCGATATCACTCTCAAATAGATGATTACAAAAAAAGATGTACAGACGGAATCGAATCGCGCGATGCCTAAATCTGTAATCTGACGTGCAATGCAATCAGAGAATTCGTATCTGCGGAAACGCAGCAACCGCTACGACATTCGGCGGTCGGCAAACATAGTCGTGTTCGGTTTGAGGCAATCCCCCAAAACGGAACCGCCGAATTTTTGGATGTCTCGCCGCCTTCTTGTTGGACTTGAGGGCCCGCCTGTGACGGACGCGCAACGTCGATCGCGTCGTGTGGATTAACGTCGACGCATTGGCGATCGGGAACAGACTTGGCGGCGGAGAGAATCTGCTGTGTCGAGCTGACCGATAGAACAACCGTTGGTATTGCCTGGGCAAAGGCCACCAACGCAATCACTACGCTCAGAAATTGTCCCCCGCGCAAACTCCAGCAACTTGGCAAAATCGCCAGGTAGGCTCGCTTCATCGGAAGCGGATCGCTAGGTCGTTGCTGGGCATTCATTGGGACACCATAGGGATTACGCTGAATTATTCTATGCGGCGTTCCAGAAACAAGTGGCGTTCCCCAAAAGATGACAGATCAATCGGATGGGCGAGCAATAATTGCCTTCTACAATCTTTGGCCTGGGAGACCCTTCGCGCATACTCGATAGCGCCCTTCATTTTGCGACCATCCCCGAGTGAATCATCAGTGTCGCTATGGCATCGGGCCGAAGAATGAAACCAGGCCGATGTGGACTCGATCACCCGCGTCGGCGCCTTGGACATCGTTTAGTCCACGACCGTAGTCGAACCGCATTGAAACGCGTTGACCGATCGAGATTCGGCAACCGATCCCTATGCCTGCTAGGAACTGTTCTTTATCTTCTCCTGGAACGCTGTCCAAGATGAAAGCCTGGCCCAGATCGGCAAACCCATAGCACTTGATGATTCGTTCATCGTCACCGCAACCAAAGGTCCAGGCCGTGGGGCCGACTTCTAAGTTGGTGATCCATCCGTTGTCGCCGCTGGCAACGCGTTGGTCGTAACCGCGAATCGAATCGTATCCGCCGAATCCAAGTGTTTCGCTAAACAGCAACCGATCACTTGCGATTTGACCGGCACCACGAAATGTCCATTCGTAGTCGCAGCTGACCTGACGCCGCATTTCCAAATTGGTACGCCAGTAAACGTATCCAGGTGCCGTGTTCATTCTCAGGCTGTTGAAAGCCTCTGCATTGTGGCGAGAAGTAAACCCGCCGTCAGGACCGTAGTTGACGATCGAATGAAGTCTGGCATAGTCGCCATTGTCTTCTCGAGCCAAAGCGTGATAACCAAGGCAAAGTTGCAGTAGATCTGCGGCAGTATCGGATGTGTTGATCGACCCGAACTCGACTGACGTATTGGACGATTTGAAATCGTAGCCGGCGAACCACGCGCGTTCGAGATAAGCCGTCCGGGTTCCGTAGCGATACCAACGTGAGCCGACCTGCCAAGCTTCGCCGTCTTGTGTCATCGGTGCGGGCAAGTCTGGTTCGGCAGACGCCCAACTGCCGAATACCTGAAATCCCTCGTGTCGATTGGGATCTACGCCATAACTTAGTGCGTGCGCATGCAGTCGATTGAATTCAGCGTCTGCGGTGTACTGATACCCGAGTAAGCCGTCGTGTCCAAATGGATTCCCCAGCATGACCCCAGAATAGAGACGTTCAAGACGCAACGCTTCGACACCGGTGTCTTCGTAGCCGGCGTACGCCCTGGCAGGCAATACATCGCACACCTCGAAGAACAAATCTGACGTTCCGTCGGACGTCCCAGGTCTGATATCCAACGCCACCGAGCGAAAGGGATTTCGATTGAGCCAGAAAAGATCTTCGGCGACACACGATTCGAAGATCTTTCCACCGATTCGTGATCGCGTGATGTTGTTGCGAAGCAAACATCGGTCGGTCCAGCACCCGCCCGTCACATTGATCCGACCGATTCGCGATTCGACGATGACAATTTGAATGGTACCACCGGTGATCTTTTGTTCGAGAATCTGAACGTCGACGATCGGCTGTCCACATCGCTCGTAGATCGCGATCACGTCGCGTGTCATCTGGTTAAGATTACGGAGCGTGATCGGGCGACCGAGATGCTTTCTTATCGCATTCTGAATCTGGGGGGAGTGAGCCAATGATCGCGAGTCAGCGATCTGGCAATGGACGCCTTCTAGTTCCTCGAACGCTTGATGCGGATCAAGGTCATCTCGGTGAGCCAACAAGATGACCGCATCCAACCGATCCACCAAAACAACGTCACTACTTTGAGTGGCATCGTCCTGCTGCTCGGGAACGTTGATGTCGAACTCGCCAGCTCGAGTCGACGGAAACGCCTTCGGCCGGTAACGCTCGAAGTTCTGGGCGGTTGCGATGCCGCCGATCAGAAAACTAATCAGGCAGCAGCAGACCGCCATCCTGTGCCAATACCATGCAGTCATCCTGACTTGCCTCTTCCGAGATCAATGGTGCTCGATCGTCCTCGTTGATCGATCGCTTTGGCGAGCCCAACGAGTCAGAAGAGTGACTTAGGACGCGGCGGATTCGACAAAGCTATAGCGTGCAACTTCGGCGTCGATTGCGTCGGACATGACGTGCCGTCTGGCGAGTCGTCCAGCTTGGACAGAAGCAAAAGGATGACCAATCGCTACCGCCGATGAGGGTGTGTCCTAAACATTTCATCGTCTGGCAAATCAGATTCATGCGATTGCCGCTGACTACAACGTTGAAACGCTCGACGTTGTATTCCGGTCATCGGTCTGTTGGGTTCGGCGCCGCCTCGCTTCGTCCAACGCCGATTGTCCGGCGTCATTCGATCCCGTTCCGCCGCCCTGTGGGACGGTGATTTCGACACTCGAACGCCCCGCTTGATTGGATTGCACGGCCCCACCGTCATGACTAAACATCAAAGGCAACGTCGTTGCGATATTTACCGGACGCGACCAGACGTCATGAACCGTCTCGTCATTGGGAATCATCACGGTCAACACTGCGTCCACCAAGTTGAGCGAATAATTGGATAGATCAAGTCCGTTTCCGATCAGTTGGTCAGCGACCAAGGCGTACGTCCCAGGGACTGCCGTTGCGGGAAGACCTTCGCTTGACGTCACGATTTGGAATATCGCATCCGAATTTTTTAATCCTGATACATCAAACAATGTGGTTTTGGATTCTAGTTCCAGTCCCAGCAGTTTCGATCGCGAGTACAACGTGACATCCAGCGGGGCGGGATTGATTGTCATCGTTCCTGGCGTGATCACGATATCGTAGTTCGCAGCATTGAACGCGGTTCCCGTCGGATTGCTTCCGTTGATCACATAGGGGCCCCCAAGGACAGACGCAATTTTGGCAGTCCCGCCTGAGCTAAGCATCAGGTTTTCAATGAGATCGCCATTGACCAAGCCGGTGGCTATGAATTCATTTCCTTGCCAGTCGAACAGATCGCCGAATGTTTTGGTTTGATCATTGATGGCGATCGTCAAATTCGCTGGGGAAATCGTATGGCGACCAAAGTTAGTGATAGGAGTCGCGTTGTAGGTTTCTCCGTTCCGATAGACCTTTCGAATGTAATACCCTTGCAACAGATTATCGCTGTCGACTTGCAAGACATAGATGCCGGCATCGGCTTGATCGTCGATCCCATCGTAATTCACTTGCATTCCCAGATCACCCACCGTGGTTGTCCCAAACAATACGGAGGGATCGCTGAGCAGACCGACAGTCGCCGGCGAACTAATCGATTGGCCGTAGACTGTCGTAGCATCGGTGATCTGGACGTCCAATCCGATCGCGGCGGTGAAAATTGACCAGTTATTGACCGCGTCGCCGGCATACCCGCCCAAAAAATCATCTCCTGGATCACTCGGTCCTGCATACTTCGTCGGCGGATCTCCCGTCGCGTTGCCACCATTCAGTGAAGCGGAAGCATCGATGTTATAGGATGAGAGAGCCGGGGCGTAGAGACTGAGTTGTCCGCCATCGCCAAACGCAGCACTCTTTAAGACCGACTGACTATCGAGAGTGAGTGAGTAGGGCTGATGGTAGTCTCCGCCGACCCGGTTTTCGTTGTCTTCGTTAAAGTCAGCCATCCCAGCAAACACCTGTGTGTTGCCCGAAGCATAGTTGCCTGTCGGATCGATCAGGTGTCCGATGTGCCCTTTGGTGACGGTGACGTTCTTGCCTCCGCTGACGGTTACATCTCCTGAAACGGTTTTGCCCGTATCGTCACCGCCAAGGCCATCACCGTGCCCGATGGATGCAAAATGAGCTCCCTGGCCGGTCAAGTTCACATCGCCACTGGCTTCAATGACGATGTCGCCCGCGGCGGTCGACGTTTCGGTCCCAGAGAACGCGTACCCTATTTGTGCCCCAGCGTTCGCACTCGCATTGACATGTAAGTCTTGCGTCTCGATCGTCGTTGTTCCATTGGCGCTACCGATGCTGACATGGCTGGTCTGAGATCCGTCGCCGATGGTCGTGATTTGCGCATCAACCGAAACATCACCATTGACGGTATGGACGTCTCCGTCAACTTCGACGCGGCTACTGTCAAGGTTGATATCGCCATCGGATGTAATCTCGCCGATGTCAATCGTATCCGCACCCGGATTTCCGCTTCCCCCGGACTTGTAGTGAGTCGATACATCCAGATCGCTTCCACCGGTCATCGTCAACGAATCGATCGTTGTTTGCTGCCCGCCTCCCAGGGTCAGATTGCGATCGAGTGTCGCGTCGACATGGGTGGACCCGGGAGACGATGAGTAGACGTGATTGGCCGCGAGCGTCTCAAAGTTTTGGATCCGCAACAGTTCATCGTCGTCCAGTTGAACCGCTCCCGTCGTTCCGGTGCCAATGCCAATCGTTGTAGACCCACTTGTCGACCCCGAAACGCGACCGGCCGTGATCTTTAATGAAGCAGTCGGGTCATCCGTGATGACTCCGCTATCGAAAGCGAGCCCACTAAAGACGGACAGATTCAGGTTCTCCGGTACCGAAACGTCCGAGAGACGCATCCCATCGGCGAGGAAATTAACGGTTCCCGATGTGATTGAACTAAAGTCCAATTCGCTTCCGACTCCACCGCCTTGAACGTCCAGGGTGCCGTTGATCTGCGTATTGTGCAGTGTCAGTGAGTTGAAGCCGCTAAGCAAGCCAAATTCGGTATTGTCGATCGTCCAATCTCCCGCGGCGGCAGACCCAACAGCCATCCGGCTCACACTAGCATTTAAATCCAACGCCGTGCGATCAATGTCTCCCATGACCGGGTTGGTAATCTGAAGGTCATTGCTAAACAACCGAAATAGGTTGCTGTCGACACTGACTCCATCCAAGTGGACCAAGCCACCCGCATTGTTGATCTCGATTTGCGATTGGTAGTTTCCGGTGAAATCCATCGCAGTCGTTACAACTCCGCTTCCGACGGTCACGTTCAATAAATTGTAGCTTCCGAGGTACGCGAATTCGTTTGCGGTTATGTTCAGCAATCCGGCGGTGCCGTCTCCCAGCCCGACGGTGCGATTGCTGGACATCGATTGGATGGTCAGCGTTCCCGTGTCGGCCCCTTTGGTGATTGCATTTTGCACATTCAGGTTGTCGGTCAACAAATTAAGCGACGTGCCGATCGAAAGTTGATCGATGTCGATAGATGATCCACGAAGCGTGACCGTACTAAAATTCAAACCAGCATCGACGATCGAAATGTCGCTCCCGGAAGCGGTTTGATGCCCGATGTCAAAACTGTAGAAACCGGTGATGCCAGCGAGGATCGACTTCGAAAACTGTAGATCGCCACTCCCGCTTCCCAGGCCGATCGTTTGATTGGCTTGACCGCGAAACCGGAATGACCCGTTGCCTACCACCGGGCCCGTGATCGTCAAATCATCCGATTCGATGTCTAAGCTGGACCCGCCGAAGCGGTCGATATTTACGGAGTCCCCGATCAACTTGAGTGAAGATCGTGCCTGACCGCTTTCGCCCATGTCCAGGTCGAAGTCACTGCCGTAGATTTCGCTCACGGTTAGATTGCCGATCGTTTCGTCGCTTAGGTGAAGTGTCCCGGTAGCGTGATCGCCAATGCCGATGGTTTCATTTCCTGTGGCGGTTAGGGTGTCGATGAAGGCACTACCGGCAACGGTCATGGAGTTTGCCGACACGTCGACGTCAAACGATGTGCCGCCAAGACTCCAGGCGATCAGTCCGTCTTCGGTTACGGTGACAGATCCCGTTCCCGCATCGATGGTCGTGTTGGCCCCCCCGGTTCGATGGTCGCGGATTTCGGCCGCAATCGTGATATCGACCGCCCCATCGCTACCACTTTGCTCGCGCAACGTCAGCGAAGTCTTTGAACCATCACTGGAAAATTTTTCATCACCACCGGGGGAATCTGTAGGGAACAAGTCGACGGTGATATCGATCGAGTCTGCCGCTTCAATAATAAGGTTCCCGGATCCCCATTGGGCACGGATGGCGTCTTCGTTAGCTGCATCGAGAGTGAACGTGGCTGGATCGAGCAACAGCGTTCCGTGTTGGCCTTCAGGCTGGCTTGCACGCAGGTCAACGTTACCGGTAAACACCAAGGTGTCTTTTCCTGACACTTCGGCTTGTCCGCCGTTACCAACACCAAGGGCTCTCGCGACGATTTGCCCGGCAAACTCAGTCACCTGATCCGCCCAGATGACTACCGAACCGGCATCACCCGCGCCGATCGCATCCACGCTAATCACAGAATCGGCGGATACCCGCGTCATGTTCGCATTGCTGATCGATGCTTCTTGCCCTTTCCATCCGCCACCGATTCGTACTTCACCACCGGCTCGATCTCCAGATGCGTCGATGGTCGATGATTGAATTGCAACCGACTGGCCGGTCACAACTGCCTTGCCACCAACGTGTCCGTCGACTTCGATCGATCCACTATCAATTCTCGCCTCACCCGAAGCGATCATTTCGACGCGTCCACCGGATTGGTTTCCGTCTGGGGTGGCGAGTGCCGCGACAATCTTTGCGTCATGTAGGATCTTCCCGTTCGGATTGATGAGATACACTTCCCCACCGACATTCAGTCCGCCGATCGCGCGAATGGTGCCACTATTTTGAATGAGTGAGGAACCGTTCGAAATTCCATTGGCGATCGTTTCCAAGTCCGCTTGGACGTAGGCGCCACTGCCTATATCGAGACGGCCACCGGTTGCCAAGTTGATCTTCCCGGTCGACGCAATGGTTCCGTTGTTGATCACTTGAGATGCGATGAAATGTGCACCGCCCTGACCTGTCGTGATCGTCCCGTTGTTTACAACAGAGGCCGGCGAATCGCCTCTGAAGGACAAATCGCCTGTCATGAACCGTTGGTTCGTAATGTCAAGTGTCGTCGCAGTGAAACCGTTGGTGTTGATCACTCCTGTGCTGCCAATTACCACACCACTGGCATTGGAGACAAAGACATTCCCGTTTGATGTGATCGCCCCATTGATCAGCGACGGTGGGGCCGCGCCAACGACGCGATTGAGAACCGCCGACGTCGCCGCAAGCTGGTCGAAGTTGACGGTATGACCTTGCCCAACGGAAAAGTCATTCCAATTGATCACGGCACGATCGGTCGATGTTGTGATCTGGGTTAGGTTCGCCGCGCTTTGGTCAATCGTTCCCGAACCGGCAACAATATTTCCGCCTACCGGAGCCTGAGCCTGCAGTGCGTTCGGTAAGGCGAGACTTGCTATGACCGCCGCAAGGATCGACCGTTTGCCTCTCGTGCTCCTCCGATGCCGGCTCACGGAATTGTTCGCACCTTGTCGCCGAGTACTTTTTCGACCAGTCCAATTACGCTTCATCTTTTGCCCCAGATGGTTCCGAACCACGCCCCGACATTCCAGACGTTCAAGAAGGTTTACACATGCCAAACAAGTCGGAGAAAAAGAAGAGTCGACGAAGGCCGATAGACTTGACACATTCACGACAGATCCGGCGCGATTGAAACAAGCCGAACTCTAGAAAGTTGACTCATTCTGCAGCCTCAAGTCTCGAATGATCCCACTTCAATTAGATCACTGTTTTGTCGTGTGACGGACAAGGAACGGCGAGGATTAAATTGCGAGACAAGCCACTTTCATCACGGAAGATACTCCGACGTTGGGGGATCCTTGCAGACAAGTTCCCCGCTTTAAGCAAGACGACGGGGGGCAAGCATTGGAGTCGCGATCAGTCGTTCTATACTCGAGCGATCTTCGGCGGATTCGTTGCGACAGGGATATCGACTCGCCAACGATCCTCATTCAATCGATTAGCGATCGTGCCAACAACGTCTGCCGTGAGTACGCTTCGTAAAACTAGTCGGAAACCGATGTATGTCGACATGCGAGTTACCGCTAGCACGTGCGGTGCGTGGTGGTTGAGTTCGTCCAAACATGAATGATGTGACGCAAAGCCAATCTGCTTCACGTCCTGACAGGAGTCCGCCTGATGCGTCTGATGACATCGCTGTGTTTTTTATGCCTTGCTTCTGTCGGAGGGATACCTTCGCTTGCGATTGCTGATGATCCCTGCAAGCAGTTGTCTCCCGAGGAGATGGCTCAGAACCTTGGGGTCGATCTGCCAAGGCGACCATGGCACGTCGCTAATATCTGGTGGCATTTCGAGGATTCCATCAAGAATTTCGAGTCTCTGGAAATGGAGATCACGATCGATCGAGACATTCCTGATAGCTACAATCTCTATGTGTCACCGTGCGGATCGGCATTGATTAACGGCCTGCAATTCTATGGTGGGATTCAGACAAACATTAACGGATGGATCAGTGAAAGTGAGCGGACACGAGTCCATCGCGGGCACGGCGTGATCTTCTCTCGTTGGTCATCCGACAAAAAAACTCCGATCGGATTGGAACATGTTCGGACTGCCGGGGATGACTGTCTGGTCGAAAGTGCCGGCTATGAAGGTGAGTTTGCCAGTGTCCGCCGTCCCTTTCGCTGGAAGAAAGGAACCTACACCTGGAGTATCACGAAAGCGGATACGATGGAGCAAAATGACGCGGCATCGACTTGGTTCACGTGTCGCCTAAAAGACCAAACGTCCGGCGAAGTCCTCGAAGTTGGAAGCTTGCTGTTTGAGGGCGAGCAGTTTGAATTTTGGAATCGCCACTCTGCGTTTGTCGAAGTCTACTCGACGGCAAAGATTCCGCGGTCGGACATTCCCAAAGTGAAGGTCAAATTTGGTTGGCCGCGAATCAACGGGGAAAAAGTAAAACTGTCACGTACCAGTGCGTTCTACCCCGACAAGGCTGCAGGGACGACGAGCTCGCCTGACTGTGCCAAAATTCATGCCGAAGGCGAAGCCTGTGTTATTGAGGTCGGCGCGCTCTTCAAGCGTGACCCGCAACAACGCCGCCACGCAATTGAATTGGTTCCCGAACAAGCGAACTAAATTTCATAGCTTAGACGTCGGACGATCGCCGACGACCGGGGGGGCTAAGCACGACTACGTTCCTTCGGCTGGTTCAGGCCAAGTCCCTGACATTAAATCGGCAAGTGGTCGGGTTGAAGCGGATCGTTGGAAAATGATTCGCATCGCAGCCATGATCGGGGTTGCCAAGAACATGCCAATGATTCCCCAAAGCATGCCCCAGAACATCAGCCCCAACATGATGGTGATCGGGTGCAATCCGGCGGAGTCGCCCATCAACTTCGGTTCGACCAAATTTCCGCTGATCAATTGGACGCCTCCCGAAGCTGCGATCGCTGCGACCATCCAGCCGATGCTGGCCTCGGGAAGCAGCACAATGAACGGCACCGGAAGGGCAGTGGCAACCAGCGGACCAAAGTTTGGAATGTAATTCAGTAGGAATGCGAGCAGACCAAAGGTCAACGCCATTGGCACACCAAACAGCCACAACGTCAGCCCAAAAATGAATCCCGTCACCGCGGAAATGGCTGTCTTGACCAGCATGTAGGACCGCATCTGATAGTCGATTTTACCGACCAAGCTTTCGCTGCTGCTATTGAGTTCACCGAGCAGTAGAAAGAACACGAAGATCGACACGACCGCGAAACTGCTGACCATCGTCAGTAATTCTGCCGACAAGGTGGCCAGGGATCCACTGACCCACTGATCTACCATGTCCAACAAGTCTGCATGTCGTGCGTTGACTGCGGCGTTTTCACTGACTTGGGCAGCAAGTTCAGCTTCACTTTCTTCGCTGTTGCGAAACGACGAAAGGGATAGTTTGGGAATCGCGTGCTCTTGCATCCATTGCTGCATGTCACCAAACATTTGTTCGACGCGATTGGCGTACGCTTTTCCTTGCGTACTGATCTGCTGGATCGACAACCACAAACAGCACATCAACCCGGTGATCAAAACCAATCCGAACAAAAATGTAATTCCGATTGCCGCGAATCGCTTCAGCCCCAGCCGCTTCTCGAGCAGCCGCATCAAAGGCGCGATCCCACTGACAACGAACAATGAAACCACGAATGGAACGAGTACCGGTCGAAGCCAATACAACGCGTACATCAAGAGAATGCCCGCGATGATCATCAGGCAAGTCGAGATGCGCTGTAAAGCGGGCGCCACAATCGTAGGGTTGAACGCATCCGCGCTAATAGAATGCTCGTCGCCTCGCAGTTCGCTTTCGAACGGATCATTTTGAGCTGCCAACTGATCACTCTTTTCGTTTGTCACCATGATGGGCAAATAGTTAAGCCTCAATCGTAGTGACCGCCAGCGGCATCGCGAACACGAGATCGCAGAATCGCCGACGTATTTTCAAGATCTTTCAGTTTCAATCAAAGCTGCTCGTTCGACTGGTCAGATGACCGGCGTTGGCCCCGGTTGTTGCACACGAGCCGTGGCGAACGCCAATCGGCTCGTTCTCGTTTCAGATCATGACGGAACACTAGCGTCCCCGGCGTCCGCCGCGGGCTCGCGAACCGCTCTGAGAGGAAGTTACCGAACGGCCACTATGGAAATGGCCGTTGTTGACCCTCGGTGAACCAACCGAATACCTTGAACCACTATTCGGTAGTGAATTTGTATTGACGGTAGTGGCGGGGCGAGAAAACTTGCTGGTCGATGGACGCTCTTTGGCCAGTCCACTTCGTGTCTCGCTTAGACTTGACCATTCAGAGGAACGATCCGAAGGACGTGCAAAGGAACTGCTGCGCGAGCCTACGTCTGATGTTCGTGTGGTCGATTCGGCTGCCGAGCTTCCGACGGTACCATCACCGGCGGTCAACGTTTGCGTTCCATTCAGCGTCGAGATCGTTGAAGAGATTTCGCCGCCGCCAGCCTGCGTTTCGATCGTCGCAACACCATGAGTCGAATCAATCTGCGTTGAACCACTGTAGCTACCGTTACCGTTTCCCGCGGCGGTGCCGGATGATTGATGCTGAATCTCGGTATTTCCAAAGCTACTGTGCACGCTCGTCGTTCCTTGATGTCCAAACGAAGTGGTACCGTCGGCATTGGCTTGTGCATACCCCGATCCTTGATGCACACCGGCGGCATAATAGCCAGTCGCCGGGTTATAAATTGCTCCCGCGGCAGCCGAGTTTGTTTGATATCCCGTTCCGACCTGTTCCACAGAGATGCCCGCGGCGCCTCCTCCGTAGACGACGGCGCCTGGATGGGCAACGAATGCTTGTTGGTATTCGTGTCGAAGTTCGTTAATTGCTGCACCAGCCCATAAACCCGCTGCGTAGTAGCCATACCCAGGCGGTGCATACGTCGTGGTGACGTAGCCTTGTTGCGACGGTGGAGGTAGGTCGTCCACGGATTTTTGTTGGGATTCTTCGAAGCCCGCACGGACTCGGTCGACCGCTTGCCAAACTTCATCCAGCTGTGTCTTAGCGGCAAGTCCCAGTCGCGCCGTCAATGGCAGCTGCTGGTCCAGTTGGGTCAGCAGATCTGGATACTTCGCCAAGTATTGCAAACTTTCAGATTCGGCGATGCCTCCCGTTCCCATCGCCGCGTGTCGGATTTGCTCAGGGTTTTGCGCCGCAATCAGAATATGCTCGATCGTTCGGTCATCGAAAAACGCGATCCCCGCGACTAGCGCATCCAAAGCCTGAGCTGAAAGATCTTGCGTCGGCATTGCCCGCTCAACGGCGGTTTGTGCGTCGACGGTAGTGGGAACACAAATGAGGCAAAAGACACCAATTGCCGAGCAGGCACGGTTGGGGAAGCGAAAACGGGATTGGAGCATGTCATATCCAAGCTGAAGAGTTCACTGATTAGAGCGACAGTTTCTGGATTCGAACCGACAACAAACGATCCTTAGGAATCGATTCTCGACGGGCAGAACACTGCTTTTGGTGAACCTACGTTATGAATGCTCGCACTGACGGGAAACGGAGCCTCGTCGCCAGTATTGTCCGGCAACCGACGCGCACTTGAGCCTAGATGCTTTTTGCCGATTTTCACAACCGGAGGCAAGTGCTAGCAAGTGTGGCTTTCGATTTCCGGATAGGTTCTTACACTCATTCAACAGACCGTCGATTTTGCCAACTCACCAGTGATCCTCTTTGGTTGAAACCACGTGAAACGCTCCCAAACAATTCAGCCGACAGGAACCGCGGGACAACGGATCATGATTGGGCTTGGAGCCGGTGTTTTGCTCGGTCTGTTTTTTGGCGAAGCCTTGGCAGGACTTGAAGTTTTTGGGCAGGCGTATGTTGGCCTGCTACAAATGACTGTGCTGCCCTATTTGGTTGTTTCGATCGTTGCGAAGGTGGGACGGCTCAAGGTAGCCCAGACCAAAGAACTTGGACTGGCGGCTTTCGCAGTGCTCATTTTGTTTGTAGTACTGGGGATCAGCCTGATTGTTTGCTTCGCCGGTCTTTTGCCGCCCACTGAGGGCGCAGCCTTTTTTAGTTCTGCTAGCGAACCGGCCTCAGTGGGCTGGCAAAGCTTATTGACGCAGTTTATCCCGACTAATGTCTTTCATTCACTAGCCGAAGGATATGTACCTGGAATCGTTGTGTTCTGCCTATTCTTTGGCGGCGCGATGATGTTGACCCCCGATAAAGAATCGCTTTTAGATCTGCTAGAAATTTGCTCGGCCGGACTCAGTCATGTCAATCGGTTTCTGGTCAAGCTAGCTCCCATTGGTTTGTTTGCCCTCACGGCAGCGGCCGCCGGAACGTTGCGTTTCGAAGAATTGGTGCGATTGCAAGCGTATCTCATCATGTATGCAATGGCGAGCATCGTGACTGCGTACGTTGTGCTGCCAGCCATCGTGTGCAACCTCACGTCGATTCGGTACCGTGACTTTGTTCACGCGATTCAAGAACCGGTATTGATCGCGATCGCGACGGGCAAGTTGGTGGTTACGTTGCCACTGATTATCGAGAAATGTGATGGTCTTTTGATGCAAAATGCGGGACGAGACCAATCGTCGCCAGATGCCACCGCGAGTGTCCTGGTGCCTTTGGCCTATCCGTTTCCTCACTTGGGAAAAATGCTGACGTTCACGTTCATCGTCTTCGCCGCATGGTATTCCGGAAAGGAACTTTCATTCCTGGAAACCCTCCAAGTCGCCACCTTGGGAGCGATTTTTAGCTTTGCCAGTCCGCTGGTCACGATCCCCTATTTGCTTGACCAATTTCAACTTCCACAAGATTTAATGTCGCTCTTTGTCTTACCCGGATTCATCACAATGCGTTTGGGCGACGTCGTTGGCGTGGTGCACTTGATGGCGTTATCGACGATCGTAAGTGAATACTCAAGGCGATCGCTATGCGTCCGGTGGAATCGCTTGATGCCCAGTCTTGCAGGCGGACTGATTTGTATCGCTGCGATGATCGCAGGCGGTCGGCTGTACTTGACATCGACGACTCTAAGATATGACCTCGATCAACAATTTCTTGCACTCGAGATTCAGTCGCCACACGAGAACGTCATTGTCCATGCAGCAGCGGACGAGTTGCCGGAGCAGGAACGTTCACAGCGTTCGACATTGGAACGAATCATCGAGAGCGGCACCTGCCGTGTCGGGTTCTTGCCCGACGCGATGCCGTATTGCTTTTTCAATTCCCGTCAGCACTTGGTTGGTCTGGATGTTGAACTGATGCATCGCTTGGCGAAACGACTTGAAATCCGATTAGAATTCGTGCCATGCAGTCACGAGACATTCCTGCAGCGGTTAGCCTCAAATGAAATCGACATTGCGATTGGGGGCGTCCTGTTGTTACCGGAGCGATTGGCCAAAGTTGGCTTGACGCAACCTTACCGCACCGCAACCCTCGCGGTTGTGACGCAGGATCATCGCCGCGGTGAATTTGGTTCCTGGGAAAATTTTAAGAACGATCCCGAAGTCCACCTGGGGGCGAACCACATTGATGTTGCGAAGTCAATTAAACGCAACCTTGGACCGCTCCGGGTTGAAGTGATCGAACCACCGAAGCAGTACTTCACCGGAGACCGTCCGGAGATTGACGGAATGGTTATGGCCGCCGAAATCGGCGCGGTTTGGAATATTCTGTACCCCAATCATACCGTCGTCATTCCCACTCCTCGCATTCGTCGTCCCGTTAGCTTTGTTGTTCGTTCGGAGGACAGGGCCTGGCTGAAGTTTCTTGATCGCTGGATCGATTTCGAGCGACTTGACGGCTCGCTAGACCAGCTGGAGATCTACTGGATCCAAGGCGGAGGAACGAAAACAAAACCACCGCGTTGGAGCGTCATCGACGATGTGTTGGGGTGGACGAATTAGTTTTCGATATCGATGGTTGCCGCCAATGCTCGACCATCGAGCCTCCGGCGTCTCGTACCGGACGGATCATACGTTTTGCGAAGCAACAAATTGCTTCAATCTAAGCGATCTTTAGCGACAACAATGCATCATGTTGGGTAGGATTCACTCACCTTTCCAATCAGAGTAAGCGAATGAGGATGACGATGCCTAGGCGAATGATAGGACCACTCTTGGCGACATTCATTGGCGTCTGTATTGCAACAAATGTGCAAACCGCTAGGGCACAGCAATCGGGGCCATCGGGCCAACGCTATCGCCTGAACGCGGGCTCAAAAACGATCGCGATGAGCCACAACGAAGGGCCCGTCGGTGTTCATCTTGCCGAGAATGGGCTGATGGTGGCGTTTGACTACGCTTCCAACACGTCTCCTCGAATGTCGTCCGGTAAAGTGAATGCATTCGTCTTGATTGACCTAAACACCGGCGATGAGATCAGTCGGATGATATTCGGAGAAACGATCGCGGTTGATCGTACGGCCTGCTCCGCGGACGGGCGTTTTCTGGTCGTCTGCGACCGACAGTCGGCGAGACAATTCGATTTGTTCAAAGGCGTCTTGGTCCGCAGCTACCCGGTGAAATCTCAACGCAGTTTTCCTGTCACGGGGCGCCGTGGTTCGTTGTTTGTACTTTGCGATGAACGCGAACTTTCGTTGTGGGATCTGGATGACGGAACCCTCATTGCACAACTGCCACCGCATCCGGCGGTAATCAACGGCTGTGATTTTGACGATCGCTGTGAAGTGATCTTGTCGGGATGCGAAAACATGACGCGCAGCTGGAAAATCTCGACGCAGGAAACTCAAATCTTTCCCATCGAATCGGCATTGCGAGACCTTTCGGTGTCCCCCGATGGTGCAAAACTCTATGGGCGATTCATTCACACCGTCAGTGATCAGGGAGTGGCAAGTTACGACACACGCTCGGGACGACGTGATTTGCACCTTCTTTCGCACTCGCTTCCGACCATCGATTTCGATCGAGGACGCCTGTATAGCGTCGACGGGGTCGGAACAAAAACAGCCATCGATGCGATCCAAGTTCGTCCCGTCCAAGCCCCGGATCGGGTGCGCTATTTGCCCTTTGCTCCTTCCGTTCGTGAACGCCTCCAACACCAGCCGTTCTTCTTCGCTCAAGAAATCATGCTGTCGCCCGATCGAAAGTTCGTCATGGTTCGACTGGAGTATGGTCGACTTTCACAAGTCTGGGCACTGGGAGACTCTGCGGATGACTTGCTTGTCGAATTTGACGAGTCTCTTCGCCATCGACATGTGCCTCCCCCGAAGATGGCACCGTCAAAACCCAAGTCGCGTGAGGAGCGGTTTCTCGAAGAGATCAACACGATCCAGTTCAGGGTACGTGAACTTGCCAAGCAAGACAGATCAAGCGAAGCAGTTCAGGCGATCAATGACTTGTTGGCGGCCGGACAAAAGAGACTTCGTAATGCACCGATTCGACACCAAAATCTCGTTCGGAACTGTGGGTTCGCTTTTCGAGATGGACTCGATGATTTGCAACGCGGACTTGAACTCTTTCAACAAGCCCGACAAATGGCCGAATCTGATGGCCGATTCGGTGGAGGCTGGGTAGGGTTGATGGTTGCAATTTCCGATACCGAGGAGCGGCTCGATGACGATCGAAATGCAGCAAAGACCTACCAAAAGTTGATCGAAAAACTAGTCGAACAAAACGCCAAAATCCAAGCATCAAGGTTTGAACGGATGGCGATCCTAGCGTTCAAATCCGGTGGCTCAGAAGAAGCGATCGAGTGGCGCATCAAAGCGATGGAACAAACCATTCAAGAATCTGGCGCGCTCAGTAGTCGATCCGATGGGATCTACGCGAAACTTGTTAGCGATGTGACAAAACTCGGCTGCTGGGAGCGACTCGAGTCGATCGCATGGAATCGATATCAATCGGCAAATGACATGCTCGGTTCGGAGCATCCGGAAACGGCAAAGATCACTGCCCACCTGGCGCTCCTATGCGAACATCAGAAGAAAAACGAGCAGGCTCTCGAATTGATGGATCAAAGCCAGCGTGCGTACCGTGATTATGTCGCACGCTCGCTCTCTTTATTGTCCGATCGAGAGCAAACGGAATTCATCAAACACCGATTCGAACCGGCGTTTCAATCGGCATTGCGAATGGCCGTAAGACTGCAGACGACAGCAAACGCAGCTCCCCTTGCGACCAGTTGGTTGCTGAATGCGAAAGGCACTTCCACACGTGCGCTTTCAGAACGACATCGAATCGCGGCGTCCTCCCGAGACCCCGCCGTCGCAGATCTTTCGAAGCGGCTGATGTCGATTCGCGAACAGATCTCGTCGCTCACGATGAGTTCGCTGCAATCCAATCTTCAGGAGGCTGATTCCAGCGACGGCGCCGTCCTTCGTGACAAACTGTCGGAACTTCGCGACCGAGAATCGGAACTTGCGTGGAAATTGGGATCCGCCGGTTGGACCGAATTTCGCAAACAACCTTGGAGTTCTCTCGAACAGCTTCGAAAGAGTATTCCCCAAGACGCGGTCTTCATCGACTTCTCCGTCGTCGGCGTCACGATCGACCACCGAGCCTTCAATGAATGGAATCGCGAACGCCCCGGAACGGCCGAAAGGGAGGCGAAAATTCTTGTGATGATTGTGCCGCCTGCAGGTAGCGGAGAAATCGAACTGCGGGAAGTCGCTTACCCCTGGGACCAAGTTTCTCGAACGCTTATCCAACTCCAAGGATGTCTAAACGGTCAGATAGTCACGAACAATGTCAGCGCGACGATTGACGATCATTTGCGAGAATTGTCGTCTCTGGTGATCGGTTCACTTCCAGAGCACGTGATCAAAACACCTCGTTGGCTAATTTCGCCGGACAATCTTCTCTGGCAGTTACCGTTCGCAGCGTTGCCCCTACCGAACGGACGGCGTTTGATCGAAAACCATGAAATTCAGTACCTGCTAAGCGGCAGAGATCTGCTCGCGGCCACGACGCTCCAACCGAATCCAGCTGCGTTAATTATCGCCGACCCAAACTACGGTGAGGGAGTTCGCATGAACGGCGACAAGTCCGAAGCGACCGTTCGTCAACCTTTTGCGCCGCTTCCGGGAACGGCGAACGAAGCCAAGGCGATCGAGCCCTATCTCGAACGACTCACCGGTACCGCGCCGACGATGTTCCTGGGAAAGAAGGCTGAGGAGTCTGTCGTAAAGTCAGTCGATCGACCACGGTACGCTGTTTTCAGCACTCACGGGTATTCACAATTCCGTCACGAAGACCACCCGCTCGCGACGTGTGGATTGGCATTTGCAAACGCTAACGCAGCGTTTACCGGTCAAGGAGACGGGGTACTTACCGGGATCGAAATCTTGGGAACCGACTTTCGTGGCACCGAGTTGGTGGTGCTAAGCGCCTGTCAAACCGCAGTCGGGAACGCGAACAATGGCGAGGGAGTTTCCGGCCTAAGCCATGCATTTCGACTCGCCGGCGCGGACAACGTTGTCGCGACGCTTTGGCCCATTCCTGATCAGATCACCGCAGAGTTGATGAGCCGTTTCTTCGAACAGCTCTCCAAAGGCAAAACGCCGGCCGCGGCGATGCGTCTGGCACAGTTGACAACCATCAAACGGTTGGAGTCGTTAGGGTTTGAAGCATCGCCACAATTGTGGGCCGCCTTCACCGTCACCGGTAAGCCGCCGACTTCGGCAATCGTTCCGGCGACTGAGAAGGTAAGCGAATTTCGCACGTGGCGCAGCGCAGATGGAAAGCACACTACGATTGCAAAATTTCTGGCTGTAATTGAGGGACAGGTTCAATTGCAAAAGCAGGATGGGACCCCGATTCTTGTTCCGATCAACAAGTTACATTCAGATGACCAACAGTGGGTCCAAGCCCACGCTGATCCATAGGCCCGCGGCCGAGCTGTTCCAATCTTACCGATGACGGGAAAGTGGTGCCGGCGACGGGGCTACGTTCGGAAAGCGTTGTCAGCATCGTCGCCGACCAAGATCTGGAAACATCAAAACGTCTGCCAGATGACCAATCGTTCCAAGACGAATCGATTGGTCGGAAGAAAATAGGTTTCGCGGATCCGAGATTAACCGGAACACCGCGAACCAACCGGTGAACGATCTAGAACTCGCCGACCGTTTCCGATCCGGAACGTGATCCCAACGCACCCCACAAACCATAGGGGCTGGGCGATCCCGGGGCGGTAAAGTCAGCACCCACGCGAACCTGAGGAAGGTTTGGGTCGCCGGCGTCGATCGAATCAGTCACGAATCGGACTGCACCATCGCACATTAGAATATGGCATCCTCCCTGGTGGCGACTACTGGTAGACGTGTTGCCTTCGCCTTCCTGCGTCGTTTGAACACAGGCTTCGGTATTCGGCCCCAGCACCGTCAAAAAGCCAGTGTAGAACGGACGAGCCATCGCCCACTTCGATCCTCGTCGTTGTTCCGCGTCACCGGTGAACGGCACACCATTGGCCAACCAAAAGCGAGGTCGTTCGGGATCAATATACGGCTTGCATGAAGTTGCCCCGTTCGCTTTCCACATGTCCGGGTGTGGGCTATCGACGGCTCGCGAACGGATGTCGTTGTCACCGAGATCGGTGATGATCTCACCCATCGCGGCCGTGTTTGACAACCCGTCTAGGATGTCACGAAACTTTGACTGTAAACGCGGGCGGAACGCACCACGCAACGTTGTGTTTGCGATCGGTGGCCACGCCGAATTGTAGATGTTGCCTTCGTCGCTGATGTAACCGATATGGCTGAGTGTTCCGGAATCACCAAGGCACGCCGCGTAATTAGTCCTTCCGTGTGACGGCAAGCCGACGCCGGGATCGCTGGGGCAACGGAACGTTGGGATGTTGGCCATCCACGGATCGTAGGGATTCGTTACATGTTCCGCCAACGAACGGTTCGGCCAAGGACCAAAGGCTTGGAAGGCCTCAAGAGGTCCCGCTCCATCGCTGTCGTACGGATTGCTGATTTGATCCCACAATCCCTGCTGTTCGATGAAAGGCAACATTCCGACCAGGACTGATAAGTCAGAACGGTTACTTCCCGGGGCATCTTTGGACGCATTGTTTGCCGCGGTTAGGGGAGTCTGGTAGGTCCCCGAACCATGTTTTGGCATCATCCGAAAAGAGCTGTGGTAATTATGAATTGCTAACCCCAGTTGCTTGAAGTTGTTACTGCAACTCATTCGACGAGCGGCTTCGCGGGCCGCCTGGACCGCAGGCAACAACAGTCCAACTAGGATCCCGATAATTGCGATCACCACAAGTAATTCGACAAGCGTAAAACCTGCGGGTCGCCCATGACGACGTTTCACTGAGCTAACTCCGAAATATAAGAAAATGGATTGGCAGCGATCTTTACTCCATTCAGTTTTGGAAAAGACTTCTGCCGGATTGGTAGATGAATCTTCGCAATGCACGCCGTTCGACTCGCCGAGATGTTGAATCCGAAAACTTATGCGGACAATGCGTGATCGGTGTGTCCGCAACTCTGTCGGGTTCGGTATCGCGGTGCAGATTGTCGTGTCTTCGATCAACGGTGATGGACGAGTTTGATAGGCATTGCGAACGTGAGCTTTTCTCTCATTCTCCCGTCAATACAGAATTGTCCACTTCCGGTTTCGGCTCTTTCAGTTCCGGATGGTCTTCGAGGTACTGCTCGATCTCGTCGGTTTCCGTTGAAACCGCTTGGCTGCCACCGGAACATCCCGAAAGTGTCAGAATGCCACAAATGCAAATGGCTGAGAAAAACAGGCGACAAAACTGATTGATCGTGGTCATCTTGAGATTTATGAAAACGGAACGAAAATGTTGACTTTGAAAACGACGTTATGCGTGATGTTGGGATCACGGCTAGGCCGGAAATACTGCGTGAAGTGTCATTAGCATGGCACAGATAGCCGAGATGTTTCTCCTTATAGCATCAGAGCATGCAATTGCTTATTGCTAGATCCATCCGTTGCGATCAGTACGTTAAACCGAGTCCGGTGCCGTTGACAGTCACTCCACGTAGGCCCAGTTCGTGAACAACGGTTGATGGTCCGAATCGATTTACTTGGTTCAGGATCGACGCACAATTGAATCGTGATGCTTTGTTCCATTTGACAATACCGGTGCGAGTTTTCAGCCCTGGTGATTGCTTGGGATTGCGGCTAACACGATTCGGCTAACCCTAAAATTGAACGGGAACGAAGCACCAGTTTGCTGTGCAAAGACCGCGAGCCAAACTTTTTGGTGCACTTCACATGTCGCCAAATGCGGAGCATGCGGGGGGACGATACCAGTACTGCCGGCTAGCGAATTCGGACGCACCCGCCATTGGTTGCGCATTAACTTCAAACTAGCTAGCTTTAGAAAGATAGCAAGCCGGGCGAGGAATAATCATTTGTCCGGATGGAAGTGTCAACGGCTGCATAGGACAATGGGCAAGTAAGACATTCCCACTCTGCCGATTGGCGTTTCCGCTCTTTCGGAGGATTGTTGACCACGCCGTGGTACTGGAATTCTCGCATGGCGTGCGCTTTGGTGCACTGGTGTGCGCGGATGCGAATTCCAGTAGGCCGAAAAGAGTTTCAATGGTTCTTACAGTTAAGTCGGCCGCGCACACGCGCACCGCTAACATTAAGATTCTCGCCCCCTCCGCAGTCCCCCCTCGACTTGAGATTTCCACCTATCGATTGAATTAAATTTAAGCCGAGTGCAAGGTCGGAGCAGATGGATCGAATTCTAACGTAGAAACAGGTGGTAAACCGGGTTTGCCGTTTCGTCGGTGTAGCGATAACCGAGTGTCGAGACGAATTCCTGAAACGATTCCAAATCCTGGTCAGGGATTTGGATTCCGATCAAGATACGACCGTAATCAGCCCCATGGTTTCGGTAGTGAAAAAGGCTGATATTCCAATTGGGATGCATTTGTGAAAGAAAACGCATCAGGGCGCCGGGGCGTTCAGGAAACTCGAACCGATAAAGCCTTTCATCGCCGACGCGTTGACTCCGTCCACCGACCATGAATCGAAGGTGTTCCTTGGAGAGGTCGTCGTCGGCAAGATTGAGCGTCGCAAATCCTTGGGATGTCAACGCATCGCATATCGTCGCGATCTCGCTACGATCTTTGATGGAAAGGCCGACAAGGACATGCGCGTCGCATTCGTCGGAAAGGCGGTAGCTAAACTCGGTGACGTTGCGTTCGCTAACCGTTTCGCACAATCGCTTCAATGTACCGTGCTTTTCAGGA
Organism: Roseiconus lacunae; assembly: GCF_008312935.1. Lineage (NCBI taxonomy): Bacteria > Pseudomonadati > Planctomycetota > Planctomycetia > Pirellulales > Pirellulaceae > Roseiconus > Roseiconus lacunae. Next base: position 184,988 of record NZ_VSZO01000008.1, on the reverse strand, counting down.
ATCGTTACCGCAAACAATGCTTCGCGTTCTTCGCCGGCTTCGGCTCGGTCGGCAACAAATCGCAACCGGTCGAAGTTCATGTTCGCGCCGCACGTGATGGCGACCAACGTTTGGTCATGCACTCGGTACTTGGCGACGTATTGCTTTAGTCCGGCGATTCCCATTGCGCCGGCGGGCTCGAGAATACTGCGAGTATCTTCAAAGGCGTCTTTGATCGCGGCACACACCGAATCGGTATTAACGGTGACGATTTCGTCTACCAATTCCTGCGTCAGGCGAAGCGTTTCTGTTCCGACGGCTTTGACCGCTGTCCCGTCGGAAAACAACCCGACGTCCGGGAGCGCGACGACCTTGCCCGCCTCAACGGACTGGCGCATCGCATCGGAATCGGTCATTTGTACACCGACCACTCGAATCTCGGGACGTACCGCCTTGATATAAGCGGCGACTCCGGAGATTAGTCCGCCACCACCGATGGCGACAAAAATGGAATGGATCGGATGTTGGTGCTGACGCAGAATCTCCATGCCGATTGTCCCTTGGCCGGCGATCACATCGGGATCATCAAAGGGATGGACGAAGAGGTAGCCATGTCGTCGTTCAAGTTCTTTCGCGTGGGTATACGCATCGGAGTAGCTGTCACCGAACAGGACAACGTGGCCGCCGAGGTCTCTGACGGCGTCTGATTTTAATTTGGGAGTCGTCACCGGCATGACGATGTGGGCTTCACACCCCAGGCGGCGAGCGCTCATCGCGACGCCTTGTGCGTGATTGCCTGCCGACGAGCAGATCACACCGCGAGAAAGCTGCTCCGCGGATAGGTGAGCCATCTTGTTGTAGGCTCCCCGCAATTTAAAACTGTGAACCGGTTGAGTGTCTTCGCGTTTTAGCCAAACGTTGTTGTTCAGTCGATTGGAAAGTTTGTTGGCACGATCCAGTGAAGACTCAATCGCGATGTCATAGACGCGAGAGTTGAGTATGCGTTTCAGATAGTCGAGCAGACGCAGATCCATCGTACTAAGCCCTTATTCGTTTGCATTTGCGACCGCCGTCGCGAATTCGACGGCTTTCTCGACATAGGTCATCTCGTCAAACGCTTCGTCACCATGACCCACGCCTTCCACAACAATCAATTCGCTCTTTACGCCGGCAACTTTTAGAGACGCGTTGAGCAAGATGCTTTGGCTGATCGGCACACGAGAATCCTGATCGCCATGAATGATCAAGAAGGGAGGCGACTGTGCGTTGACGTAAGTGGTTGGCGACGCCGCTCTGGCTAGGTCCGGACGTAGCAAAGGTGAGTGTCCAAGTAACCTCGCTTCCGGAGATCGATCGTTCTCGAAGTCCACTCCTTCGCGTTTTCCTTGCAATAATACGAGATCACTTGGTCCATAGAAGTTGACGACCCCTCGGATCGTCCACGGCGGTTGATCGACATTCGTGAGAAACTTAGGCGTTGGTGGAACTGAACTCGTGCCAATCAACGACGCCAGGTGTCCGCCGGCAGATGTGCCCATCAACACAACTCGATCGAGATCCAATGCATAGTCATCGCGATGAGCATAAAGGAACGCTAACGCGTCGTTGCAGTCGATCGCTTGCGCGGGAAAGGTTGCCTGAGACGACAAGCGATAGTCGATGGAAATAAATGCAAACCCCGCCTTGAGTAGATGCGAGGTAAGCTGATCATAGCGGTGTAGGTCATGCGCCTTGTTTCCGCGCATCCAAGCGCCACCGTGAATCCATATCACTACCGGGCGATTGTCGTCAGCCGCTAGGGTAGGTAGCAATAAATCAAGCTTGAGTTCGAGATCGTCGATCGTCTTGAAGCTGACATCACTGACGTAGCGAACGTTCGCCGGCAGCTTGGTTTCGATGAAATCGGGACTCAATACTGGAGGGGAATATCGCCGTCGTTGCTGCCCGCTGCGCCCCTGCCCGCCGGATCTTTCGCTAACACTCGGTCGGTCCGCTGCGGACCGCTCTGAACGTTGACCAGCCGTTGTCTCGATTTCGGCTGGCTGACCATTGGGCCGAATCGGTGCGTCTTGTCCTGGGCCACGAGGCCGTTGGGCATCGACGTAATTATCTACCATCGATATCGACACAACAGCGGCCAAAGCGAGCCAGCGGAATAGTATAACGAGCATCTGCGTTCGCGCCCGGGATTGGTTGTCTTGAAAAAATGCCGGATGTCATTGTTTTCAGAACCCAATTCCCGTCAATCGTCGATCAGGCCGATCTGATAAAGGATGGAGAAATACCTCCGAGCGACGGATGGTATGACCGGGGCTGACTTGGGGCTGGTTGGGACCGTGAGAGGAAGGACGAGGGCTTGATCTTACCCGACGCCGCCTAATCAAGATCAAATTCTTACACTTAAGGCTTACTTCGATCACTAAAAACGGCGCCCGCGATGCCAGTGTCAACGATGTGCAGTATCCGGACTTTTTTGTTGCCGGCGATCTGAAGTACAACCGTGTGGGCGGCTTCGGTTTAGCTCAGGCCATCTCCCGCGTGACGACGCCAGGCATTTGGCGGTTGCGAAGCTTGATTGGGGATGAGCGCAATCATCAAAAGAAACAGCCCGACTACGATATGGTTCTGATGCGGGGGGCTTGGCGGCAGCTCGGCAAACCGTCCCCAGATCGTCAACCCGATGGCAACCGCCAAAATCAGCAAGTGAGCAAGCCGAGTGGGTCTCCAATAGGACAGGCCCGCAAGCAGACAGATAGTCAGTGCGATCGACTGGTCCGCCCACAAAAGCACGGTGTCATCCTGCACGCCGAAGACGAATGGGCTCGCCGCGATCCAAACGGCCGTCATGATTTCAACTACTCGTCCCCACATTATCGGACCTCACGCGTCAGTAGTTTCTCAGCGGCCAAATCCAGTTCCTCCGAATGGTAGCCCCAAAACGCATTCCACAATAGCCGAGCGTGATGGTTGTCTGACCAAACGATTTTCAGATAGGCGAGCGAGGCTCGAACCTCGTCCCAAGCCCAGTACACGAGCATCAGCGAAATCGCTGCTGTTACCAGACACAGAAAACACCACTCACCAACAATGAACGCTTGGCATAAAACGAGGATCACGCTGACAATCCCAAGCGGTATGACGTCGATGCCGAAAAGGATGACTAACCACGGCCGGTATTGCCATCGCCGGGTTGATCCGGCCAATCCTAGGATTGCATCGCCCAAGTAGGCGAGCACACCGAGCGCGGCGTCATGGATCCCGATCAAGCGATACATTTGCTGAGCGGTCTCCGACTTGAGAACGCGGTCACTGCCGTTCCCAAACACGGGGTCCCAGGTCTCATCGATCAAACCCCATTGAAAAAGCGAAAGATGGGTTGAGATGATTGCCGCAACAAATGCCATGATGCAGATTGGCAATCGTTGGCTCCAGGCGGACGGGTTGTGGCGATAGGGTGGTACCGACCGATTTAGGTAGTCGCCTCTGCGGTCTACGTCAGCGTTGCTCGACATCAAACCAACCCATTCAATTCGTACCAGCGATCAGGATCGCTTTGTAGCATCTGCGTCATCTCGGGGATGGTTTGCATCAGATGATGCCGTGGTTGCCAACCAAGTAAAGCCTTGGCCCGATCGAGATTGAGGGCGTAGTGATCATCGGCCATGTCGACCATAAATGGTTTGATAAACGCGTCGCCTCCCTGAACTACATCCGAAACAGCCGCGCCGACTTTGGCAACGGGTTTGGGGATGTGCATCGTCGCCCATTCTTTGCCGTGTAGCTGCTGAGCAATCACTTGTTGCAGTTCTTCGTATGACGGCGGGTCGGATTCACCGATTAAGATGGCGGTCTTCGGGTCAATTTGATCTCGTCGCTCCACCGTTCGGACGACAGCATCAACGACATCATCGACATGAACTGCGGATTGACCCGCCTCTGTGTCTCCGGGAAAAAAATGTCCCTGAAGATCCTTCTCGTAAATCCTTTTGATCTGTTGGACGAGCGTCGGTTGACGCCCATAGTCGGTGTAAACGCCAGCGATCCGAAGCATGACGCTTCGTACACCAGGGTGCCCTTCTCGTATCAGTCGTTCTGTATCAATTTTGCTTTGTGGATAGGGCCATTTGGCACGCAAGGGGTCATCCTCGGAAAGGTGCTGACCTACCTGACAGGACTGATGGACTAGCATCGTGCTTGTAAACACGAACTGTTCGAGTTGAAAGTCCTCCAACCCATTCAGCAAGCGGTCTGTCCCGTTGACCGTCACCTCTCGGTAAAGATCGCTGTCTTCTCCAGAGAAGTCATAGTAAGCGGCCATGTGAACGACGCTTGCCAGTCGTCCTTCGCACAGCTGATGTACCTTTTCTAATGCACTTTTGACGGCGATCGAACTAGAAAGGTCGCACTCGATGTCACGAACGAACTCGAGGTCCTTCGGTGGTTCCGGTAGGCCGACCCTATCAAAGCCATAAACCTGGTATCCCACTTCTGCCAATTGCCTGCACACCGGTCTGCCGATCAATCCCGAACTGCCGGTCACAATCACGGCGGGTCTTCGATCTGTCATAATGTCCTCGTTCGTTAAAGTGATAGGGGCTTGTCATCCGCCGATGAGACCGACAACGAAACAGGTTAGGGCGGTCCTGCTCGCGATCATCTTGTTTAGCCTGTCGCATTGCCTCGCCGCCGTCCGTTACCGTTGTTGTCAACTCAGTTGGTAGATGACGAGCGAAAACAGCCCGATCGTGGTGACGACTGAAACCGCTGCGATCAAACCATCGCGCGCCAAGATTGCCAGACCGAACGCCGCGATCGCAACGCCAGCGACGTTGGCGCTCATCGGAATAAACTCTAAGAACGGCGTGGACAACGCAATTGCGATCGCCGCCAAATCCAATACGCTGATGCTGCCACGATTGATCAACCATGACAAACGCGGCCTCGCAATTGAATCGATCCATTGAGCAGGTTTACGCAACCAAGCGATCATTTTCTTTATGGTTTCGCTCTTCAACTCGCGTCGCTCTACCCAACTTGGGATCCAGACGTGGTCACGATTCATCAACATTTGAACGGCAAGCAAAATCACGATTCCGCCCAAAAGGGTTGGGACCCCAGGGATGTCGGCGGGGCCGGGAACCATCATGATTAGCCCGATCACCAGCATCAGCGACGCGAAAGAATTGCGGCCGACCGCGTCCATCACGGCACCAAACGTCAGGGAGTCACGATCTTTTGTTGACTCCTTAAGTTTGTCTAACAGGTTTCGGACGGGCTGATGTTGCGCACCATCGGCGCTCATGATCCATGCTCCTCATTCGCCACCCCAATGACGCCTAAGCTGACGCGCGGGCCGGCATTGCCTGAGGGTTGACTCTTCAGATCGTCTTCACCACCGTGCACGACGATTGCACGACCGAGCAATAAATGCACTTTTTGCTTTTTGACGGTCATCGAAAATTCAGCGACGCCCTCTTGGTCCGCGGTGATGTTGCCAAGATCGCCCGCATGCCGCGCATCCGAATCGGGACCGCCGTGATCATGACCTCCGGGAGCGTAATGCCCACCCGCAGATTTGCCATCGACGGATCGTAAATCGCCGTATTGATGAATGTGGAAGCCGTGTTTACCGGGCGTCAAATTAATGACTTTACCGCGCAACGCGATATCGCTGCCCTTTTGTTCCATCAGGACAACTCCACGAACATCGTTTCCTTCGGTCGGAAACAAGACCGCGACCGCTTGTTTGGGGATATCGACATCGGCGGTCGTAGCATGAGCTCCTTCCTCGTGGTGATCTGCCGTCGAAACCGACGGGATGGCAAGGCAAGCCGCGAGGCTCGTGAACGCTAACGTGAAGAGCGTTGGGGTGAAAAATCGTTTCATCGATGCAAACCTTCTTCGAGCGGATGATTCTTAACTGCTGTCTGCTTGAGTCATCGCGCAAATGTTCTTCTGGGAACTGTCCACTGTCGCGAGATCAACGCAGATCAGCCATGTGACTTCGTCAGGGACGGTTGCAAACAGTGCGCCATTTCGATTCCGGTCGCAGGTATGATGGACTTCGCCTGCTATGTGAACGGATCGGACGCGCGCCGCGTTTTGCCACAGGAGCCTCATGGGATGCGGTGGCAGTGAACCCTTCACGGAACCCTTCACGCAAAGCGTTGGCGTTCGTTTCCGATGGTTTGTGAGCTTCCAAGATGGTGGAATCTTGATCGGGGTGATGGTGATGAAGCGAACAATGATTCACTGATACGCATTGAAATCCATTGCTGCGAATCCCACCCACACTCTGGATCATTGTCGCTGGATCCTTAGGCGTTGGTTTTCCGGTCTGGCTCACTTTGTCTGCGCGTACGCCGTTTCGCAGCGAGCAGCCGATCGACATAAGATTCCGGTGCTTGATCGTCTTGATCTTGGTTCACAGCTCCGAATATTTGCGGGCGTGCCACAACGTCTGCACAACTTTGTTTATCGACGGCGGCTTCGATCTGTGGTCTGTGTCGTGTCGCAACCAAATGCCTTCGTAGGTCGAGACGACGTGTCCCGATATCCCCTAGAAACAAAAAACACGATGCCAAAATGAGCCATGGCCAAACGTCGCGCAGTGCAGATTGTTCAGCGAGACCCCCGCGATAATGATTGATTTCAACTTGAGGCTGCGCGGAAAGACGAATTGGCGACGCGAGGATACCGGGCGATCCGCCCGCGGGGCGTTTGCGGACGATCTCATCGAGTAGCGAAAGTTCCGTACCAGTCGTCGCGTACTCGGCACCGAACGGAACGTTAACACCGCGGACGATCGGAGGCTGAGCTTCTTCGGTGATGACATTGACGAAGTAGCTACCTGGCGTAGTCATAGGTACGGTGCCGCGGAAGCGTCCCGGTGCAACCTGGCGAAGTTGCATCGAGATCGGTTTCAAGTCGCTACCGACGACGGCCGCTTGGAAACGCAGTAGTTCCAACGGTAGATCTGCGAAATCCAGGACATCGACGACCACTTCAATTTCACCGTCGTTCCATCGGGTCGTGACTTGAAATTTCTGGTGACCGGAGGCTGGGCGCTTTAGCCAACGGATCAGCTGTAACCACAGATTTTTCGCGTCGGCAGATGCTTCCCAACCGGTCGCCCACCGCTGTCCAGCATCCGTCGTCAGCGCGGCGACGCGGCCTACACCGTATGTCCAAACTGACAGTATCGGATGATTCTGGTATTCCGGCCGGGGGGACATCAGAAGGTTTTGCACGAGCGCACTTTGTTTGGGTGTCGTCAAAACCAGTCCGTTGATCGGTGGCAGACGCCCGATCGAATGGACGATTGGATGTGGAAACGATTCCAGAGGTGCCATGCCCTCGGCGACTTCGTAGATCAACGGTTTTGCGATCCGCCGTGATTCATGCATCACGATTCGCGGAATGGCTCGCGGCGATTGCACTGCGTAAAACTTACCTTGCCCGACTGTTGCGATTTGGTTGAGTAGGTTGCGATCAGCATCACCACCGATTGCGAGGGTACTGACCGTGATTCCGTCGGCGTTCATCCTTTCCGACAGAGTTTGAAACGCCCCAGGTTGCGTGTTGCCATCGCTGACGATGATCATGTGTTTGACCATTGCTTGGATACGTGACAATTTGGCGAAACCGATTTGCATGGCGGGATAAAGGTTGGTTCCGCCGTCGGCCTGAATTCGCGAGATCGCCGGGTACATGCGTCGTCTGTCTTTGACTTGCTGCAGCGGGATCACCTCTTCGGCGTCACCATCAAAGGTGACGATCCCGACGTAATCGTTTGTGCCAAGAGTTTCGATAGCCGACCGAGCTGCCGCCTTGCAAAGCTGTAGTTTTTGTCCGCCCATCGAACCGGACGAATCCAGGACAAGCAACAATGCGCCGACCGCCCGTACTTTCGAATTCTTGATGTCGAAATCCACCGGCATGGCTCGCTCAATCGCTGACCCCCGCCAACCGCCTGCTCCGAACGAATCGGGGCCACCTATCATGAGCAAGCCCGCGCCAAATTGCTGCGAGTATTGAACGAGTAGCTCCGCTTGACGCTCGCTTAATCCGCCGATTTGGTCGGCTCGTCCTCCCCCGGCTCGCGGGACGTTTGCAAGAATGACTGAATCATAAGCCATCAACTCGGCAATCGAATCGAACGCGGTATCACTCGAACGAACATCGAGATCGATTTGGTTTTGCCGCAACCAATCGGTAAGCATTGCGAACTCGCCAGCACGCTTTGGGTTTTCAATCAGCAATGTTCGCGACGCACCGCCAACCTGCATGAACGAACTGACTTCGTTGTTCTTCCGGTGACGATCTTCTCGCCGGTCATTTGGAATGAACTCTGCGGTGAAGGTCGCCATCGCTGGCGAATCAATCCGATGGTCGAATGGCAATACGTTTTTTCCCGGCGCAAGCTGGATAGACTCCGAAAGAATGATTCGCTTTTGCCCGAACGCTGATTGCGTGATCGAAAGGTTGCCTTGGATGGGGTGGTTTACATCGGCTGTGGTGTAGCGAGCCACCAGCCTTCCCGAAAAATCTTGTCCGGCATCAACCGTTGCGGGGAGGTCCAGACGTTCCAATGCGACATCGTTCGACGCAGTTTCCGCGATCGGCACGACGTCGATCCCAATACCGTGCTGCGATGCTCGCGTGGCCGCTTTTGATGCGTTTCCATCGGTCGTTCGGCCGTCGGTCATCAATACCAGCCGACGCCGACTATTAGGAGGCATTGCTGCGGTCGCTAGGTCGATTGCCTGCTCAAGATTAGTCGCATTGACATTTCGTGGGAGCGACGCCGCTGCCGATGACCGTGGAAGGCCCAGTTCATCCGGCGGCATCTCAATCCTCGCATCCGCTGCAAAAGTTACGAGGCCCGCAAGATCCCGGCGATGATCGTTTCGGTCACGCGCGGCGCTGCGAGTTGCATAGTCAACCATCGCCGCTTGGGTCTGATGCGAGACACTCGCTGATTGATCGACGACGTACACCACAGAAACTTGATCGGACAGCCAGCCAAACTGTAAGTCAGAGAGAGCTAGCACGACCAACACCATCAACGCCGAGCGAATTCCCGTTGCTAGCCAAGCCCTGGATGGACCGATGGCGAGCCCGATGCGTCTGATCCCGAGCCAAATCAAAGGAATCAGCAACAGCAGAGGTAAATAAAAAAACGTACCAACGTCAAATGCCATTGCGAATCCTGTTCAGTTCATACGAGCCATCAAATTTCGTGCGGCGACCAAATCATGATATCCGATTCAGTCCGGTGGGCTCCGCTGCAGAAGTAGCCGTTCGAGCCTCTGGCGATGGGCGTTGGCAAGTCCGCAGCGAGCAGTGCGAGCTTTGCGAACAGGACCAAGATCTTCTCATTCGCGAAAACACTCAGATTTCGTAGCGAACGTGTCGGTTCTAACGCTGCTTCTCCGACTGACACATACCGGGACGGAGTTTGAGCATTCGAACGACGATGAGACTCAACTCGAATATGAGCGGCATCGCATCTATACTCTGCCAATGTGGGTCTGCGGACCCTCCAAGAAGGGTTGAACAGATGCTTCTATCTCGGTAGTCTCATGATGTCAGCTGGGTTTTGGGCACGTCGAATTTGCCCCATTCGACGTGTCCACCGGTTGGCACAAAAAAAGCCGGCCAAGCGATTTGAGTGTTTCTGCCCCAATACACTCAATCGCCTGACCGGCGGTCGCGATCATACAGCGGTCTGCGACCTCTTGCATCAGGCGTTGTTTGCATATTTTTGCAACGGTGCGGAAACGCACATAATCGCCGATCAATCAAATAATAACGCGAATGAACGAATCGAACGTTTGCAACAGGTGAAGGTTTGGTTCAGTCTCTCAATTGCACTTGAAGTATCCCCGTCCGGATTCGGGCTACTCAGTCGGGTTCGATCGGTCTTGAATAAGGACGAATCTCATCGATCGAGAATGAGCTTCTTGGTTGATATTGAAGATTCAAATGGAGCGTTGATGAAAGGTTGATGAATGGAATCGTCAGTGACTCGATCGCTCTAGCCAGACGTCGGGCTGAATTCCAAGCTATCGCAAGCGAATGCAAACGAATGAACTTCGAATGAGGCTTTCAGTCAGAGCGACCGCCAATCGATGCGAATATGGAACGCAATTATCGGTGTCACCATTCGGCTGGTATGTCTGCCCGTCTTTCTGACTCATCGGGTGGCTCTTCGCCTGGACACGTGGCTTTACCCGAGTCTCCGAGAGGTCCCGATCAAGAAACCACTGTTCATTGTTGGATTGCCACGCAGCGGAACGACATTGTTGCATCGTTTGATTGCTAAGGAGAATCAACACTTCACGACGATGCCATTGTGGGAACTCGTTCTCGCACCCGCTGTATGTCAAAAACGATTGGTCGGTAGATTGACCAGGGTGGACCGTGCCATTGGACATCCACTTGGCAAGCTCTTGCACCTTGTCGAACGACAATGCGTCAGGCGTTTTGGTAGCGTGCACACCAGTTCGTTGCGGGCTCCCGAAGAGGATTACCTCGGCTTGTTACCATTCGGTGGTTGCTTCTTAAAAGTTCTGATCGACCCGATGAACCAGTCGGTTTGGGACCTCGCGTTTTTTGACCAACGTCTCGAATCCGAACAGCAACAACGGTTGCTATCTCGCTATCGCGGACTTGTCCAGCGACACCTTTTCTATCGCGGTCATCACTACAGATACCTTTCGAAGAATCCGAGCTTTACCAGTTGGCTCATTCCGCTATCGGAAACGTTTCCGGACGCTTGTTTTATCGGTCTGCGTCGACAGCCAGAGCAGTGCGTTCCGTCGCAGCTGAGTTCACTGCGGGATGGGATGAAGTTACTCGGAAATGATGTGACTTCGCCGACGATCATCAGTCGATTCGTTGATCTTCTTGCTCACTACTGGTTTGTACTTGAGTGTGCTCCGCAAGTCCTGCCGCCAAGTCGCCTCATGTGTATTGAATACGACGAATTGGTTTCCGACAGTTTCGCGGTTATTGAAAAAGCGGTAACGCGTTTTGGACTGCCACTTTCAGAGGACGGTCGCCGGGAAGTCCGTCAGGCCTGTGGACAACAACGTCACTATCGAAGCCGACATGTTTATTCGCTCGAAGAGTTTGGGCTCGACCGCATACCTTTGCGTGCCGCGTTCGGATTGAAAAGCCATTCAGAAGCAAATGATTCGGGGACCTCTCAAAGCGAAGCTCCCCAACGAAGACCTTTGGTTACTCCCTCCCATATGGTCCATAAAGCCACCGAGGCGTCATGATGAATCTCAGGCTTGAACCCCCGCGGCGACCACTGCCGTCGTTAGATCACCGTTCTTTTCAACCGAAGGCGGACCTGCGAGTTTCAATTATTTCCGATGCAATCGTCGGTCGTAATGGAGTCGGAACGTATTATCTCGATTTAATTGAGCATCTTCGCGACCTTGTAGATTCGGTTGAATTAATTGGACCGGCATGTGAACGAGATCCATCGCTAGAGCGGTTTTCAATTCCAATGCCGGGCGATCCGACACAGCGACTTGGTTGGCCGAATCGGATCTCGCTACGACGGCGTTTGAATCGGCAGCAGCCAAATCTGATCGTGCTTCCGTCTTTGGGGGCATATTCGTATTTCGGATGGCGTTATGCCAAAGAACATCACATCCCATTACTCGTTGTGAACCACACCAATTTCGATCGTTTGTTGGCCTTGTACTGGCCGCCGGCGGTCTCACGACCGCTCGGCTGGTGTCTTCAAAAACTCAATCGTTGGCTGATTCGCCAAGCTTCCATGGTCGCGGCGCTGAACAGCGATTCGTATCAAGCTGCAAAACAGCTCGGCGCCGATTCGGTTCGCATCATGGGGACGCCGGTAGCGAAAGACTTTCTGACGCAACCGAAAACTTCGTCGAGTCCGATCGTTCGACGTGTGTTGTTCGTCGGGCGTTTGGCGAAGGAGAAGGGCATCGATCAAATACTTCAGGCAGCCGAGTCGATGCCCGGTTTAACGTTTTCCATCGTGGGAGATGGGCCCGGTCGTCAGTCTGTTGAAGCCGCCGCCGTGAAGCGAACGAATGTCGACTACTTGGGGTGGCTCGCGCGAGATGAAGTGTTACGGCAGATGGATGATACCGATGTTTTGTTGCTTCCGTCTGCGATCGAAGCGTTTGGAACCGTCGCACTCGAAGCGCTTGCCCGCAGACGCTACGTTTTGGTGCGCAAGTCGTGCGGCATCGCGAAGTGGCCGGCGTTCGCGAACGGGCTGTTTTATATCGATGAGGATCAGTCCGTCGCCGATGGGATTGATCGCTTTTGCGGACTCACGGTTAAGGAACGTGAAGCGACCGGGGAGATTGGTTGGCACGCGGTCGACGATTTCAATCGTCACACCATTCGAGTGTGGCTGCGATTCCTCTCTGACGCCGCTTCGAATCAGCGGTGCGAAGCGACCTTTGAAGACGTTGTATGAATCAAGGCAAATGCAAGCCCCGCGTTCTGATCTCAATTCACGACGTGATGCCAGAAACGATGACCGAAGTTGGCGAATTGATCGAGCTATGCCAACGTTCCGGACACTCGGCGGTCGCGCTGCTGATTGTTCCGGGGCAACCGTGGACCGATTCTGATTTGAATCAGATCCGAAGATGGGAACAGGCCGGTTGCGAACTTGCCGGGCATGGATGGCACCATCGATGTCAATCGGTTCGGGGACTTAAGCACCGAATCCACTCGCTGCTTCTTTCCCGTCAGGTTGCCGAACACCTTTGCCTGAGTGCATCGGAAATCGAGACACTGATGGGGCGGTGCTCGGCATGGTTTGCGGAACGACAACTGCCCCTTCCAAACCTTTATGTACCGCCGGCATGGGCGCTGGGAACGATCACAGCACTCCAACTTGCTCGTCTACCGTTTCGGCTCGTAGAAACGCTTAGCGGAGTGGTCCGAGTTGAAGGCACCGTCAAACGCCTACGGATGCCTCTGTTGGGATTCGAGGCTGATTCTTCCGTGCGACGTCGGCTGCTACGGGTATTTAATGAGATGAACTATCGCTACGCGCGTTCGCGTTGGAATACTTCGGCGGTTGGAATACCTGCTCCAGTCCGGATCTCGATTCATCCGTTTGACCATCGGCTGCGACTTAGAGATGACCTGTGCCGAGTGCTGGACATTCCTTGGAAATCGATTCGGTATTCAGATCTACTGGGTTCGACGAAAGATCGGATACGATCGACAATCGGCTAGACGCCCCCCACGCCCCCTGGTACGATACTTGGGCCACACTGATTAGGGGGGAGAGGCACGTGGTTCAACAGATCCTTGATTTCGATCAGCTTCCCAATGGACAATTGTTCCGATTCAACAAAGCGCTGTACCGAAAGATGGGCGAGTCGATGGCGGTGTTGATTTTAAGGGCGATGCGAGAAAAGCCGACTGACAATCACATCGTTCATTTTGATCTCGAACAAGCGGTCGAAGTCATTCCTGACCCAGTGGTGCCAAAGTAGGACGCGGCAATTCGGGATGACATTGCGGTCAACGGATGGATTCCCCGGATCTGCTAGTCGCTGAAACAATCGTCCGATTCGGCAAATTCTGCTTGCTCATTTGATGGACATGGCACTCACCATCTTCTACGATGGCAAGGTGATCGGGCGGGGGCGGCATGACGCTGGAGAGCTGGCTCGCAGCCGCCGCCGAGTCTCCTGGACTGACCACTCCTTGCTTGGTATCGCTTCTTAGCCATGCGGTCAGGAATCGAGCTGATATGAGTCAGAAACTGAAATGGACCCTGGTTGCTGTCGTCTCAATTTGGGCGGTCGCATTGTTCGTGCTGCTTGCTAAACCCAAGCCGACAGTTGTTCGAAATACGCCCGTCACGGAACGAATACCGACACAGATTTCATCGCGTCCTTCACCGGCGAAGACCATTGAAGCGACGCCGACTATATCGCGTAGCGACGGTTATCTTGGTTCTGATTCATGTCAAGAATGCCACCAAGACTACCACCAGTCCTGGCATGAATCGTATCATCGGACGATGACCCAAAGCGTCAATCCGGAGAGTGTTCCTGCGTCGATTGTCGATGGCGGTTTGATCGAAGTGAACGGAGAATCGTTTCGGTTTCTTCGTGAAGGCGATGATTACTTTGTCGAACTCGATGACCCGATCGCCGGCGGTCGGCATCTCAAGCGACGGCTTGTTCTCGTCACCGGTTCTCATCACATGCAAGTGTTTTGGTATGAATCCGGCTACGACAAAACACCGGCGCAGCTACAAATCATGTACTACATCGACGGTGATCGATGGATCCCGCGACGTAGCGCGTTCCTCCGCCCGCCGAGTATGGAAAAAGAACACGAATTGGGGCGATGGAACAGTATCTGTAGCAACTGTCATTCGACGCAGCCAAGGACACGTCCGCCGCAACGGGGGGAAGTCGCCTGGGACACGCGAGTCGCCGAATTCGGGATCACTTGCGAAGCTTGTCATGGTCCTGGCGAAGCACACGTCGAAGGTCATCGGCTACGCGCTGCCGACCCCCAACTGGCTGATTTCGACGATCCAATCGTCAATCCGGCAGGACTGCCAACCGATTTGAAATCTGACATGTGTGGTCAGTGTCACGGAATGATGATGATCAGCATTGCTGACGTCGAGCAACGCGAAAAATACTTCGAGCAAGGACGCCAATTCCGTCCCGGTGATCAAATCGAAGACGCGCCATTTCTACAGCTTGTCCGTGCCAGCAAGGAACATCGCGACACCAAGGCGTTCCGCGAGTTTGATTCGCATCATGGCGTCATGGCCGGTCACTTTTGGCCCGACGGACAACTCCGTGTCACCGGACGCGACTATTCGGGAATGATTGAATCGAAGTGTTTTCAAGACGGTGACTTGAGTTGTATGTCTTGCCACACAATGCACCAGCAGGAAAAGACGCTACAGCACGAGTGGAAGGACGACCAACTCAAACCCAACATGCGGACCGACCGAGCATGCTTGCAGTGTCATCCAAAATACGAAGCACTCGGTTCGTCCCACACACACCATCCCGTCGGTTCGGAAGGCAGTCGTTGCATGAACTGTCATATGCCACACACGATCTATGGGATCTTAAAAAGTAGTCGATCGCACACCATCTCCAGTCCGTCGGTCACGACAACCCTAGAGACCGGACGTCCCAACGCTTGTAATCTCTGCCATTTAGATCACACGCTTGAGCAAACGGCAAAACACTTGGCAGCTTGGTATGACCAACCGATCCCAGAACTGACCGGTCATCAGAAAACGACAGCCGCTTCGATCCTCCAGTTCCTTACCGGTGACGCCGCCCAACGTGCTCTTCAGGTCAACGCGTTTCAGTGGAAACCGGCGCAAGAAGCTTCCGGCACTGACTGGCTGACACTTTTCTTGTTGCTCGGGATGGATGACGAATACGATGCGATTCGCTTGATCGCCGAACGTGGCTATCACACGTTGCCAAACGCGACACAGTTTGACTATGACTTTTTGCAGCCGATGCAGCGTCGGGGCGCAGTGATGGGGCCGCAATACATGAACGTACTACGGAAAAAACAGAAACCCAATTCGGCATTGCTGATCGACCAAGATGGGTTTTTCGATCGGAGACGTATGGAGGCGTTGATGAGTCGTCGTGACCACACGCCGATCTATTTGCAGGAGTAGGAACACGCGTCAACACGTATTCGTTTCCCCCGCAACTACCGGGAAGTGATCTCGAATCAGTGATCCGAAGAGTGCGATCCGTCACAGCGAGGCATCCGCTTGGACAACCCACAAATGCAATCATGGATTCCCTTGCCTTCAAAGATGCGAGGGATGGATTTTTCGATTCGAGACAATCGCGTCTTCGATTGTTTGGCTCCATTGAAGTGCAACACATAGCCCCGGCGTCGGCCCGGAGTTAGCGCGTCGAAGGCCGCTTTTAAACGCGGGTTTTGATCGTACATTTGAAGCAACTCATCGGGGATTTCGAGTTCATCTTTCTGTCGAAACTCGACGCTCACGCCCGACTTTTCGATCTCTATCGCTTCGCGAATAAACCTTTGCACCGAGGATTCTAAGGCCTCAATTTCGCTGACGCTTCGAAAACGCAGGACTCGCGCCGATTGCGAGTTTTTTCCTGGGGCGACCAGCATTTGCTCAGGGTCGGTCAGCAAGACTCCTTTGAAAAAGCTTAACGTGCACGTCTGCTTCAGGCTGGCGAGCATTGCGACGTTGGCGTCACCGTACGTGTAGCACGGTGCACGCCATTTATACGCTTCTTTTAAGCCACCGCCGATAAGGAGCGATCGGAGTGTTCGCAGTTCCCGCGGCCAACGCGTGTCTTGGCGGATGTAGTCGGTCACTTGAGGGTCATATTTAGCCATTTCGATCGCTCTTGTCATGACTAGCCGAATAACATGAGCCACCGTGGACTGGCAACAATGATGGCTAACACTTGTCGGTGAATGAATCCGATCCAGATCCCGAATCGAAACCAAGCACTACCCATAGAAACACAAATACGCGGTTTCTTGTTTGACAACGACTTGGAATTTTTCGTTGGCGGCTACGCGAAAATTGTGGCCGGTTTTAAAACTTTCAAATGCGTCCGCACCGGGAAGTTTAACTTCCAGTTCGCCAGAAACGACCTTCATCAACTCGTTTTCGCTCGTGCCGAATTCGTATTCTCCGACAGCCATCACGCCGGCGGTCGCTTTTCCCTCGCCGTTGCTAAACGCGATCGATTTGACTTTGCCTTCGAAGTATTCGTTTACCTGCATCGCCGTTGTCCTAATTCTATTGCAATAGGTTTAAAGAGAGGAAAGTGAATCGCCATTGGTAATTCAATTTCGCATCGGTTGCAATTGGACCGAAGGCAATCGGACCGGGCCTGGGGCAAAGGCCGTCGGGAGCAAAACGACAAAGAAAACCGATCGACTGAAACGGAGAGTCGTTGCCCCAGCAACAAGCCCGCCCAGCCGACCGGCGTCAACGATGGTATCGCCTGAGAATCTCGCGTCAAACATTTATGGCTGACAAATTACAATTACACTCGTTGCAAGGGGGATTCAAATCACTCGGATTGACCAACTAGGGCTGCTGTTGTTGCGGATCTCCGCCAACGTCGGATCGTTCCAACGCAATTTCAAGCGCCCAGCCGGTGAAGGAGGCGTAGTTGAAATTTTTGTAGGGGCGCGGTGATCCGGGGGCGGAACGGTTCGCATCGATCACCTGTTGCATCACGCCGCGCAGGGACGAAACTCGCTTGCCCAAACGTGCCAGCGTACTCGCGGCCTCCAACGCAACCCATGGGCGTTCGTGTTGCAAGGCGTCTCCCAACGCCGTCAACGCCATCTGATTGTCGGGGGCACATACCAGCAAAGCTTCGGCCGCCGCGATTCTAACTGACGGCGAATCATCTCCGAGCGCAACGATCAAACCATGCATGATTGTCTCGTCGTACGCTCCTCCAAAACATTTCGCATCGGCAGTGCATGCGACACATGACCAGTATCGGACGGCGGCTTCCGAGTCACTTATTCCATTGGCAGTCGCTCGCGAGTCCAAACGCCCCTTGCCGACCTGCCAAGCGGCGTCAAGAATTCGCGTCAGCCTCTCGGTCTGCATCGATTGCATGATGTCGAAAGGCGTCGTGCCTTGCTGTTGTGCGCGTCGTTGATACTCCGCTTCGGTCAATAGTCCGCTGTCTCGATGCTGCAGCATCCACGATTTCAGCTGCCGACGCAGCTTTGATTTAATCGATTGCAAACCCGCTTGATCGGCTAAGTTGATCAGCTCATGTGGATCGGTCTGAAGGTCGTAAAGTTCTTCGACCGGTTTTTGATCGGCCCACATCTTTGCCGCCGGTGGGGCTAGTTCGCCGGCATGATGCAATCGCCGCAACTCACGCATTGATGCTTTGCGGTCGTCGAAAATTACCGAATCCTGGATGTACGGCAGATGAGGTAAGAAGTGTCGTACGTAGAGGTAGCGTCCGTCGAACACGCTACGTGAAATTTCGAACATATCGTCGGCGCGGCTTCGCGCACCAAAGACATATCGTCGTGGTGGAGGCACGTCGGTGCCGAGGAACGGAACGCCTTGAAGCGGTGGTGGGATTTTGCAGCCAGCGAGTGCCAACGCGGTAGCCGGGAAGTCGACGAAACTAACGAGACGATCGGTGTCCGCGTGTTCGCTGCCTTCGACATCGCTGCCTTCGGCGAGTTCAGGACAGAGGCGGCGATACTTTTCGGGGACATGGATGATCAGCGGAACCCTCAAGCCGGAATCGTTTAGCCAACGTTTGTACCGAGGTAATCCATTGCCGTGATCGCCAAAGACAAACACGAAGGTGTTTTCCAAATCGCCACTCTGTTCCAGCGAATCCAAGACTGCGCCGACTTTGTGATCGAATACGGTGGCAAGATCATACATGCCGGCAAAGATACGTCGGATCTCAGGCGTATCGGGATAGAATGGTGGCAGCGTGACCATGCCCGGATCATGACGTTCTTCGGGCTTCAGTTCTGCGACGGCCTGGTCGTATCGGTCCTTTAAGTTGATACGGCCTTCGTGGGTCTCGCCGATCGTGATAAATCCAAAAAACGGTTGCCCCGATTTGCGGTGCTCCCAGGGGGCAAGCTCATCTGTCCACCGATCCCAAATTCCATCGGGCGAAAAGTTGTAGTCGGATTTACCGGTGTTTGTGCAATAGTAGCCGGCTTGACGCAAACGGATGGCAAGCGGTTGAATCGAACTTGGGATCTCGACTTCACATCGCAGGTGTTGAGTCCCGAGACTGGTCGCGTACAAACCGGTCGCCAAGCAGGACCGCGAAGGAGAGCAGATCGGTGCGGTTGCGAACGCTTGGTGATAAACAACGCCTTGGGAAGCCATCTGATCGATCCGAGGCGTTCGCGCATCGGGGTGCCCGTAGCATCCCAGGTGCGGACTCATGTCTTCGGCATTGATCCAAACGATATTCGGAACCTCAGCTCGCAGCGTTTCGGCTGCGGTGGAGATGACGGTCAGGGTTCCGAATACCAACGCCGCAATAAACGTAAAGACTCGCAAGGCACTCTCCGCCGGGATACGTTCATGAGAAGACCAACGAAGATCAAGCGATCGACGTCATCATGGATGGCGATATTGTAGGCCAAACGACGATCGGAGACGTCAGCCAGCTAGCACGTCTCGTCGCGAACGATCGCGGCGGCCTTTAACAAGTGATCGGAAAATGTTGAGTGTGCGAAGGATCATCCGACGTTTTCGCCGCAACGCTTTGTCACCAATGACCCAGCGGCGGAACATGCCCGCAAAGAACGGGATTGATTCACTGCGCTCGCGAATTTCGGGTTTCAAGTCTTCGTTGTTCGCCATGAATTCGAGGATCTGGTAGCCATAGATAGGCATGATGACTTCGTGGTCAACAAATCCGATCGCGGCTAGGCGTTGGATATTGGTCGGGCTCGCGGCGAAAGTCAGCATCCGAAAGTCGTCGCGCATCGGATCTTCCGCGAGCACGGCGATCTGATAGAAAATCGCGAAACTGATCGCGTTGGAGAGTTTCTTGGCCGGTACGCTTGCCCCGACGGGAAACTCGACCCCGGAATCGAGGACCAGGAACTGACTTTGTGGAAGGATGTCGTCGCCGGTGATGTCCATGAACGAGATTTCGCCACGCCGTAACTTGTTGTACGCTTTTTCGGTCACTGGCAATGTCACCGTAACGCCAACGCGGCGATCATCGACAGTCGCATGTAAGACGGTCTCGTCGTTCTGTTTCCAAATCTTGACGTAGCGATCGATGTAGCGTGTGCGTTCGCGGTCTAGTAGTCGGTCTGCTAGCAGGAATTGTTCGACCTCCTCGCCGGAACGTTTCAGATGTTCCTCCCAGCTATCACGCATCGCTCCGACCGTGCGATAGACATCGGCTTCGCTAACACAGTAGGCGCCGTCGATTGGCATCAAGTGGCGTTGAATAAAACCGCTCAGGCTCCAAGGCCAAGAAGCAAAAACGTGTTCTGTTGGCCGGACGGTGATGGGATCGGAAACCATTTCATCGATTCGCAATCCGAGCACTCGGCCAATTGCTTCGAGGTGCCCCAGTTTCGACGTGACCACGGCCGCCTCTGCGCTGACCACGAAGTCAACCGTCACGTCGGCCGCTTGGGCGACGTCTTCTTGCGTCATTCCACGATCCAGGCGTCGTTCGCGGATAAGGTTTCCACGAGGGCAGATGGAATCGTAAGCAGTCATCAAATGTCGAATCGTTTTGAAGTAACCGCGACGTGAAAACTCGCGAGCCGGTAGATGAGTCCCTTATTGTGATCCGTTTCTGTCGCTTGGAAAGGCTTGTTCAACAAAGCGTGAGCTACGACGCCGATGTGACGACGCCAATGCGAAATCGGTCAAGACAGTATTCGAAAACGGTCAAATCAATCCAATCAATTTGCTTTGCTCAAAAGTTACAGTTTTTGGTATTGGTCGATTTTGCCAACCGCCCTAAACTTCTCGCCCGTGCAGGAGGCACCGCTCGCCAAGGCAAGCAAGTTCGTCGCATGATGCGATTGATCGAAAGGATTCGACACGACTAGGATGTCACCATACACCGCACCCCAGCGACCCGCGTGGTCGCTGGGGTTGCTTGTTTTGGTGACGAGTTGCCCCTTGATCGCAGAAAACGATCGATGCTTCGACAACAGCTGATTTGTCTCTATTGAACGCATCGGCAGGCCAAAGCCCGCCAACCACTAGGTGGTTCGTCAACTTCTGAATTAGCGATCAGCCGATCCTAGGTGCCACACGAGGTCCCGGGTGATACATTGGTGAGTGCACGCAGACGCATCCACTTTCCAAGGTAAACATCATGTCTCGATTTCGCCCAGTTTTATGTCTTGTTGCCACCCTTATGGTTGGTTTGGGGGCCACTTCCCACGCCGACGAAAGCAAGTGGATTTCACTTTTCGATGGCAAAACTCTCGATGGTTGGCAAAAGGTCGGAAGCGACGAAAGCCATTGGGAAGTAAAAGACGGCGCCCTGCACGGCACCGGAAAACCATCGATGTTGGTCACCACCAAAGGGCCATACAAAAACTTTCGTTATCGTGCCGAGATCAAGATCAACGATGGCGGTAACTCCGGGATGTATTTCCGCACGACTGCCAAGCCCGGTTTCATGGACGGCTATGAAGCTCAGATTGACAGTACGCATACTGATCCGATTCGAACTGGTTCGATCTACGGGATGTGTCATGTCTACAAGCAACACGTTAAACCTGGCGATTGGTTCAGTTACGAAGTTGAAGTCCGCGACGATGTTTGGCGCGGACGCGAGATGACTCGAATCAAAGTCACGATCGATGGCAACGAACTTTACGAGTACCTGGATTTTGCCAAAACGTACAAAGAAGGTCACTTCGCGTTTCAACAACACGATCCCGGCAGTGTCGTCGACATCCGAAAAGTCGAAGTGATGCCGCTGGAAGATTGAGCGTTGGCTTAATCGATCGCTCTCTCACTTAATCCAGATACGCAGCGTTCCTGTAAAGGAGGCTGCGTTTTTTTGTGCCGATCACGTCCCGATTCCCTGAGTCCGCTGGTCCTCAGTCCACATCGGGATTTTTTCAAAGTGGGGGCAAGGGGAAATCGATCAGGCGATCAGCGTCGGCCGAAACACAACCGTGGTGTACCCGGTGCGGTCGTACCCAAACTGACCCGGAACGCAGAAGTTCCGAGCAACCTGGGCTTCGCGCGATGCCAGCCCATCGGTGTTTCTTGACGGTCTATACTGTGAGCCGAAAGGAAACGCGATGTCTGCCAACGTTTGTGCCGAGGTCGGTAGTGCTCCGTCTAAATCGATGTTCGGGTTCGGGGCATCAGCCGACGGGCGTTAACGCCGGTTATTGCAGCGAAACCGTAGCGAGCGCCATGCGGCTAATGCTAGTTTCAGAGGTTGAGAAAGCACTAGCCGTGCTCTGTGTCGGAGGACATAGCCCGAACGCTAGCAGGTTCGGCTCTCGTTTCGAGTGGCTGACGTGGGTCTAAGTCAATCGCTTCGGTCGTCTCGCGTCAATCATGCTGTCAACTTCAAGTTATCCCATCACTCCTGCCCTCCTGCCGCGTCCGATGAATCTGAAATTTTGTTTCGTCTTGCTTTCTTTGTTGCTGGTCTGGCAACCGGCAATTGCTCAAAAATCAAACTCAATCGGCCAACTCGATCCCGAGATGGCCGATGCGAAATCATCTGCCGATGGGTTGAGTTGGCATGACGTCACGACCTGGGGTGTCGAGGGACGAATTCTTCCCGATCAAGAACGGCTTCGTTGGTTCGATCGCTTCCCAGCGTCCGCCGAAAAATCAGTGACGTCGAATGTTTGGAACCTCAGCCGCCATTCACCGGGAATGATGGTGCGATTCAAAACGGACGCGACCAGCATCCATGTCCACTACCAGTTAATGAGCTCTCGGCTCGCGATGCCGCATATGCCGGCAACAGGCGTCAGTGGGATCGATTTGTATGCGCGTGACAACGATGGAAAATGGCGATGGGTTCAAGTGACTCGTCCGACGACGCAAGAAGTGAAAACACAAATCATAAAAGACCTCGCGCCGGGCGAACGAGAGTACGCCGCATATTTGCCGCTTTACAACGGAGTTAACTTTTTAAAGATCGGTGTCCCTCAGGAAAGTTCCTTCGAATCACTCGCGCCGCGTCAGAAACCGATTGTGTTTTACGGCACCAGCATTACACACGGTGCTTGTGCCAGTCGCCCGGGGATGGTTCACACCGCAATTCTTGGTCGCAGATTTGACCAGCCGGTCGTCAACCTTGGTTTTTCTGGGAACGGGCGAATGCATCCCGAGGTCGGCGATTACTTGGTTCAAATCGATGCGTCCGTTTACGTGATTGACTGCCTGCCGAACATGAACGCCGCGATGGTTGCCGAGCGATGTATCCCTTTGGTCCAGCAAATCCGCGAGCATAAACCGAATACGCCAATCATCCTGGTCGAAGATCGCCGTAACACGAACAGTTGGATCTTGCCGGCGAGAGATGCTCATCACACGGCGAACCATCAGGCCCTCAAGGAAGCGTACAAGACGTTGACTGAGAAGCAGACAAAAAATCTGTTCTACATTCAGGGCGATCATCTTTATGGTGACGATGGTGATGGGGCAACCGACGGATCGCACGCGAGTGATCTTGGTTTCGTAAGGCAAGCCGATGTGTTTGAACCGGTCTTGCGACAAGCCCTCACGCCATAACCGCATCCGAAACGCGACGAAGGCCGGATGACGAACTGACGGTGCAGCGATGGCGATTCGGCCACGACGTTGATCCCTTCGGCAGATCGGTTCATAGTCGTGGAGAAACCAGAATTCACTTCTGGGGACCAACGGGAATTCAAATCATTGAAGGATCACGAACGAATGCTGCCTCAAACATTTTCCGATGAAGCCGACCTGGAACGGTGGCTTTGTGAACCTTCGGATGCCTTGATTGAATTCTGCCGGTCTCTGCGAGGTCGCCTATTGATCTTGGGGGCGGGCGGGAAGATGGGGCCAACGCTTGCGGTTCGGGCGCAGCGCGCGATTCACCTCGCCAATAGCGAAGCGACGGTGACCGCCGTTAGTCGCTTCACAAACTCGGCGGCTAGAACTTGGCTGCAAAATCATGGCGTTGAAACCTATGCGGCTGATTTACTCGACCGCAGTCATGTCGACTCACTACCCGAAGCAGATCATGTGATCTACTTGGTCGGTTCAAAGTTCGGGACCCGTCAAAACCCTTCTCGCACCTGGGCGGTCAACACGATCGCGCCCACGTATTGTTTGCAACGTTATCAGACACAGCCGATCGTTGCTCTTTCGACGGGCAACATTTATCCGCTTGTTTCGATTGATTCAAGTGGTTCAGCCGAAAGCGATTCTGTTGGGCCGATCGGAGAATACGCCAATGCGGCTTTGGCACGCGAGCGATTGTTTGAGTACTTTTCGATCGAGAACAAAACGCCCGTGGTTCTAATTCGATTGAACTACGCCGTCGAAGCGCGTTACGGCGTCTTGGTCGATTTGGCGATCAAGGTACACTCCAAACAGCCGATTGATTTAACCCAGGGTTACTTCAACTGTATCTGGCAGGGTGATGCCAATGATGCGATTATCCGCGCGCTGCCAATGGCAACGTCACCGGCGAATGTACTGAATTTGACCGGCGATTCGGTTCTCTCAGTTCGCTCCGTTGCCGATCGATTCGGCGAATACTTTGGCCGTGATGTGACCTTCATCGGACAAGAAGCAACGACGGCACTATTGAACGATTCGTCGCTGCTGCACCGGCACTTCGGTAAACCGAGCGTCGACTTAGAACGGATGATCGGTTGGATCGCAGATTGGGTGCAACGCGATCAACCATTGCTAGGCAAACCGACTCACTTCGAAGTCCGCGACGGCGGATTCTAAAGACTCGAAATCTCGAACACGCAATGAAGACACCTGATTTGGTGCGCAAGCAGCTATTTGCCGGTCTCGTGATCCCGGCACATCCATTAGCGTTGACCGCCGCAGGAAAATTTGACGAGCGGCATCAGCGAGCACTCACGAGGTATTACTGCGCCGCCGGAGCGGGCGGATTGGCAGTCGCGGTGCACACGACACAGTTTCAAATACGCGATCCGCCATTCGATCTTCTGCGGCCGGTGCTAGAACTTACGATGGAGACGGCACGTGATTGTCGTCCAGGCGATCAATCAACGATCATGATCGCTGGGATCTGCGGTTTGACTCAACAAGCACTTTCGGAGGCTCGTTTGGCGCGCGAGCTTGGCTACGATGCGGGCTTGCTATCGCTGGCCGCGTTACCAGGGGGTGACGATGACGAGTTGATCGAACATTGCAGTACCATCGCCGCCGAAATCCCAATCCTGGGGTTCTATCTTCAACCCGCCGTAGGCGGGCGTCTTCTGTCGGTTGAATTCTGGCGACGATTTATCGAGATTGAAAACGTGGTTGGGATCAAGGTTTCTCCGTTCGACCGCTACAAAACCCTGGACGTCGTCCGAGCCTTGGCTGACGTTGGTCGGACTGACCAAGTCGCCTTGTACACGGGAAATGATGATGCGATCGTCAGCGATTTGGTCAGCGAGTATCGCTTTGACGCTCAAGGACCGACGATCGAATTTTGCGGCGGGTTACTTGGTCACTGGGCCTGCTGGACCAGGGCAGCGGTCGATGTGCATCGGCAGTGCCAAGCGGCAAAGCAGTCGGGCAGTGTTCCGAGTTCACTGATGCGATTGGCAGCGCAGGTGACCGACTGCAATGCGGCGTTGTTTGATGCCCGCAATCATTTCGCAGGCTGTATTGCCGGGATCCAAACGGTGCTGTTCGACCAAGGCTTGCTCTCCAGCGATCGCTTGCTCGATCCCCAAGAACGTTTGTCGTCCGGCCAACGTGAAGCGATCGAGCGAGTCCGATCACTCTATCCGTACTTGACCGACGATGCGTTCGTTCAAGAGCATCGCGACGAGTGGCTTCGATGACACTTCATCGCTTCGTGCGGGGTTAGAAGAGTTCGATCAACCGTAACGCAGCAATCGCGGTGAACGCTAACAGGATTCCGTTGAACAGTTTTTGCGAGACACGCGAAACAAGCCATCGCCCAACGAAAATCCCGATCGGAATTGCGATCGACATCAATGCGCCGATCAGGAGTGATGTCCCGGTGATCAACCCAAGGTCATAGCTGAGCGGCAGTTTGAGAACGTTCAGAACGAGAAATAACCACGCAGCCGTGCCGATCAACTCCCACTTCGGAAGGCTGATCGCAATAAGGTAAAGCGCGACGACTGGGCCGGCCGCGTTCGCCAGCATCGTCGTCAATCCAGCCAGGAATCCGAGACTAAGGGCGAAAGCGTAGGAATGTGGGATCTTGTCAAACCAACCGGGTTTCCACATTCGCAGTACCTGCACCCCGGTCAGAGTTAGGATGATGACGCCGACTAAGCGTTTAAAAATCGTTTCGTCCAGAATTCCCATCAATAACCAGCCAACGACGATCCCGGCGAGCGTCGGTGGCAACAGTCTTCGCACCTGCCCCCAATCGGCTTTGCGGCCAAACACTTTGATCGCGAAAAAATCACCAACGACGAGCATCGGAAGCAACACACCGGTCGACTCCTTTGCACCGAAAACTGATGCGTAGACGACGACGTGAAACATGCTCACGCCGGGGAACCCCGACTTTGAAATGCCGATCCCCATCGCACCGAGAAACAGCCAAACGAGTTCGATTGACGATAAATTGGAAAGCATTTCGGTGGTGTGCGGAGAGGACGGAGGGAAACTCGGGTGCCCAGAACCATAACCTTTTCCCGGTCGCTCGTTAACTGGGACTGCCGGCGTGCACGGTTTGGGCGGACGTGACTGGCGATTCGATCACATCGGTTGCCAATCGTTTGACCTTTCCGCGCTGTGTTCAAGGGTTTTGTATGACCGCGATAGCGGACAAGATTGATTGAACTGCTCGGCCAACGAAATGCGTCTTATGGAATCGTTTTGACGCATCACCCTCATCAGATGTGCAGCCCCGGGGAATCTGGAGGATTGGGGGCTTGGCGAGACGGATCTTGGGGAGAAGCCTTGCGATCGGGCTGGACTCCGCTCGCGAAAGTCGACTAAGACCGAGCTTGTTAAAGATTTCTGATTGGGAAGTCGACAACGACCTATATTCGTCTATCAGCTATCATCCATCCCCCCGCTAGTTCCGGTCCACGATCGCGATGCGTTGGAATCTTGCTTATCGCACGCTGTTTCACGACCGAGGAAAGCTAATCGCGGGTTTGGTTGGCGTGATCTTTTCCGTCGTTCTGGTCAATATCCAAGGCGGGTTATTCGTCGGGTTGATCAGCAAGGCGAGCATGTTGGTCGACCGCAGTCACGCCGATATCTGGATCGGACATCGCGGAATGCACAATGTGGATTTCGCTCATTCGATTCCCGAACGCTGGCGACATGTGGTCGAAGGCGTCCAAGGCATCGACAACGTTCAACCGTTACGTGTCGAATTCAGCGAAATCAGTTTGCCGGGCGGTGGATACGAAAACGTCGTTTTAGTGGGCGTTCCCGAGACGACCAACCTTGGCCGCGCCTACGAGATTGTTGAAGGTCCGCCGGACGCACTTCAGCAACAAAACGGCGTAATCGTTGACATCTGCGACGATCAAAAACTTGTGTCGCCCGAGATCGGTGACTTGCGGGAAATCAACGGACGCCGCGTTCGGGTTGTCGGGAAGTCGAACGGAGTGCTGAGTTTCCTGGTGACTCCTTACATTTTTACCGACTACGATCGCGTCCTTGAAATCATGGGCAGCGATCCAACACGGACGTCGTATCTATTGGCCAGAGCAGAGCCTGGTGCGGACTTGCATCGGATCTGCGACCAGATTGAAGCGGTCTTGCCGGACGTCGAAGCGATGACCAGCGAGGAATATGCGTCGGTCAGTATCAATTTCTGGATGACGCGTACGGGGCTGGGGGTCAGCTTTGGGGCTGCGACACTTCTCGGGCTCTTGGTCGGATTGGTGATGGTCGGCCAGACGCTCTATGCGATGGTGCTTGACCGAGTCTCGGAATACGCGACGCTGCGGGCGATCGGACTAAGTGAACGCGAGTTGCTGAGTATCTTAATCCTTCAATCTGCGCTGGTCGCAACAATTGGCATCGCCATTGGAATGGTGATTACCGTCATTTTAAAGACGTTGTTGAGCACGCCACGAGCGACGATCGAAATTCCTAGCATGCTTTACGTCGGATGCGCGGTGCTGATTTTTTGCATCTGCCTATTCGCATCGGGACTTCCGTACCTGCGAGTTCGCCGCATCGATCCCCACACGGCGCTGCAATCATGAGTCACTCCACCCCAATCGATGCGTCGCAGCCGGCAACCGCGGTCCACGTCCCCGTCATGGCCGACGATGCGATTTCCGACGGCAACCCTACTCGTCGGTCGAAGATCAGCGATACGATCGCGATCGAAGCGTCAGGTATTAGCAAGACGTACCTCATCGGTGGATCAGAACGTCCGGTTCTTGATGGGATCGAGTTTCGTTTAAGAGAACGTGAATGCGTTTTCCTAGTCGGCCCATCGGGCAGTGGCAAAACCACGTTGCTCTCGATCTTGGGCCTTTTGCTCTCACCCGATGCCGGACGCATTCGGTTCTTCGACGAACAAGTCGATGGATTGGACGAGCAGGCGCGGACGATGGTGCGTCGACAGATGATTGGGTTCGTATTTCAGCGATTTCAGCTAATCGACGGGTTGGATGCACAGGACAATGTCGCGATTCCGTTGACGATGCATGGCGAGCCGATCGCAATGGCTCGCAAACGTTCCGCCGCGTTACTCCGTCGTATGGGGCTTGGCGATCATGTCAACGCACTACCGTCTTCGATGAGTCCAGGACAATGCCAACGCGTGGCGCTCGCTCGCGCCGTCGTGGCTCAGCCGAAATTGATTCTGGCCGACGAGCCAACGGCGGCTCTTGATAGTCAGTCTGGCAAAGGGGTGATGGACTTGCTGACCGAGCTAACCGATGAATTCAACACGTCCACCGTCGTAGTCACCCATGACCCACGAATCTATCGCTACGCCGACCGCGTATGCGAGATGGAAAACGGGAGGTTCAAATGAGACAGTTGATCCTCGCAGGGACCCTGGCGGCCGTGGGCACAGGAGTGATGGTTGCCTTCGATCAGCAACAGCTCAATCGCCCGCTCGCCCCTGACCCGATTCCGTTGACGGTCGACGCGGCTTCGTTTGGCCCGATGATTCACGCGGCCGGACGAGTGGAAGGGCGATCCGAACCGATTTCGATACGACCGCATTTCCCGGGACGGATTGAAACGCTGCCAGTTGCAAGCGGTACCCGCGTCAGTACAGGTGAGGCCCTTCTGAAATTAGACTCACAGCGATACGAAGCACTTCGAGATCTCGCCGCTGCTCAATTGGAAGCCGCACAAGCGAAGCGAATGCGTTTGGTAGCCGGTGCGCGACCGACGGAAATTGAAGCCGCACGTCAAAACGCCGAAGCCGCCCTTGCTCGCTACGAAGGCGCACGGAATCGATTCGAGCGTGCGGCAAAACTGTTCAATCGAAACGCGATCAGCGCACAAGAGATGGAGGATTATCGCTACGATCATGACTCAAGTCTCGCGTTGTTGAACGCAGCCCGCAAGCGATTCGAAACCGTCAAGGCAGATCCGCGACCGGCAGATCTGTTGGCCGCCGACGCAGCGATTGCGTCAGCAAAAGCGGAATTGCGGATGGCGGAGATTGATCTCGATCGTTGCCAGGTTAAAGCGCCTTGTGATGCGATTGTGCTGGACATCGATGTGCGAGTCGGTGAATGGATTAGTCCCGAGAACCCGGCGCCGGCGCTGCAAATCGTCGACGCCAGTCAATTGCGCGTCGTTGCTGATGTCGACGAACGGGACGCATTGATCGTCAGCGAAGGCAAGACTTGTCGTATCACCGTTGATGCGCTTCCGGGTAAGTACTTCGAAGGAATCGTCAGCGAGATCGAACCGAGGATGGAGCCAAAAAAGATCTACGGTGGATGGGCGGGCGAACGCAACGACACTCATTCCCGAAGAGTCTGGATTGATCTTGCCAATGACGTCGCCCTGCCGATCGGAATTCCCGTTGAAGTGATGATCGAACGGGAGTGATCCGTCATTTTCGGCACTGGTAACGATGGATGATCGGGTAATTATCGATCAGCCGCCAGGTAGTTGTGCCACGATGGCGAGCACAGCGATGACTGGTGTCTTTCGGTTACGGCAGCGACGGTAGGTCGAGTTCACGGAACCCGAAGAAGATTGCCCCGTCTTGCCGATAGCTTGCCGGCGTCAACAAGTGATACGTTTGTGTCGTAGGTCGAACGTTGGACCAGCGAACCGACCACCGCGGCCCCGTCTCATCAATCCATGAAAGGTTGCCCGCGGGTAATTCTGACATCAAGTACATGGCCGTGTTGCCACCGATGTCGGAGAGATACAAAATCGGATCGGTCAGCGTTGGGGCTCCCACATAAACATTATCTTCACCGCGAAGCCGCAACAGACTTTGGTCGGTCGACAACGACTCCACGCCAATGATTTCGAAATGGGGCTGGCCTTGTTCGACCAGGAAAACGCACTGGTTTGCTTCTCTTTCGATCGATACAGGGTATTCACCACTAGGTCCCAGTCGCATCCGCAGCAGGCCACGCGGGATCTCTGCGGTCACATTCGATAGCGAAAGCTGAATCGTACTGGTGATCAATGAAGTCGCTTGTTTGATCGCACCTGCCGTATCGATCATGCGTCCGCTCACGGCCAGCAGCCCATTGTTCCACACTAACTGTAATGCTGCCGCATGATCCATCTTGATGAAGTCTGCTTCGCCGCGGACGATCGCGTTGTCGAATACCAAAGCGACCAACGGTAATGTCGCATCGGCTACTGCGGCGGTGTCTGTGTCGGCGGGGGCATCGGTTTTGACCTGAAAAAAGCAAACGCCATCATGGATCGCCTTGTTGACCAGCGTAAACGAACAGTTGTCGAATTCCGTGAGGCGGTTGTCGTTGACCAAGAACATCGCCCCGCCGTCGACTTGTTCCTGGGCAAGCTCCCAATGAAAGTCGATATTCTTGAAGTGAGTGCGATGGTTTCCGATCACCATCATTTGGCTTCGCCCGATCGCCAAAGTGTCCGTTGACACCAAACGGATGGTGGTCCGTTCGAGCGTCGATTCGATCACCATGTTGTCGCGCGGAATCGTGACTTTGCCAGTGACGACCCGCGGCGTCGCCAACTGAATTCGGTCGATTTCTAACTCTTCGGCCAACGTCAACGCTTCATCAAGGCTAGGGCAGAGAGCCGCTCCATCGGTGTCGCGATCAATCTCACCCACGCGAGTTGCCAACGCGAGCAAGCTCGGTGGGACGACTCGAACGATTTCGGGGGCCGGCAAATCGATCGCTTCTGACGCAGTTGACGAGGTGTTTGAGGCTACGGCACCCGAAGCGGCGACGCCATTTTTCGTCGGACCGGACGACATCGCATCGGGGACTTTTTCCGGGTCCGTGCGACTTGCAACCGTCGGGGGATCGCCCGCGCTGTCGTTTGCTCCCATCGTATCGACTTTCGCTGTCGAGTCGGACAGTGGCGATTTCATTTCATTTGGAAACGGCAGCGTCCCGTTGAAGCGTGGCGGCTGCGCAGCAGACTCGGAGAGTAAATCTGCCGTCATCGCCGGCGTCGGCTCTGCGGTACCGGTCGACGCCTCGTCGCTCGTGCTGCTGCTGTCGAGTTCCGCATCGTTTGGTCGTACTTCGGTCGTCGGCCCAAACAAGGGACCGGGGGGAAGACTGACATCGTCAAATGATTCGCCGCTATCAAGCGTTTCCATCTGTGTTCGTGAAGTTCCCCGTAACATCGCTTGTGGTCGTTCGATCAGGAATCCATCGCGCGTTGCCGTCGTTTGCAATTCGAGGTATCCGGCGACCATCAAGATCAGCAAGACGGCGAGCATCCAGGGCAGGTGGAACTGCAATCGCTGAAGACCTTCGTTCGCTGTTGGGATCGCGACGCCAACGCCCGACTGGGATCGACGCAGGTCAAAGCGAAACGCGAGTTCGCTGAGGTCGGCCAGCAAGTCGCCTGCGGTTTGATAGCGAGCTTTCGGATCCTTCGCCATCATCCGGTGCATGACCGCGACGACTTCATCTGGCAAGTCGGGACGCAATTGACGTGGATCAGGCAGCGGCGCGTTGCCGTGGCTGATCAATTTTTGCAGCATCGTCCCGCCGGTGTAGGGCGGCTCTCCGGTCAGCATGAAGTACAGCGTGCACCCGAGTGAATACAAGTCGCTGCGAATATCTGCGTCTCGTGGATCGAGCGCTTGTTCGGGTGAAATGTAGTCGAACGTTCCCAGCGTGACGCCACTGGCGGTCATGTCTTCGCTAAGTTCTAAATTGTCACTTCGGGCCAGGCCCATATCGACCAGCTTGACCGATCCGTCTTCGGAAACCAACAGGTTTGAAGGTTTGATGTCTCGGTGGACGATGCCGCGTTGTGACGCATGATCGAGTGCTTGTGTCACCTGCGAGGTATAAAGCACGGCGTCATCAAGGGAGAGAACGCCGCGGTCCTGAACAAGGTCTCGCAGGTTGATCCCACTGATGTATTCGAAGACGATGTAGTGCCAATCGTCATAGTCCCCCGCGTCAAACACGCGAGCGATGCGAGGGTGATCGAGCTTTGCCGCGTTCTGAGCTTCGTTGCGAAACCGACGCTGAAGTTCAGGATCGTTTCCGACAAACGGAATCACTTTCAGTGCTACGATCCGGTCCAAGCGTTGATCGTGAGCCCGAAAGACGGCGCCCATACCGCCACCGCCGATTAAGGCATCCAAGTGGTACTGGTTAAGCTGATGTCCGACCAAAACTTTGGTGATTTCGGCCGGGGTGCGTCCCGATCGTTCGCCCGACTGCGGTCGCTGGATCTGTCGAATGATGGTCTTCGCTTCGTCCAACCCCTCGACTAAAACGTCGTCCGAAGTTCCCGAAGCGGAAACGCCCGATTTTGAATCGTTGCGGTGTTGCGAGCCAGAGCCATCGCCATCCGTTCGCCGGATGATCGTTTTCTCTTCGGACGGTTTTGGTTCGTGATCCATCGAACACTGTATCCATCGGACGATGTTGGCTGACTAGAAAAGGGCGAATCGACCAAGCGTTTCCGATCACAGCGTTCGATTCGCAGCTAGGGGGACGAGAATGCTCCTCACGAGGCCAGGTCCACCTGATGCATCCTAGTCGTCGACCAACCCATGGTCAACGAACTGGCGTGTTCTCGCTAGCCTTCGTCCCCCGTGTGGATGGTCGTATCGGTCAAACGGAAAACGACACCGCCCCTCGTTTGGCATAAATCTTCAAAACACCTCTCACGATCGATGAAACGAAAGGATGCCAGTGGGTGTGACGAAACGCCCGTCGCGGGCTCCCCGATCGGCGAAACGGGCCCGCCGCGATCACGTTCGACCAGCGGATCGCGGAGGCGATTGATCAATTGATGCGTTGCGGAGGATCGTCGCCTCGGCAACCGGCGAGGCAATTGTCGACTGCGATCGATCCCATTTTCTCTCGAGTCGCAATGGTAGCACTTCCCAAGTGGGGCGCGAGGACGACTTGAGCCATCGAACGCAATTCGTCTGCGACAGTTGGTTCATGTTCGAACACATCCAACCCCGCACCACCGATTTGCTGTTGTTGTAGTGCTCGGACTAACGCCCGTTCGTCCACGACCGGTCCGCGAGCCGTGTTGATCAGGATCGCCGATTCTTTCATCTGTTCGAATTGTTTTGCACCGACGAGGTGTGTTGTCGCTTCGGTCAGCGCGACATGGATTGAAACGAAGTCGCAATCGGCGAACAGATCGTCAAATTCGCGGTACTCCAGTCCCAATTGTTTTTCTTCGTCGACCGCCAATCGGGTGCGATTCCAGTAGAGCAATCGCATCTCAAACGCCGCGGCCCGTTTCGCAGTCGCCTTCGCAATGCGTCCCATTCCGACAAATCCAATTGTCGCGCCGGAAACTTCTTGCCCGAGAAGTTGCAAGGGCTCCCAACCGGTCCATTGACCACCACGTACCAAATGGTCACCTTCGACCACGCGTCTGGCCGCCGCCATCAATAGCGCCCAAGCCATGTCGGCCGTGCAATCGGTGAGTACACCGGGCGTGTTGGTCACGGCTATGTTGCGTTCGGTTGCCGCCGGCACATCGATATTGTTGAACCCGACCGCGTAGTTTGAAACCACTTTCAATCGCGAGCCAGCATCGAGAAGTGCGGCGTCAACTTTATTCGTCAGTAAACACAGTAAGCCATCAACGTCGCGCACACCGTCGAGCAACTCTTGCCGCGTCGGGTCACGATCTAGATCGACATGAACTAAGTCTGCTTGTTGTTGCAGTCGCTTCATCGACTGTTCTGGCAGTCGTCGGGTGAGGAAAATTCGCGGTTTGTCCATGATGAAGCCTGCGGGAGGGACAGGAAGGTGATCGCCTTTTAAGCGATCGATCGTCGAGAGGGCGCAGACTAAAGATTGTTCGATAGGAAGAGAATCTTCAAGCGGTCTTCGTGGCCGTATAGGCGTAGCGATTGGTGACTGTGTCGTCGAGTAATCCGACTTGATTGATCGGTTCGATCAACTCACGGACCCGGTCGATCACGGTGTCGTCGTTGCTGTTCTGTGCCAACGCTTGATCACATTGGTGAACGATCTCGTTGACAGAACGGTCGTTGGCCAGCCAATAGTAATCCGGCGATTCACCGGCAAGCAATTGCTCTTCACAAGCGATCGCGATGGCAAAATAAATCATCGACGCGGCAGTGAATCGCGGAAAGTGGTTGATCGACCGATAGGCCATGTGTACCAGCTGATCGATGAGCGTCGCTTCCTTGACCACCGCGTCACGATAACGATCAAGATAGTCGAGTTGATAAACACGATCGCTAAGAATCAGATCCGACAACCGCTCGACGCCAGACAACGCGTGCGCGATGCCGGTGCTGTGGAGCGGGTCGATCATTGCCGCAGTCGAAGGCATCAAAACGCATCGAGCGTTGATTACGGGATCGTACAGTCGTTGCAGCCGCGGGAGGCAGACGACGTCATCGACCGGATCAATGCGTTGAGCATCTTTCAAGATCCGATGCAAGCTTGGGTATTCATCCAACCGGCGATCAAGCAGTTCGAAGCAGCGACGTTGGGTCGTAAAGTCGGCATGGATCGTCTCACCGACGTTCAGCGTCACACCAACACTGGTGACGCCATTGTTGAAGCGTAACATCCAAGCCCAACCGTCTTTGATCAGATGGTGCTGGGCCGCGGCATCTGCGTTGAATGGTTCAGTGGCACGGTCGTCACGATGCCGTGCATTGAACTCAGCCGCGAAACTGTTGACGCCGCGGTAGTGCGCGAATGTCGCGCAGGTGTGAGTGCGAAGTTGTTTCGTCAACGCCGGGCGCTCGTTAATCCTCGCCGCGACGGAACCGGCACCGCTGGCGTCAATGATCAGATCCGCGGTTAGATTTTCACGCCCGTTCAGGACGACGATGGGACCATGGTGTGGCCCGCGAAATCGTATGTCGACGACACCGTTGTTCTCGATCGCATCGACACCGGCCCTGATCGCTTGCTGAAAATGGTACGCATCGACTTCCTTGCGATACCAGTGGGTGTCGCTCACTTCGTCGCTGGGGCTGGCCGCGACCAGAAGGCTGGATTCACCCAAGAAGTTTTCACGAACGGTGTTGCCGCAGCGGCCATGTTTGAAGTAACTGAATCCACGCTTCAGCCCGCACGACAATTGTGGCAGCGTTTCTTGCCAACCACGATAGGTTGACATCGAAACCAAGTCATCCATGCCATATCGTTCACCCAGGCGTCGAAGCAATAGATCGGCGATCGGTGTTGATGATTCACCGATCGCGAACCGCGGATGCTGGCCGCGATCAACTAGTAACACTCTCACTCCGCGACTGGCCAAAATCCGCGATAAAATCGAACCGCTGAATCCGGATCCAATCACAATCACATCATACTGCTTCATGCATGACTGCTCTTTGTTCTAGGATAGCCCCTGACAAACAACGTAACCGATTTTGGTCCGAAGGTTGAAGTGTCTGATGTTTAAACTCCCACAAATCAATCGAAATACAGCAATGCTGAGTCGACGCGATCGCGTCATCAAAGACCTCGCATAAAGTCTGCAGTGTCAATGTTGGCAAAGGGCGTCGATCTTCGCCCCATCCTGCGCCATTCCGCACAGGCAGCAGGCTAATGTGACGCGCACCGACGGCAATCGCATGACGCAGCGATAGCTTCGCCCAACGAACCGCTTCAGGTGTCTTAATGCCCGGCGAGCCGATGATCAAAAAGACGCGCAAGTCGATGTCATTCGCTGTCAGCCAGCCGGCGTAGCGGTCAAATTCATCCCGCGTCATTCGTTTGCCGATTCGTGATAGCACACGAGGTTGAACTGATTCGAGTCCCACGGCGACTTCGAGTTTACCTCGCAGTCGCCGCGCAAAATCGAGGTGCCGATGGCGCCCGATCTTGGGATGGTTTTCAACGATCACGCGATCGAATGGTTCGCACCGTCTTGCGATCGCATCGTAGTCCGCCGGCGGAAGACTGGCCGCATCAAAAAAGTTGCCGCTGTTGTAGAGCTTGATCCACGACGCAGGCGGCAGTCGCCGAAGTGCGTGGTCGATCTGATCAACCGTCGCACCGACCGGCGGAGAATCTTCACGAGTGAATGCGTGCAGGTCACACATGTTGCAGCCGATCGGACATCGCCGGCCGGTCAAGAACAGGGTGTTGACGTCGACAATCGAGTTGCCCGTGCGATCGCGAAACGGTTCGCGTTCGGCCAGGAAATCGATCGGGCGATGATAGTCGAATTCGGTCACGGGCTATCGTTCGATGAAGATTCGTGAGCGAAATGGTGCACTGGTTTCACTCGGTTCACGCGTTGCAGTTGTCATCGTATGCTAAACGATCGACCGCTTGCTGTCGCTTCGCTCTTTTCATTGGTTGTCATCGAAATCATGTCTATCCCGTCTGCAGAAGAATTTGAAAAGCTTGCGTCGTTCTATTTGGGTCGGCAGTTTGACCTGGCTCGCGGCGAATTGCTCGATTCGTTGCTGATGTATGACGCGAAGGATCTATGTACTCATGCGATGTGCGTCGGGATGACCGGGAGCGGTAAAACCGGGTTGTGTCTGTCGCTACTCGAAGAGGCGGGGATCGATGGAATCCCTGCGATCTGTGTCGATCCCAAAGGGGATTTGGCGAACCTGCTGTTGACGTTTCCCGATCTTGAGCCCGAAGATTTTTTACCTTGGCTCGAACAAGCTGATGCGACCCGGCACGGCTTGTCACTTGAGGAATACGCCGCCAGGATGGCGAACCGTTGGCGAGAGGGACTGCAATCATGGGGACAATCTGCCGATCGGATACGTCGTTTCCGTGATTCGGTCGACATCGCCGTTTATACGCCCGGCAGCAACATCGGTCTTCCAATGACGGTGTTGAAAAGTCTCGAAGCGCCTTCGGCAGACTCGATCGATGACCTCGAAGCGATCAGCGACCAGGTGACGGGGACTGTGTCGGCGCTCCTCACGTTGCTGGGGTTGGAATGCGATCCGCTGGTCTCGCCGGAGCACATCCTGATATCGTCAATTTTGATCGATCAGTGGCGTCAGGGGATTCATGTCGGTCTGGGGAATCTTATTCGGCTGATTGCTTCACCGCCGATCGAACGAGTAGGGGTGATCGACTTGGATTCATTCATGCCGCCGAACGAGCGTTCGAAGCTGGCGATGCGGCTAAATAATCTACTTGCTTCACCCGCGTTTGCACCATGGCTTGAAGGCGACGCACTGTCAATCGATCGGCTGCTCTACCGCGATGACGGTCGTCCAAAAATTTCGATCCTTTCGATTGCCCATTTGACCGAAAGCGAGCGAATGTTCTTTGTCACCATCTTGTTACACGAAATGGTTGCTTGGATGCGGCGGCAAAATGGAACCAGTTCCCTGCGGTCGATCTTTTATATGGACGAAGTCGCGGGGTATTTTCCGCCGGTCGCCAATCCGCCAAGCAAGCCGCCGATGTTGACGCTTCTCAAACAAGCCCGCGCGTATGGCTTGGGGGTCACGTTGGCTACGCAAAACCCCGTCGATCTGGACTACAAAGGCCTTTCCAATATCGGGACGTGGTTCCTCGGTCGTCTGCAAACCGAGCGCGACAAGGCTCGCGTCTTAGAAGGACTCGAAGGTGCCGCGGCTACGACCGGCCATGCGTTCGATCGTTCTGCAATGGAACAGACACTGGCAGGGCTCGGCAATCGTGTGTTCCTGATGAACAACGTCCACGACGATGGGCCGGTTACCTTTCAGACACGATGGGCGATGTCGTACTTGGCCGGTCCGATGGCTCGCGGCCAAATCAGCGATTTGATGCAGGCAGAAAGGGATGCACGTGTCGCCGCGAAATCGGCACGGCGAGACAAGGATCGCCAGTCGATCGGTGAGACGGCACCGTCTCAGGAGCGTCCGATGGTGCCCGCCGGGATTCGCGAAGTGTTCTTGGGAGCCACCAAGCGTCCCGCTCGAAACACTCGGCTCGTCTATCGGCCCGGGCTATTGGGCCGCGCCTCGATGCACTTCATTCGTTCCTCGGCCGACTTGGACCTTTGGAAAGATTCTGTTCGTCTTGTCAGTGGCGATAACCAACTGCCAAAGGATCTTTGGGAATCAAGCTGGATCTTGCCGAACGATGCCGAGACATCGCAGGATCCCGATGCCGGCTTTGGTTTCACCACATTGCCTGACGCGATGGTAGGGAAGGGCGGCTATCGATCGTTCAAGTCAAAATTGAAGGACTACCTGTATCGGCATTGTTTCATCACGCTCTATAAGTGCCCGCCGCTGAAGGGGTATGCCCCGGGCGGTTGCGGTGAACGTGACGCTCGATTGCATTTCAAGCAACTGATGCGCGAGCACCGTGATTTGGAGACGGAGCGGCTGCGTGAAAAATTTGACCGCAAGATCCAGTCGCTCGAAAAGAAGATTCGCACGGCCGAAGACCGTGTCGATCGTGAGGCATCGCAGTACGAAACGGCAGCGCGGTCGACTTGGTTGTCGGCCGCTTCGTCGGTGATCGGGGCCTTCATGGGTGGGCGACGAGGCGGGGTGACCACCGTTGCCAGAGGCTTCAATCGAGCCAGTCAACAAAAGGATGATGTCCGACGCGCCGATGACGCCCTGCGTTTGCTCAAGGATGACATGCGCGAATTGGAAACCGAATTTCGCGATGCCAGAGACGAATTGATTGACGCGTTGGACTTCGACCAAATGGAACTTGAAACCGTCGACATTCCCCCGCGAAAGAGCGACCTCAAGACTGACGAGATCGTCATCGCCTGGTGCCCTTGGGAAGTCGATGAAGGTGGAGACGCAACGCCGCTATTCGACTTCGAACATGCCTCGTAGGGGAAGCCGCCGAGGCGTTCGATAGTTTGCCGTTAGCGTTTAATCGCTGACCGGCACACAACCGTGGCTAACGCCATGCGGCGAATGCCGCTGGGATCAATCAGCCGATGAGCGTTAGCTCCGGTTATTTCAACTAGCAATGCTGCTGGTTCCGGTCGCCGGGGAAAACACAACCACGAATCCCGCCCCCGCGCATCCGCAACTCTCGGCGAGTTTCGCTGCGACGGTTTGGAAGTCGTATCGCCTACGCGTATTGGTTCGCGTCAACGATCACGGCGGCCGTGGGGCGAGCCGTTTGGGTCCGCCAGTGATCGGGAGCCCAACGCCGATACTCGACGAACATCGCGATCACTGCGATCAATAAAAACACCATGCTCATCACGAGCATCACGGTGTATACGCTTGGCGGTTGCTTTGCGTTATCACTCGAGGGAAGTGTCGACACGGTCACCCTCCAAAATAAAACCTTCGCTGTAGTCTTTCATGATTTCGGCAACCGCACGATCGGGCTCCGTTTTGACCACCCGCAATCGACCGATGTAACGGTCATCACGGGTGACGTCCAACTGGTGCCCGGCGCGAAGCCCGTCGTCTTGCCCGATCGAAACTTCGACCAGGCCTTTGTTTCGAGTGACGACGAGAACATTGCCATTACGATCTGGTGGGGCGCCGTCGAGTGGGGCTTGGGGATCGATGCCCATGTGGTCGGCGACCTCACGGAAACGAACCAACTCGGCCTGCAAGTTGTCGTTTCGTTCTTTCAATTGTAGACGAACGCCTTTTGATTCGCTCAGTTGGTCTTGCAGGACCAGCGTCTGGGCGAACAGTTCGTCACGATTCTTTTGTTCTTCGGAAACCTGTTCGCGAAGCCGTTTGTTGGCATCGGTTAGGTCTTGCAGTTGTTCCGCTTGGATCTTGTCGGTCTGCGTCAGGTTGGCCAGTTTCTCGTCAAGCTTTTGAATCGTATTGATCCGGGTGGCCAGATCGTCGCTCAGTTGATCGAGTTGCGTTTGCAGGGCGGCGAGCGCGGTTCGGCGGGCGACTTGCTCGCGCGACAGGGCCGACTGGGCTCGCTGCTGAGCATCTTGAAGTTGCTCATTTTGTTGCGCGTAGGCTTCGATCTGTGCCTTGTACCCGGCAGGGCCCAGGACCACATCGCGCCAGTTTCTGTGTGACGCGTTAACCGCCAGCGCCAACCCCATAAACGTTATGCTGAGTAGGAGAATAACGACGGTAAACGCTTTACCAAGTAACGTCATCTTAGAAGCTATCCTGTTGCAGAAGCATTCCGGGCCAAATTCTGGTCGGGCAAATGGATCGGACGGATGGTGAACGGATCAGGCGACAGCGCGCCGGATTTGAGTGGGACGAAAAGCCTGGATGCCCACGCCAAAACTTTAGGAAAAACGGGCTTCCGGAATCGGACCCCACGTTTTCGCACTGCCGGAAGTATAGTTACCGCAATTTTCAACTGTCAACGAAATCGGAACGAAAAGCCTCAAAGGCCAAGTTTCCCCAAATCGCTAAGCCGAAAATACCGGCTCGCGACGAACTTGAGACGGGTTTGCCGGTCGTAGGGATAACGGACAGGTCGTCCTCCGATGGGTGGTCTGTCAATCGGCGGCCGACCACTTACCGAGATCCGCTCTCGCTTCACGGTACGAACCCTGTCGCTTTGCGATGCTGGCTCTCGTCGCTTCGCTCTGGCGGCGTTGCAATTGAATCGGTTTCGGATTCGTTCATTTCCCGATGACCGATTCTCGATCTCAGATGTTATCCTGTGTGGCAGATGCGGCCCTTGCTGCTCTGAATCCTCTTCTTCTCGTTAGTCTCCGCAAATCCAAAGCCCCCGATATGAGTCGAGCTATCCAAGACTACACCGATCTGCTGCTTCGTAATGGCGTCATCAGTTTGGATCAGCTTTCCGAGGCCGAGCAGGTTGCCAAAGACACGTCGACCGAAGTCGGTGCCATCCTGGTTCAGATGGAATACGCCACGCCCGAAGAAGTGGCTCAGGCGATGGCTAAGTTCCACAAGATCCCCTACGTCGATTTGCGTGAAGCACGCGTTGCCGACGAAGTGATCGAATTGGTGCCCGAATCGGTGGCGCGGGAAAACATGGTCCTGCCCTACGCCGAAGAAGACGGCGCGTTGCGGATCCTGATCGCCGACCCCTTCGATTTGGAAACGATCGAAAAGCTGCGATTCATCCTCAACCGAAAGATCGAAACCGCATTGGCACCGAAGGAGTCGATCCAGGGGGCGATCAACCAGTACTATGGCCAGGTCGAAGGTGAATCGGCCGACTCGATGCTTCAGGAATTCACCGACACCGCGATCGACTTTACCGAAACCGACTCCGGCGAAGTCTCCGAGACCCAAGATGATGGTGACGAGAGCAGCGCCCCCGTTATCCGGTTGGTCAACTTAATGATCCAGGAAGCGGTTCAGTTGCGGGCAAGCGATATTCATGTCGAACCTTTCGAGGAACGTGTGCGGATTCGCTACCGCATCGACGGCGTTTGTGTTGAGCGTGAGTCGGCACCACGGCGAATGCTCGCCGCCCTGATCGCACGGATCAAGATTCTCTCCAAGATCGACATCTCCGAAAAGCGTCGCCCGACCGACGGCCGGATCAAGATCACGGTGGGGGACAAACAGCTCGATTTGAGGGTGAGTATCATTCCCACCAACCACGGCCAGTCCTGCGTGATGCGGCTGCTCGACAAAGACAACATCAAAGTCGGCGTTCGCCAGTTGGGGCTCAGTCAACGCGACTACCGAACCTTCAACTCACTGATTCGACGGCCCAACGGAATCATCCTTGTCACGGGGCCAACCGGGTCCGGGAAAACGACAACGCTGTACGCGGCGTTGAATGCTCTCAATCGCCCGGACCGTAAGATCATCACCGCCGAAGACCCGGTCGAATATTACCTGCCGGGGATCAATCAGGTCGAGGTTCGGCACAGCATCGGGCTCGACTTCGCCCGCATCATTCGCTCGATGCTGCGACAGGCACCCAACATCATCCTGGTTGGCGAAATGCGCGATCACGAGACCGCTTCGATGGGGATCCAGGCCTCATTAACTGGACACCTGGTTTTTAGTACCCTGCACACGAACGATGCGCCCAGTGCTATCAGTCGAATGGTGGACATCGGCGTCCCGTCCTATATGGTGGCTAGCTCCGTCATTGCGGTCCTCGCCCAGCGGCTCGTGCGGACGCTCTGTCCCCGTTGTAAGGTTCGCTACCAGCCGACCGAGTCGGTGATCGCCGATAGCCAGTTGCCGCCCGAAATGGTGGCCCAGGCCGAGTTCGCTCGGGGGAAGGGATGTCCGTACTGTGGTCGAAGCGGTTACCGGGGCCGAATCGGGATCTATGAACTGATGGTCATCAATTCCCGATTGCGGGAGATGATGTTCAAGGGGGCGGACACAAAGACAATCCGTGTCGAGGCGATAAAGTCAGGTATGTCAACGCTTTACGCCGACGGGATGCTGAAGGTCACCCGTGGGATTACGACCTTTGAGGAGGTCTACCGGGTTGCCAAGCAGACTGAACAGGAGGCTCTTGCGCTCAATCACTTGGTCGAAGACCTCGATTCGCTGTAGGCCGCCGCGAGGGCCTCGCCCTGGTGTGGACCGGCCATTCCCGAGGGCTGTTTCACGTGGCATTGCCCTACGTCGCTTGAAGCGGCTTTGGCCCGTTTTGCGGGCCGTCGGGCTACCGTTGAGCTAGCCTATCGTTGATAGCAATCTGCTGGACATTCGTCCGGCTGTGTGATGGCATATTGATCGTCCGATGTGACGCTCTGACGGGGGGATGCCCGTAAAGTTTCGCCTAATCATGCCATCATTTTTTGAAGTTTCGAGGTAAAGCGAACATAATAACGCCAGTTCGGGCAAAAGCTGTTCTACTCCTCGCCATCCACGACATCGCTCGAACACTCGTCACTGCCAGCGGGCAAGCATGGTTCAGAATGCTGTGCGGAAGTTCATCTTCCCTGCGATTTCCGGCAACGTGCGAGTCGAGCAACCGATCGATCACGCTCAAGAAGGATCCCATCGATGGCAACCGTATTAATTGACAAGTTACTCCAAGCGGCCGTCAAACAGGGTGTCAGCGACATTCACATCGTCGTTGGGCAGCCGCCCGTGTTTCGTTTGCACGGGCGGATGCGGAAGTTGGAGACGAAGACGTTAGAGGCGGAAGACTCGGTTGCGTTGATGAAGTCGATCACGCCGGAACGCTGCCAGCGCGAACTGCAGGAAACCGGTAGTACCGACTTCGGGTTCGCGTTTGGCGAGTTGGCACGGTTCCGTGTTTCGGTGTTTAAGCAGCGCGGCTTCATTTCGATGGTGTTGCGGCAGATTCCCAACGACAAGTTGACGCCGGAGCAACTGGGGCTTCCCGAAGCGGTGGTCAAGATGGTCCACCGGCCGCGGGGATTGTTCTTGGTGACCGGGCCGACCGGTTCTGGTAAGTCGACAACACTGGCGAGTTTGATCAACTTGCTGAACGAAACCGTGGACCACCACATCATCACGATCGAAGACCCGATCGAGTTTTATCACGATCACAAAATGAGCACGATCAACCAACGTGAAGTTGGGGTGGACGTGCCAAGCTTTTCCGAAGCGATCCGGCGTGCGTTGC
Organism: Roseiconus lacunae; assembly: GCF_008312935.1. Classification (NCBI taxonomy): domain Bacteria; kingdom Pseudomonadati; phylum Planctomycetota; class Planctomycetia; order Pirellulales; family Pirellulaceae; genus Roseiconus; species Roseiconus lacunae. The sequence goes on along the minus strand of NZ_VSZO01000008.1, from coordinate 141,236 downwards.
GGCAGGACCCCGACGTGATTCTGGTCGGCGAGCTTCGCGACTTGGAAACGATCGAAGCGGCGATCAGTGCGGCTGAAACCGGGCACGTGGTTTTTGGCACGCTACACACCAACAGTGCCCAAGGGACAGTCAACCGAATCATCGACGCCTTCCCCGGGAACCTGCAGGACCAAATTCGGACTCAGCTCGCCAGTACGTTGATCGGCGTCGTCGCCCAAACCCTGTTGCCGAAAATCGGTGGCGGTCGTTGTGCCGCCTACGAAGTCCTGGTGGTGACGCCCGGCGTTGCCAACTTGATTCGCGAAAATAAGACGTTCCGGATCAATAGCTCGATGCAAACCGGAGCGAAGTTCGGCATGCAGTTGATGGACGACGCACTGTTCCAGCACTGGAAAGCCGAACGGGTGAGCGTCGAAGACGTTCTTTCCAAAGCACACCGGCCGGATGATCTGGCCAAACGAATTGTTCAAGCTCGACGAGGGTTGGATGACTCGCCGGTTCCGATTTCAGATGACGAATAAACGAATAGGCAGGTGAACGAAATCGATTGAAAGGCATGCAGTAGGATTGGGTCGCGAAACTTGTCGCCCAGCTTCGGCCGCTGTTGTGTGGTCGATCACGCTTCGCAAAAGCCAACAAGCCAGCAAGCCAGCAAGGCACAGGCATGGCAGAAGCATGGCTAAACCGGGGGTAACGCCCACCGGCTGATCGGCAGCACGCATCCTCATCGTTTCCTTTTTAATCGAACCATCGAACTCACCACATCAACTTCGCTCCCGAGCTTCAATTTTCCCTTCACAGCAAGAACGCTTCCATGGCCCCACGTCGTATCGGACAAATCCTGGTTGACCTCGGTTTCTTGACGGACGAGCAGCGCGACATCGTGCTCGAAGAACAGGAACAGCAGCCCGGTGCGCTGTTCGGAAAAGTTGCCGAGGACATGCAGCTGATCACCGAAGATCAGTTGATCCAGGCGCTCGCCGAGCAGATGGGGATGCAGACGATCTCGCTCGAGGAGATCCAGCTCGCGCCGGAGCTGACCGAGAAGCTGACCGAAACGATGGCGCAGCTTTATCGCGTGGTGCCGATTCGTTTCGAAGGCAACTGCCTGACCGTTGCGACGTGCGACCCGCAGAACCTGAGCGTCCAAGACGAATTGCGAACGTTCCTTGGTTATGACATCGAGGTGTTGGTCGCGACCGAACGCGACATCAATCAAACGATCAACCGTTATTACGACAGCGAATCGGAAAGCGTCGAGAAGCTGGTCGCGGAGTTAGCCGAGGACGAAGAACTGAAGGCGGCCGTTTCGGCACTCGAGAGCGAAAAGTTCAACATCACCGATGCCGAGGCTTTGGCCGATTCGGCGCCGGTCCGAAAGCTGCTGAACATGGTGTTGCTGTTGGCGATCAAGGATCACGCCAGCGACATTCACTTGGAGCCTTTCGAAGACGAGTTTCGGATTCGGATCAAAGCCGAGGGCGTCTTGTACGAAATGGTTCCTCCCCCGCGTCACTTGGCGTTCGCGATCACGACGCGAATCAAAGTCATGGCGGATTTGGACATTGCCGAGCGGCGGTTGCCACAGGACGGTCGGATCGAATTGATGGTCGGCGGGCACCCGGTCGATTTGCGTGTCAGCGTGCTTCCGACGATCTTCGGCGAAAGCGTCGTCATGCGAGTCCTGGACCGTTCGGTCGTCAACCTATCGCTGGAAAACGTCGGCATGGACGAAAAGACCATGGGCACGTTCCGCCATGTGATCGATCGGCCGAACGGCATCATCCTGGTGACCGGGCCGACGGGGTCGGGCAAAACGACAACGTTGTATTCGTCGCTGTCGGAAATGAACGACATCAAGGACAAGTTGATCACGACCGAAGACCCCGTCGAATACGACATTGATGGCATCATTCAGATCCCGATCGATCATGACGTCGGTGTGACGTTTGCGAGTTGCTTGCGAGCGATTTTGCGGCAGGACCCCGACATCATTCTGGTCGGCGAGATCCGTGATTTGGAAACCGCCGAGATCGCGATTCAGGCGGCATTGACGGGGCACTTGGTCTTCAGCACGCTTCACACCAACAGTGCGCCGGCGACGATCACGCGACTGAAAGACATGGGTATCCCGGCGTTCATGACCTGTGCGACCGTCGAGGCGATTTTGGCTCAGCGATTGGTCCGCCGGATCTGCACCAAGTGCCGCGAAGAAACCAAGGTCAATCAAGAGCTATTGTTCGAACTAGGGATGAAGCTGGAAGACGTGGCCGGCCGCAAGTTCTTCAAAGGCGTCGGTTGCGATCAGTGCAATAACACTGGGTACAAAGGCCGGATCGCGTTGTTCGAGTTGATGATTATGAACGACAAGATCCGTGAAATGGTGATGGCAAATTCGTCCACCGATGAATTGCGTGACGAGGCCGAACGTGACGGGATGACTACCCTTCGCGACGCAGGACTGTCGATGGCATTTGATGGCGTCACGACGTTGGACGAAGTCGTCCGCGAAACGGTGGCCGAGTAACTGTTCGCGATTCAAACACACATTAACAAACCACTATTCGATTGAACCGCGGGTTGTGATCCGGCTGCTTTAACAGATGCGCCGGGCCGGCCGTGGTGAACCGCCGAGGGCTTTTTAGTATGCCTACCTTTCAGTTCGAAGCGATGGACGCCGCGGGGCAGGAGATCCGTGACGAGATCGACGCTGCCAGCGAAGAAGAAGCGCAAACCACGATTCGGCAGATGGGGTACTTCGTCACGAAGATCTCCGTCAAGAAACAAGCTGCCGCCAAGACCGGCGGAAAGAAAGGCAAACGCGGATTCGCTCTCGGTGGTGCAAAGACCAAGCACATCTGCGCGTTCACACGTCAGCTGTCGATTCTGCAGGACGCGGGTTTACCGATTTTGCGTTCGCTGAAAATCCTGGAAAACAACCAAAAGCCGGGCAAGCTCAAGTTCGCGCTGATGGACGTTTGCGAAGAGATCGAGAGCGGGGCGACGTTGAGCGAGGCGATGAGCAAGTCGCCGAAAATTTTCAGCCGACTGTATGTCAACATGATTAAGGCCGGTGAGGCCGGTGGTGCGTTGGAAACGATTCTTCAGCGTCTGGCCGAATTCCTCGAACGCGCCGAATCGCTCAAACGAAAGGTCAAAGGCGCGCTGATCTATCCGATCGTGGTCGCGATGGTGGCGATCTTGATCGTGACCGGGATCATGATTTTCATCGTCCCAACATTTGAGCAAATGTTCGAGGAATTCGAACTGAAACTTCCCGCGCCGACGCTGCTGTTGATCGCGATGAGCAACTACTTGTCGAGCTATTGGTGGTTGTTGATCGTGATGCCGATCATGTTCTTGCTGTTCGTCAAGCTGATGCGGAAGTTCCGGCACGGCCGGATCGGGTTTGACATGTTCATCATCAAGGTTCCCGTGTTCGGCGGCCTGCTCGAAAAGAACGTGCTCGCACGGACGACGCGGACACTCGGGACATTGGTTAGCAGTGGCGTGCCGATTCTTGAAGCGATGAATATCACGCGCGAGACGGCGGGGAACGCGGTCTTCGAAAAACTGTTTATCAAAGTCAGTGAAGCGGTCCGCGAAGGGGAAGTGATCAGTAAGCCGCTGAAGGATCATAGCCAGTTGGGCTTCCACCCGATGGCGTTGTTCTTCTTCGCGATCTTCGGATCCTTCCCGGGGTTGATCCTGCTGTCGATCGCGATCACCAGTCAAGGAACCAAGCTGGACGAAGACGGGATGGTGGACACGTTGTTGTTCATCGCCGCCTACGGGATCGGCTTGGGCGCCGTCGGCGCCGGGCTTTGGTACGCCATGAAAATCAAGGGACGCGTCGTCAATGACTTGGTCGTCAACATGGTCGACGTCGGCGAAGAAACTGGCGAACTGGACACCATGCTTTACAAGGTCGCCGACACGTACGACGAGGAAGTGCGGACGATGACCGACGGTCTGACGGCGTTGATCGAGCCGATCATGATCGTGTTCCTGGGGGTCACGGTCGGGTTTATCGTGATCAGTTTGTTCATGCCATTGATCGAATTGATTACCAGCCTGTCGTCATAAGAATAGTCTCTAGCCGCTAGCCACTAGCATCTAAACACGAAGCGTAGCCATGAGAGTTAGCAAATTGAAACGAGCAAGGAAGGCCGTCGCACGCGGTTTCACGTTGGTGGAATTGTTAGTCGTGATCGCCATCATCGGCGCCATCGCGGCGATCGCGATCCCCGCAATCGGTCGCGTGATCAATGCGGCCAATCGAGCGAGCCAGAAAGCCGAATTGACCAGCTTGGAAAGCGGAATTGAATCGTACTACACCAAGTACGGGGACTATCCACCGGACTTTTCTAATTGGGGCATCGTCAAGCGTCATTACTTGAAGATCTTTCCGGACATCGCACAAAGCGAATTAAACCTGCTGTTCCGCCTGTGCGACACGATCACCGACACCGACGGCAGTCAAATGGCGTCGATGCCAACGAACACGAGTGTCTTCGATCCGACCGCCATGGATCGAGCCGAAGCGGTGGTTTGGTCACTGGGCGGATTCAGCAGTGATCCGCAGTACCCATTTACCGGTGAAGGCGGGCCCCTCTCGATCCTCAATCCAAGTGGTTCGCGAGAAGATCCGGCGAATGTCGAGTACAACTCCAACCGAGTCGCTCCTGAGATCTCATTCGAACCGAATCAGTTGTCATTGACCACGCCGAATCCGGCAGCCGCTCGGTCGTACACCAATCGATTTGCCAGTAAAGACGATGACGGAACCAACAATCCCAATGATGTCTTCCCTGTTTATCGACTGAAGCCGGGCGCTAGCCCTGTCGTGTACTTCGATTCACGAACCTACGCGATTGATGTCACCAATGGCAGCGGTGTTTACAACGGTTACGCTCGCCGAACTTCCGATAGCGCGACCGACTATGACGGAATCCGCCCGGTGTATAGCAACAATCCTGGTGTGGTTCCCCCTACCGGGAATGACTATGCCACCGCTGGGATTGATCCCTTAACCGGTTGGGAATTCGTAAATCCAAATACCTATCAGTTACTCGCGCCCGGTCTTGATGGGCTTTACGGCGACGTGTTTGACGATTCGCCGAATGATCCGCCGACACCTGGCTCGGCCCCGATCTACTTCAAGCTTGACGGCACCGCGGTTTGGCCGGTCGCGACCGCGACCGCACCTGCGGGATTGATTCGTCCGGACATCCAACGTTTCGATGTCACGGGATTGGTCACGCGATCGCTCAACCCCTTCCGGGACAACATGGGCAACGTCGTCGACGGCACGTTCGAGGACATCTTGGACTGATCGCACTTGTCGCCCCGTCGTGTCGTTCCACTTGCATTGATTTGAAATGTCGCAACCGAGTCTGCCTTATCGATTGACCAGCATGCGAACCTCTCGCGGGTTCACACTGGTTGAGCTGTTGGTTGTCATCTCCGTCATGGTTGTCCTTGGCGGCATGTTAACCTACGCGCTTGCATCGGCGACGACGCAGGCTCGCGTCAAGCGGACTCAAGCTGACGTGCTGAGCATCGGGCAGTTGTTGCAGTCGCGGGTCAATGAGGTCTCACTCGCACCGCTTAGTCTGGCTTACGGTCGTAGCGGGTTACAACTGGTCGAGGCTGGTGTATTGACAGGACCGATGGCGATCGGAGGTCCCGGGACCGGCGGGCTGACGACCAATGCACAGCGGATCGCGTTTATGGCTCAGGAACGGGCACGCCTGACGCTGCTCGCCCGCCGCGACATGATTCGTTTGGTTTTACCGGAGTGCCAGGCGGATTTGATTTATCCTCCGACCAGTTTGCAGTTTCGCACCTACCACACGTCTGGAACCGGCACCGGATGGCTTCCCAATGTCGCTCAGGTCAAGCCACCGCCGCAGTGGAACCGAATGCGGACGTTGGCGGGCTTGCTTTCGGCTGCGGATATTGATGCCGTCTACGCCGTCAACGGGGGCGGTAATGCGTCCAGTGCTGCTACCAACGCCGAGTACGATGCGATTGCTCAAGCGTCCAACCCGACTTACGAAGCAATCTTGCGACACGATGCGCGTGTGATTCCGTTCGATTCATCGACGCCGACGCCGATCGGTTGGACCCGTGAACACGAATCGTCGGAGTGCTTGTATCTGATCTTGGCAACCACGGAATTATTCGGACAAACGGCAATCGACAAGATCCCCGACACACAGATCGAAGATACCGACGGTGACGGCATTCCAGAGATTCTGGATGCGTGGGGAAGGCCATATGAATTCGTACGTAACCCGATCGGGTTTGATTCACCGACGATCAAGAACTTTGACCCGAGTGGCAGCACACCGGCGGAGCAGTATCCCTTTGATCCCGATCCGTTCGACTTTCTCGCCGCCGACTTGCGATTCGACGAGTCAACTCATCCTGGTGCGGGTGGACTTCCTGCGTCCGCCTACTTTCCTGTCTTCTTGCCGCCGATGGTGGTTAGCGCGGGATTGGATGGCGAGTTCGGTTTGCGATTGAGCTACGTCAACACGGACACCAGTACGGTCGAACCGGAACTTGGAGTGAATGTTGGCTACAGCGCATCGTCCGTGCGTTATCCCGCACGGACGTACGTTCCTAGCTACCCGACGGTTCCGATCGTGCGTTATCCCGATCCCTTCAACGATGTTTCGGCGGTGCCCTCGAACGCGCCGGGGGACTACTTCTTCAACATCACTGCGGCCGGATCAATCGTCACGGCGAAACAAGGCGGCGGATTGGGAGCGATCTTGGATCGCGACTTGTCCGCAGATAATATCACTTCACTCGACGCAGGAATGTAATGCACGACCCAGTCAAATCAATTCGATTGACTGCACGGCAGTCCCGGTCGTATTCTCCGGCACGCAAGTCGAACGTCTCACGTGATCGCGTTCCCGTTGAGTTTGGGTTCACGTTGGTGGAGCTACTGGTCGCGCTGACGATCGCTTCGGCGCTCACCGCGATCGCGTTACCGACCTTAAAAGACAGCATGCGGCAGAACTCGCTTAGCCGCGCCGCTTCGCTGGTCAAAGGGGCATTCATCAACGCCCGCTCGCAGGCAATACGGACCGGTCGTCCCTTTGGAATCGTGATCGAGCGTCGACGACATTCGATCGGCAATGGAACCGCAGACACGCTGGATTTCTTTGCGGCGAATTATTCCTCGCGTCTTTACTACGTGCAGTCGCCGCTGGAGTATCGTGGCGATTATCAAGACGCTGTGATCTATCCCATCTTTGAAGACACCATCAATTCGTCGGACACCGACAATTTGGCTCCACGGTTTTTCGTACCGCGAGAGTCGGCCGGACTGCTTTACGCGGCATCGACGCCATTGACGTTTGGCAACGCCACCGCGGCGACAAATCTGATCGGCACGCGGACCAAGTTTTCCGTTGGAGGAACCGATTATGTCTTCGAGATTTCGGCCCTCGAAAAGGTCACACTCGATCGATCGAATAGCACGACCGGAATCGCCGGTGGCAGAACACTGATCCACCCTCAAGTCGAACAAGTCGTTCCAACCAACGCGTCGAATCGATTGGTGGATGGAACCTTGGTGAGTTTTAACTACATCGATTTCTCACCGCGTAACGCGCAGACCTCTGGCAGATATGCGAACACACAATCGCTCACTCGAGAAGAGGCCGCGTCTGTGTCGGTCTTTCCCGCAGGGCTAGCTGCGTTTCAACCGTTGCCGTTTAAGTTCCGCAGTAATCCGATCAAGGCCCCGCTTGCCCCGGTCACCATGATCGGCAAGACGGTCGTCGATCTGTCGGTCTCTGGATCGGTTCGTGCCCCTGTCGCCTTTAATGCACAAGCGATCGTCGACGCCGATCCGTCTTCGACGATCCCAAGCTTGGTCGCCGATCAACGACTTAACGATGTCATTGTGATGTTCGCCGCCGACGGCCAACTCGATGGGATTTACTCGGATCAACGTGTGGTCGGTTCTGGACCGGTGATCTCTGGTTTCCAATATCAACGCTTCGATCCCGCGACGACGATTTCCTTCAACGTTGGGTTTGTCGATGGTGTGGTCAACAATGTCGACGACATCGCGCGTTTCCCGGAATCGGTTCCCGGTACGGACTACCAAATCAACGCCAATGACCCGCCGCTGGAGACTCCGGGGCCGACGGCCGCGTTGCAAGTGAAGAAAACACCGAACTTCGCGAACACCGATTGTGCTTGGATTCACATTCAACCGCTCAGCGGCAACATCACTTTACAAACGGTCGCATCACAGCCGGGACTCGCTCGGATGCAAGCCTACTACGGTTACAACGCGGCACCGGGAAGCCAGTTCGCTCGCGGCGTCGCATCGGACCGTATTCGCCAATCCCGCCGCTTGGCAACTGGAGGTGCCGTCCAATGATCTGTCGCATGAATCAAACAAAGGTATCCCATCAACGTCACCGTGATGGGGTCAAACGGCGTGGGCTTTCGATCATGGAAGTCTTGTTCGCGATCGGAGTGCTCACAATCGGAATGCTGGGCGTCGCGTCACTGTTGCCGGTGGCGACCAACAACGCGTCGATGGCGTTGAAAACCGATCGTGCGGTCGAAGAAATCAACAATCGGATCGCGACTGAAATCGCCGATATGGCAGGCTCCTTTGACGAAGTCGTCATCGCGAATAATTCAGATGCTAGTTTCACCGCGACAGATCTGCGATTCAACGAGGTCTCGACCGACAGCTTCGCGACAACCATCGCTGGCTATGAAAAACACGGCAGCGCGGTAGCGGCGACACAGCCGAGCCTACCGGACGCGTTTGTGATCGATCCATGGTTTTTGACGGCAGCAGGGACGATCCGGGCCGACAGCTCAAACCCTGGTACCGAGCGCAACGGATATGACCGGACGATGTATCCATGCTATGACCCACGCATGCATCCTTACAACGTTTCGCCAACCGAAGCGATCGGGAACTCGCTCGGGGGCGGACCGACGTTTGCCAAGCAAGTCGATTTGCCGCGGTTCACTCGCATCGGGCTGTCGTTCAACGGCACATCGCTTTTGTCGGCGATGAACGCGGAGACGAACGCGCGTCGCAGCGATGACTTTTCAATCTTCGTCCCCGAGGATCGTACGCGACCGCCGGGATTGTTTGTCCAGCGATCGACCAACAACGCGGCGTCTCTGAAGAAGAACACGGTCAGTTCGCGATTCTCGTCAATCGTTACCATGGCCCGTAGTGACGTCGGTAGCAACGTGTTCAACGCGGCGGTCGTGACGATGCAAGATCGTAAAGTCGTCACCGTACCCGGCGGATATTTTGACGGCGCGATTCCGCGTCCGGCCAGTGGTGATTTGCCGGCGCATGATCTGCGTCCCTACGCCGCGTTTCTGCCCGATGATCCGGGCAACCCCCGCGGGTTTGCTCGGGAAGAAAACATGGTTTTTCCCGGCGAGCAGATTGGTTATGTCTCTGAATCACAGCGACCAATCTCTGGCGGCGGCGGCGGCGAGTTCGTCTTTCGGACCAGCCGTTACGTCAAGCCCGAGATTTCCAGTGGCGACTGGGTGATGTTGATGCGTCGGGAGTACACCCGTGATCCCGTGTCGGCGACACCGGTCATCGTTCCGACGACGTTGAAGTACGCTTGGTATCGAGTCGCGGACGTTGTCAAGCAACCCGCCGTAGTCACCCGCGCCGGTGTGGCTCTGTACGAAACACACATCGCCGTTGACGGTCCCGATTGGGTGTTCCATCCGATTCAGACGGCGTTCTTTACATCATTCACGCCGCCGTATTACGCGCCGCCTTATTTTCCCAACAGTGCGGCAGCGCCCAGGCCCTCCTGGGGAACGCCGCCCTCGTTTGTGCTCGACAACATGCCGGCCAACAACACCGACCCGGTCGGTTACAACCACTTTGACTATGGCACGACGATCGTCTTGGCCCCGGATGTGGTCAGCGTTCGCCAGTTCCAAGTGCGTCTATAAACGATGCCGGTGATCGATTCGGTCACCGGAAAGACGAAGTGCAGGTAACGCATTTCTCGCATCACAGCATCGATGCTGATTCGTGATGACTCTCCTTGGTGTCGTCACAACAACCCAACTTTTCAATCATGCGAAGACAACTTATCAACGCTCGGCATCACGATAGGAACGGAGTTCTGATGGGATCGAATGAATCCAATGATCGTCGATGCGATGGGCTCACAAGTCATTCCCCACGCCATCCCAACGGGGTCGTGCTGCTTATTGTGCTGGGGATGCTGTCGTTGTTCACGGTGTTGATTGTCAGCTTTGTCGTCTTTAGCAGCCAGGTTGCCGAGTCCTCGGCGGCGAGCCAGGAACGACGGCTATCGGAAATCCTACCCGACCCACCGATCGAAAACGCGGTCAATCAGTTGATCCTGGGGACGGACGATTCCAAGAGCGCCGCATTTGGCGCCAGCTTGATGGAGGATTTCTACGGCAGTGATGGGCGGTTGATGCGTGTCGCCCACCGCCGCCGAAATTCCGCGGGTATCCCTGCACCCTACAACAACAAGGTCGTGCCCCGCGAGTCGGGAGGGCAATACAAGGTGGCGCGCGGGCAATTGTTGTTGCCGTTGAATGCAGCCTCCGAACCACAAACGACGTTGTTCAAGTTCCCGACGAACATGGCATATTGGCATTTCGACGGTCAACCCGATAACGCGCCCAGCAATGCCCCGCCGCCATGGATGGGGACGGCGTTTGAGGAGCACATCGATCTGTACCCCCATCTTGATGATTCATTGGCCGGTCGGGTCCTTACGTTTGACGAAGGACCGCTGAAGAACTATTCCTTCCGCGTGATTCGTTCCTTCGGTCGAGAGAACGGAACGTCCGACAGTGGTAGTTCGGCCGCCGGGGTGACCAACCTTGCCGAGTATGCGTTGGGCGGCAACGTCGTGATCGACTTGGCCGAAATGGGAACCGAAGAAATCGAAATCAACGGGGTGATCGAACGTCTGTATGACGTCGCCGCAGCCAGCCCTAACCTTCTGCTTTATTCACCCGGTGATGACGACGCCCCCGGGGTTGCCGGCGTTGACGACGACGGAATCAATGGCGTGGACGATGCCGGCGAACTCGGATACCCGCTTTCCGATGATGTCGGTTATCCGTTCGTTCTCAATGGTGGCGTGTTCAACGGACGCGGTTTGAATCCCGAAGGCGTCACCGGCGTCGACCGCCGCGGGACGTCTCTCGATGGCAACGCCGAAATCGAATTCACCCTCAACAGTCGCCTCACTGGGTTTTCGTACCAAGGTGGCTCGTTGGCCCCGGAGATGGACGAAGCCTGGGATGCGGCCGATTGGGAGAATATGTTTCTTGCTTGGCAGCCCAGCGATCACCGTCGCCCAATTCGGAACACAGGAAACAACATCTACAGCAGTCTCGATGGCGATCGCTTGAACCGTCAACTCGGTCAGCACATCATCCCGTCGTTCCACCGTCCGGCCGTCATCAACTACTTGATGAATGCGCCGATTTGGTTGCCCGGGGAAACGCGTGATCCGAATGATCCAACTTATGTCGACGAACGGTTTGCAAATATTCGCCAGCGAGCGATCAGCGGCTCGCCACAAGCCAACGATGGCGTTCGATTGGTGCACTTGATCAATCGAATTCGCCGCGCGACCCTTCGCCCCCTGAACTTCTCGCATGAATATGCCGGAACAATCCTCGGTCCGGTCCAGGGCGTGGATTTGAACGGCGATGGCGTACCCTTCGACGGAACCCCCGGGTTTACCGGTTCAAATGCGGTGCCGATTCTGAACCAAACGATCGATGTAAGCGCGGTCAGCTCAAACTTATTGCAAGTGGTCAACAACGTGGAGGCACTCGCCACATGGTTGGTCAACGGGCCTTGGGACGTTGACAACGATGGGGACGGTTTGCCCGATAGCGTCTGGGTGGATTTCAATTTGCCGTCGATCCCGGGACCTGACGGGCGATTGCTCAAACCGATGACCGCGTTCTTGGTCGAGGATTTGGACGGCAAGATCAACGTCAACTACGCCGGAAGCTATAACCAGATTTATCAAGATCGGTTCCATACCCCTACCGTCGCCGGTGCGCTGAATGTTTATGACAACGCGACGGAGTATAACGAAGTCAAACTCGCGCTGGATGTCTTCGGGCATGGGGGCGGTGTGGGGCCTGCCGAGATCGACTTCAGCCATTTGTTTACCCCCGACGCTCCTTCAGGGACCTCGTATCTTGGACCGCTGTCAACGACGCAAACGACGAATGTGACCACCGCGGGTACACTCAGATTGGACAATTTGTTGTTCACTCGGTACGGCAACCTGATGAATGCGAGGTACGGCGGTACGATTTTCGATTACGCTCGCTCGTATCCTTATCCGACGCCGACATTTCAGATTCCAACTTCGACGGCAGCCTTCCCGCAGTCGATTTATCCGTATGCCATCACCAGCGAGGCTGACCGCCGATACTCAGCCGTGGGTTCACAGCCCGCACGAGCCGAGAATGCTCGTTTCTTGAAGTACCCGGGCGTCGGCAATCGTTATTATCCGTCAGAGGAAGCCGACAAGCTTGCGCGGATTCCGTTCCCCTCTCGATTGTATGACCACGCGGCGACCGCAGTGGCCGGTCGACCAGTCGATCTGTCGGGAACCGAAATTGTTTACAAAGATCCTAACGGTTCACATCGGTTCAACCGCCCGTACAGCGGCGCCGATATCGCGAACCATCCTTACGAATTTGGTGCCACGGAAATCCGCGGCGACGATCAACCGTTCTCGCCAGCCGAGTATGTAGACTTCCTCAAAGGCGGGCCACTTGGCGGGCGTCTGGCGCAGCTTTTGTCCGATGCCGCCGATCGCAACGAAGCTCTGGATCGATTGATCACGACAGAAAGCCGCAGTGTGGATTCACCCGAGGTTCCGGGGCTGCCAAGTTTGCTGCACTTAATTGCCGAACGCTTCGAACGTCATGCCACCGCAACCGGTGGAACCGAACCGGACGATCGAGTTCAGGCAACGCTTTTGAATCGGATGCTGGCCGTTGAACTACGCAAGGGCAGCAAACTGAATTTGAACCGACAGATCGGAAACAATCGCACCGAGACTGTCGCCACGAATCACGTTCCCAACATCGTCGTCGCAGGTTTGTATGACGAGTCTGCCGAGACGTCCTCGCAATTGCAAATGGATGGTTCAGGTGGCTGGGAAGCGAAGACGGCGAATAATCGACTTGCACCCGAAGCAGCGTTCCCACAGCTCGATGTCGATACGAACGCGAACCTGACTACCGGGACTATCTCGGTCGGTAGCCAAGGCAACTTGACGGCTCAAGCAACCGCCAACGCCCACTATGGTCCGACGAACCTGCACCCGATCACAACGAACGTCAACGCAGCTTCGCCGATTCTAAACAACGCACCCTACACCAATACCGGGCTGCGAACGTACGACAACATTGCCGACTTTGACGGTGTGGATCTGGACGGTGATGGTTTTATGACGCCATGGAATCCACGCAATAGTCCATGGGATCCATCCGCACCGCCGACTGGTAACCCGGCACCCGATGCCGGCTTGTCACCCGGCAACGCCGAAGGTACCGACGTCAACGGTGACGGCGAGGCAGACGCGGTTGCAACCGGCTCGGAACTGCTCGCACGTCACCTGTACTGCCTGATGTATGCCCTGCTCGCCGCCGACATCGATTCCAGCGGAGAACTGGTTCCGAACTATCCTTATCCAGGACAGTTGGGGACTGCTCCGGTCGAAGTCAAAAATCGTTATGTCGCTCGTCAACTCGCCCAATGGGCGGTCAACGCGGTTGACTATCGCGATGTCGATACCAAATTCACTCGACTGCGATACGACTGGAATCCGTTCGATCAAAACGGATTCAATCTGGCGATCGCCGCAAACAACGAAGTTTGGGGAGTCGAACGGCCCGAGGCGCAGTTGTCCGAAGCGTTTGCGATGCACGACAAACGTTTGAAACGAAACTTGCCTGAATTGTTGGATACAACGACTGCGCCACCAACCAGCGAAGACGGTGACGGCAACGCAGCAAACAACGAACTGCCTAGTGATGACGAAGCGACCGATACGTCTTCGTATCCTGCCGACTCGGACATGGATCAGTTCCGAATGCCGCAGGGAAGCGCGTTTGTTGAAATCCAAGCGCTCGCGCCGCCGGTTTCTGGTAGCGGTGGTGCCCAGCCAAGTTTGCCCGGCGAGTTGTATTCCAGCAACCGGCTGGATCTGGGACGGATCGTCGGGACGGGCAACAACCAAAGTCCCGTCTGGCGATTGGCAGTCGGCGAAAATCACGGCGGTGATCGTTTCAAAAGCAGTCGCTGGATGTTCGATGCCGATCGGTTAGAAGAATTGCATGCCTCGGGTGAAGGTAGCGGCGCCTATCTAGGAATGAATCTTGATTGGAATACTGCGGCGGACGTCACAACCGCTCGCGAAGAGTGGCAGGGTTCGACCTGGAGCAGCCCGCCAACGGTGCCGACGTGGTACTCCGCCGACATTCGCAACAGCCGACGTATCATGGCGGACCCGTTGCGAACCGAGCATGTCACCTTGGGCGATACAGATTTCAATCCGACGAACGAAGCATCGAATCCGACGCGGTTGCGATTGACTCGCTTTGTTTGGTTCGCCGCGCTTTCGCCGTCTGCGAATCCTAACTTGCGATTGCTAACGGATGCTCGCAGTGGGATGCGACACAACAATGTGTTCTTCCAACGCCGGCAACCCATTCACAACCCACCTGGATCGGCCACTGGGAATCCGGAAAACTCAGGTTTGTTGCTCCGTCCGGGACAATATGCTGTCGTCGCGCCGCGATCACGAACCTACTTCGGCCAGCGAAAGAAACCGACCAATAACGACGCCGATCCGCAACCTGCTGCGACTGACTTTACCTACGATCCCTCGTATCAGAAAATCGATTTTGGATTGGTGGGCGCGTCGTCATTGTTTGGCGTCGAGTACTACGGCAGCGCGAACAATACGGACCTGCTAGCGCCAATCTATTCCGACGGAACGGGGACCAATTCACACGTGGGTGATGTGCTGCCGATCATATGCGAGTCGGTCTACCCCGATGAGTTGCCGGCGTCCTACTACACACCTGCGACAACGCCGCTGCGCACCGCGTGGGCAGATTACCAAACGAACGTTCGCGGGCCCGACCCAGATCTTCGTGTCGACATGGGCTTCAATATCAGCGCCCCGCTGCCGGGACCGAATTTCTATCCCGCGCCGACTCATCAAGTCAATCCAGATCCCGATCCGGTGAGTAACGAGGTCTATCCCGTCGACTCCTATAGCGACGCGTATCACAACCCGCCTCCGGCGACCCCGGCTAGTTTCTTTCCCGATACCCCGTTCGATCACATCGCCGGGCGTCCGCTGGAAGACAACTCCTACACGTTCGACTTGCCCAGCGGCGAAGTCAATGTGCAGTGGAACGCGATCGGAACCCATCAAGAAGCCGCGACGGTCTTCCTGCAACGATTGGCCGATCCAACCACACCGTGGCATCCGACCAACAACCCCTACATCACGGTCGATTTCTTACCGATGGACCTCACGACGTTCAACGGCGAGCAAGACGTCCGCGAGAACGTCGATCGCAAGATCGGCCTCGATGGCATGGGCAACCCGGATACGCGGGTCGAGTTAATTGATAACCGTTCGACATGGGATCGTACGACGTACATTGGCAATCCGAACGTCAACAACGGTTTCGTCCCCGAGTTGCAACTCGACACGCGTCGGAAAATGCCCGACCTGATCAAAGATCGCGGGATGTCGCAGATCGTTGACGTCGGTGTGATAGGAACACCTGCCGATAGCCGTGAAGTCATCGCTCATCGTTCCAAATTAACGATGACCACGAATGACCTACGGCCAAGCGTGCCGACACGAATGACGCCTCCGGTGGGAGCCGCCGCCGACTACATGCCGTTCGAATTGGGGGCGATGTGGACCAACGGCACCGAGGATACACCCGGTGTACCGGACACCCGCTACCGTGATCGGACTGGCAACGTTCTGGCGTTTGATAACGACGCGCTGAATTTTCGCCAGACCATCGGGTTTATTAATCGAGAGTACGGTGCACCAGTTCAATCGAACTTCCAGCGGGCGTCGGTCTTCGAAGCCGATTTCGTGTACTTCAACACGATCCCTTGGATGAACCGCGAGTACCGTTCGCCGATGGATCTGCTGAACGTTCCTGCCGTTTCGCGAACGCGTTTATTGGGAACGTTCGGTCCACAAACCGAATTGCAGGACAACGCACGGCGTGAAATCACGACCGACGCGTTGGAATCGATTGAGGCCATCGCAGGGTCACCGACGGTTCGTGATACGCATTTGCTGGGGTTTGTCACCGGCAACGGATCGATCCGTACTGATGACGATCAAACCGATGCCTTCGGTACCGCCCAAACCAGACCGGATGTTGGGATCGCGATCGATGACGATGCCGATTTCGAAGACCTGACCGGAGGACGTGCCGGCTTTGAACAGATTTTTGACTACGTCGATGTCGGGCCGGTCTGGTTCGATAGCCAGCGTTGGCTTGATCCGGAAAAAGTCGAATTCCGACAAGACCGTAACCTAGCCGCCCAGAACACGTTGCTCGGACAACGACAACGGATGTTCAACCGTTCGGTGGAAACGCTGCAACCGCCGAACAACTATATCGGGCTTCATCGCACGCCGGGCAAGATCAACCTCAACACCACGCCGGACTACATTCGCAAAGGACCTAACTTTGCGAGCGGTGCTTCGGCGAATGTCAGGTCGCAACAGTTTCTCGATGGTGTCGATGATTCATCGGGAAGCACGAACCCGCCGCAAATCTTGGAAGATCCTAGCAACCCTCAGACACTTCCGGTGAACGTGCAGCAGTTGCGATGGAACCCTCACAACCTCTCGGTTCGAGGCGACGGGCTTTCACCGCAATATGTCGCTTCCGAATTGTTCGGCAACGGTTCCGTGTATCGATCGCTGGCATGGGGACAATCGGGGTTCTATGAACTTGATGATACCCGTGGAAGTCCATCGGTCCTGGGCCAAAACAATCGCTACTTCGAGAGCACCGATACGTACTTCGGTCGTGGCTTCAAGGGATATATCGAATCCCGACGTGGTTATAGCACCACACGGCCATATCCGGCTTCCGTTCCGGTGCCGACGATTTCGGTTCCCAACCCAGAACTCGATTACGCCTATCCGACTCGCTTCGCAGGAGTCTTCGCTCCCGCCCAGGCGAGCGCGACGCCATCGGTGCAGCGATTCATGCGGCAATTGGGGCGAGACACCGCGGCGACCGCAGGGTACCCACGCCGGACGCACGATATGGGACTGTTGCGCCCCCATCCCGACTTTGACTTGCGAACGTTGACGTCAGATCAAATCACCGACATCCAAAACGCGACCGATACCCGGTTTTCGTTAGAGGTCGAAGAAAACACAACGATGTTAACGATCAACAACCCGTCAAATACGAACCAGTTGCCGCTGCTAACCAACGGCAATGAAACCGAGACTAGGCCGGCGGGGGGCCCCACTTTTCCGGCGGCACTTCAACCGATTACCGATCTGCGGATGCCGATCGTTAACACGGGGTTGTTCGAGCGGCCGCAAGCAGAATTGCACATGAACCGTCGGGCGAAGGATCGGGATTCGTATTTCCGGCATCAACATGCCGCACGAATGGCTGGCATGACGACACATCACAGTAACGTCTTCTTGGTACGAATGACGGTTGGGTACTTTGTCGTCGATCCACAAACCGGTGCCCCGACGCAGGAATACGTCACCGATACCGGCGAGCCCAAACGTACGAAAGCAACGTACGTTATCGATCGGACCGTCCCGATCGGCTTCCTTCGTGGTAAGAACATGAACGCGGCCAAAACGATCCTCTACTCGGAAATCGAAGAGTAGGCGTGACCATGAAGTTCATCCGACCGACAATGAAATCGAAATCGACTCTTCGGAATTTACCGATGCAACGGACATCGCTGCCGACATCACCCGCCTGCACGATCAATCACCAACGCGGATTTACGATCCTCGAAGTTTTGATCGCACTGACCGCGTCGCTACTGTTGATGCTAGGGTTGGCGCGTGCCTACAAACTGCTCGGTGACAAGATTACCGAGCGGCAGTCGGAAATGGATCTCAGTGTGCGTCTGCGTGACGTGGCCGTACGAATGCGTGATGAACTGCGACGTGCCACGTGCGAGATGACTCCGCCGGCACGCGAAGCAGCCGGCGAAGGTTACCTCGTTTATCACGAGGGTCCCTTCACCGACACGACGACAGTTTTGGGAAGCGTGCCACATCCGGCGCCACGCAACCTCAACTATTTTTCCGACAGCCGCTTTGGCGACATGGATGACTACCTCGCCTTCACCACCCGAGCCAAGGCGGGGGCTCCGTTCATGGGGTTCATTCCGCGCGGCGTGTTGGATGCCGTGCGTTTCATGAATGGGCAGATGACGGCGGCTGAGATCAGCGCTTACAACAACGTTTACGGCACCGAGATGGTGCCGTTCTACTCGGAGGTCGCCGAGATCGCATACTGGGTATCTCCGGAGTGGATACGCAACGCCGATGGTTCACTGTACTACGAAAACCAGACTGCCGATGGCAGCGGGAACTTCACCTTGCATCCGGCTTATCTGGACCGCAACGATGACTTGTTGCCCGATCGGTTGAATTTGCACCGACGTGTGCTTCTGGTACGTCCAGATTTGAACGTCAGCCCGGCCGAGATGAGCATTGCTAACGGAACCACGATTCCGTCCCCAATCCCGCCAACGTGGAACATTCCGACAATCCCAATCCTGGTGCAGACAACGGGTGGACTACGTGTGTTGCCGATTTCGGATGTGAACGCGAGCAACCAAGCCGTCTATCCCGGTGCCCAGTCGTTGAACGCTCCCGGTTTGTGGGTTGATTCCGGCACTCCGGCGGCACAGCTCTTGGCGTCGCCGCATTGGTTGACCGGGATCGCTCGGTTGCAACAGGTCATGGATCTGTCGATCAGTCGTGTCACTGATTCTTGGAGCACGCCGGCAACGTCTGCGACCACGGTGGCGACGTATGGGATGCCGACGGCGATCCTCAAGGCAAATTCGTTGGCAGAGCTTTCGCGACCGGAGAATCGCTTCGCCCACGTCCGGGTTCCGCAGCAAATTCTTAGCGGCTCACCGGGATCGTCAATGCCTCAGCTGGCCTTGTGTCCTCCCCATCCATATTTGATCGCCCGCGAGTCGTCACCGGCTGACTTGGCCGGCTTGGACCATCCGTTGAACGCTGCTGCGACGACGCCAACGACGTTTCCTCATCAAGCAGACGCGACAGTAGGATCAGCTCCTGGCGGAACACCGTATCTCAACCGCTACGGTCGATTCACGCTAAAGTCATTCCTGCGTCCAGAATTCAATCTTGCCGATCAGGTCAGCGATAACGCTGCCGGCGGGCGATCACTTTGCCGTGTTCGTCGCGGTGGCAGCGATATCGTTGCACGCGACATTGTCGGTTTCAACGTCCAGATCTTTGATCCGTCCGCGCCACGCTATGTTTGGATGGGGCCAGATGGGCAACCGGGAATTGCCGGCGTCGATGATGATGCTGATGGAACGACGACCGACGAAGCAGAGGAGTTGGGCTGGCCCGGAAGCGACGATGAGGTCGTGACCGTCAACGATCCACGCATCGACGAAGTCTTTGTCGGAAACGGTAACCGTACCCAGGCCAATTGGAATGCCAGTCCGGCGCTGTTGTTTAGCCGTGTCGATAGCGGTGACTTCGTCGATCTGGGATACATGCGATTAGCCGGCGGGCCGATGCGCGGTTTGTTTCAGTTCGACCAGGCGGGCGGCGACATTACACCGCTTTTTAATTCAGTTCGTGCGACCGAGTTTGTCAGCCCCTTCAGTGGGTTCAGCGGTGACCGTGAAACAGTCGATACTACTTCCGTCACTGTTCGATCCACCTTCCCGGTGCCGTGGGAGAACAGCGGTCGGTTTGTTACTCGGACGCCCGCCGGTTCGGGAGTTGTTTCGTCGTTTTATCAACCCGTTTACGACACCTGGACCGATGGCTACGCGTCGGATCCGTTCGACCAAGAGGGGGTGGCGTTCGGATCGACGACCACATTTGACTATGCAGTGGAAGTGGGAGGCGTCAACGGACCGGCTTACATCGAGCGGCGTAGCACGCAATTGACGACGGCTAATCCGGCCCCAGGAGTGAACGCGTCATCCCGCCAAGTCGTCCGGCGGCGATGGTCGCCGATGGACGGAACGTTCGCAAATTTCGGTCAATTTGAAGGCCAAAACGCAGGGCAATCGCAAACCATTGACCAAGGATCCAGTGATCCCATTCAAATCACGCCTCCGGTTCCCGCACCACTTCGGGCGATCAAGGTCTCCATCCGCTTGAACGACCTTTCCGCAGAAACGATCCGTCAGCAAACAGTTATTCAGGAATTCTAGTTGCTAGCCTCTAGTTGCTAATCACTTCACTCCCCTATCCACCAGCCGTCGTGGGTCAGGATTCGTTCGGCGGAGTCGCAGCGCACATACGTGCCTCGCGAAATGACCATCGTTTCGTCTCGATCGGCCGCGCCGCTGTAGCCTGGGTCGGCGGGCGAGAGGCACCGGTCGTCGCTCGGGACGGCGCCCATTTCGGACCGATCGTCAATGATGCCGTTCAGATTGTCGTCTTCGCCGCCTCGCCCCGGCAGTCCATCGTGGCCGGAGGTCAGTAGGATTGCCGCCTTGGCGTCGAAACAATAGCTGACCGCATCGTCGCGGCGGAGGACCGATTGGCGCGTGTCTGGCTGGATCGAACGCGACTGCCACGGCATCCCGGACTGCAGTATGTCCCGTCCGCGGGCAAGGCTGCCGACGAACAAGATGCTCGCTAGGACGATGAGCCCTGTTGTCCGTCGTCGTTTCATCGCGCTGCTGGTCATGGTTTGTATGGGAAGATTCGTATCGGCGGTCGTGGTCCAAAGTAGCGGAACTCGCTAACGGCCTGTTGATTTAATTAGCCGCAAACGCGATAGCGTGCGGTTCTCTCGCGCAAACCCGGGCTAATGCGCATCGGCTGATCGTTGAGTTTCTAAATTCGATTTAATCAACGAGCCGCCAAGAGTTTCGATTGCTCTGCCGGTTTGTGGGTACGGGCCAAAAGCCTCGGCGGCTTCCGCTACCGTTCAAAATGCGTTCCGGGAATAGGCGAATGGCGTTCGTTTGAAATAACCGGGGCTAACGCCCATCGGCTGATAGGTCACAGTGGTATTAGCCGAATGGCGTTAGCCACGGTTGCGTTGTGATTTGCGCATAACACCTGCGTGAGAGTCACCGAAAGCCTCAGCGGCTTCCGCGACGGTTTAAATCGCGTTCCGGGAATAGGCGAATGGTGTTAGTTTGCAATAACCGGGGCTAACGCCCATCGGCTGATAGGTCACAGCGGTATTAGCCGAATGGCGTTAGCCACGGTTGCGTTGCAATTTGCGGGTAACACCTGCGTGAGAGTGCCGAAAGCCTCGGCGGCTTCCGCTACGGGGTGGCGCTGTTTCTGCAGGCGGCTAGGGTGGGGCGGACCGGGGTTGCCTTGGGTTTGACCGTCTGGCGGACCTTTTCCGGTACGACAGGAGGCTTCATCCCCAAATCACGCAGCAGTAGCTTGCTCGTGATGCGGCTCGATTCGTAAATCACCGGCAACCCGCTTCCTGGGTGCGTACCGCCGCCGACTAAGTACATCCCGCCGACGTCCTCGAATCGGTTGCGTGGTCGGTTGTAGAGCATCTGCCCGAGGTTGTGTGCCAAGTTAAACGTCGCACCGCGGTAGATGTTGTAATCATTCTGCCAGCTTAACGGCGTGATTACGTGCTCGCTGCGAATTCGTTCTCGCACGTCACCTAGTCCGATTTGACTGAGCCGATCCAGGGTCAGTTCGCGGAACGCCGGCGTCTCTTTCTCCCAGTCGATTGATCCGGTTTGATGAGTCACCGGCACGAGCACATAGAGCGTGCTTTTGCCAGATGGTGCGAGACCGGGGTCAGTCACACAAGCGTTTTGCACGTAGAACGACGGATCGTCACTCAGCGTATGCGTCTGCTCGATCTCGCGAAGGTTCCTTTCATAATCGCGGCTGATATGGATGCTGTGATGGGGCAGGTCTTCGTAGACGCCGTCGATTCCCAAGTACATCATGAACGTGCTGCAAGAAAATCGTTTCTTGGCGATCGATTCGTCCGTCCAACGGCGACGGTTTTGATTGGGGATCGTGCGGGTAACCCAGTCGGCAAAGTCGGCGTTGACGACAAAGGCATCGGCATCGTAGGTCGCCCGATCGGTACGCAATCGTTTCAGCGTCCGTCCATCCATCTCTGCCGACCGGACCGATTCGTCGTAGCGAAATTTGACTCCCATGTCGGCCGCGATCTCCGCCATCCGTTCGCTCACACGGGCACATCCGCCGATCGGATGCCAGACGCCATGTTCATACTCTAAGAACGACAGAATGCTGAACAGACTGGGACAATTGAAGGGGCTCATTCCCAGATACTTTGACTGAAACGCGAACGCGATCACCAATCGCGGATCGCTAAAATAGCGCCCCAGTTCGGTGCCCAGTGAACGGGTCGGGTGTAAGTGCGGGGCGGCACCCAAGAGCGACGGTTTGAGCAGGTCGCCAAGGCTGCAAAACGGCGACTCCAAGATCGGACGAAACTTGGCCAGTTTGACCCGGTTGTCATCCATGTAACGTCGCAACGCACCGACATCGCCGGGCGACAGCTTCGCGATCTGGCGATCCATTTCGTCCATA
Source organism: Roseiconus lacunae (assembly GCF_008312935.1). Taxonomy (NCBI): domain Bacteria; kingdom Pseudomonadati; phylum Planctomycetota; class Planctomycetia; order Pirellulales; family Pirellulaceae; genus Roseiconus; species Roseiconus lacunae. Next base: position 118,353 of record NZ_VSZO01000008.1, on the reverse strand, counting down.
TCCGGAGTGCAATCCAACTGACCGCCGCCACCGAACGTCAATCGGTACTGCGGGTCAAGCCGTCGCATCGGGACTTCTTTCATCAAGTCATAGCCGACCGACTGAAAGATCTCACTGAGCACCCGCGGGTATAGAAAAAACGTCGGGCCACAATCGAATCGGAAGCCATCGCGTTCGATCGCCGAAGTCCGGCCGCCGGGTCGATCCCGCCGCTCAAGAACCGTCACGTCACAGCCGGCATAAGCAAGTTGCATCGCGGACGCCAATCCGCCGGGGCCTGCGCCGACGACGACAATCTTGCGTGGTTTCACTGCCTGGAATCTCCGCGTGATCGGAAGGTTGCGAGAAGAGAGTTTGGTGGCAAAGAGAATTTAGCGATAGGTCAAGTTTGAGAAGGAGTTGCTAGCTGCTAGTAACTCACTAACTCCTGTTCCTTTCTAGCCACTAGCCACTCTAATAAGTCCCTTCTTTGATCCCGGCTTCGACTTGTCGGCGGACGAGGACATCGATCGTGATGTCGGACTTCGGTTCGGCTTCGATGCCACTGCGGTCGGCGACCAAGCGAGCACGGTCGATCACCTCGTCGATCGCTCGCGATTGCCAGTCGTCTGCCAGGGACGCGTCTTCGCCTTGCGGCGATACTTCGAGGAGCGGTTCGAGGATGTGTAGGAAGTCAAACTTGGTGATGTCATTGCGTTCGACGCCCTTGCGGATCCGATCGAATTGCAAGCTTGCATCGTCGACGAATTGCTCGGGATGTTCATCGACATAGGTTTCGACCAAGCGAATTTGTGCCCATTGCAAAATCGGTAACCGCCCCAGACGCTGCATCACACCGGACGCCTGCCAGCCGTCGACCTGCTTTCGTTCAAGCTGGTCGGCGAAGTCTTCGAGTAGCTTCACCGTCGAGTTTTTCTCTTCGGGCGACAGACGACTCTGTTCGATCGCCGGGATGACGCTGCCCCTCATTGCACGCAGGGCCAGCACGTCCTGTTTCTGAAAGATCACCCAAGTCAAGACGCCGCAACTGATGAAACCGATGATGCCGGCCAGAACCGCCGTTGCCAAAACGGCGGGCATGCAGCCCGGTCCTGAATCAACGCTGGTTGGTGGATCCGATGTCGATTCGCCAAGGGAATCATCGCCAGCGGAATCGGAGTGGCGTTTGGGTTGCGGCATGATTGGGAAGGCAAAACGGGAATCGCCGTTGGTGCGAGTGAGAACCGCATCGCGGGCCTACGGCGCGCCCGACTGGCTCAGACCCGCGAAGCGCCGTCGGCTAAGTGGTCAACGGAGAGAAACGTCGGGCTTACTCGGGGAACTCAATTTTGAGCACTTTCAATCGCATCAGTCCCGCCGGGACTTCGATTTCGGCCATCTCATTGACTTTCTTTCCTAGCAGGCCTTTGCCGATCGGGCTGGTGACCAAGATCTTTCCGCTCCGGTAGTCCTCTTCACCGGCACCGACAAACGTAAAGACTTCTTCCATGCCATCGTCCTGGTCTTCGACCGTGACGGTGCAACCGAAGGCAACCTCGTCTTTGGGCAATTCGGAAAGATCGACGATCGTCGCCCGGGCGAGTTTGTCTTTGAGCAAGTTGATGCGGGCGTTCACGTTGCCTTGGTTTTCACGTTGAGCGTGGTACTCCGCGTTCTCCTTCAAATCGCCTTCTTCACGAGCGATGGCGATCTTCTCCGCGATCTCGGGCATCACTTCGTTTTCGAGGTGCTCGATTTCCGCCTTAATCTTGTTGTATCCCTCGCGGGTCATCGGTACCGATTCAAGCATCACAAACTCCACCAGATGAACTGGAAAAAAAGAAACCTTTCCCGCGGATGCGACGGGAAAGGTTTGGGCGTTACAGCCCAATAGTCTCGCGAGTTCCGGCGCCGTTGTAAAGGTCGGGGAGGGGGAAGGCGGAAAGAGCGAGATAGAATGGAGCGGGCGGAAGCCGTTACTGATCGACGGAGTCGCGATCAATGGTTTTGGGCGATTCGTCTTGCTCGTGTGGCAACCCAATCTCTTCGTCGAGCCAACGCCCAAGGTCGATTAGCTTGCAGCGTTGGCAGCAAAATGGCGGCGCGGTCGTTTCATCCATGTAAAACTGTTTGCCACAGGTCGGGCAGGCGATTTTGCGTTGGGGATGTTCGGTCATTGCAGTCAAACGAAACCGTCAAACGGGTGCCGTGGTGGATTGGCCTGTGAACTGAGTTTATCAAAATGGGAATCCCCACCGCCGTCAACCGGCCCCGTCGCTGAACTCGCCAAGAGCTTCGGATCAAATCGCGCTCCGGGGGCAGCCAAATGGTGTTAGCACGATTGGGGGTCAAATTAACGGGGCGAATGGCCATCGGCTGATGGACCACGACGGGATTAGCCGCATGGCATTAGCCACGTTTGATTGTCCGCTAGCGATAAGCGACTCACCGCAAGGTGCCGAAAGCCTCGGCGGCTTCCGCTACGGGGAACCATGATTCGGCTGGTGTGTCGCACCGGAACGGGCACCGTCGCTACCCTTCAATGACGTCCGTTGACGATCAGTTGATTTCGCCGGGACTCGTTCCAATCCGACGGTAGCGACTGTATCAACCGCGCAGTTCGGGAAGGCGGGCGTATTTGGGAGATCATGTTCACGCCGAACGGGCAGAATGACGATTGGGGAAGCACCCGAAGACCGATCAGTCCGTGCCACGGCGTCGCGTGCCTGCCAGCACACTGGCCTTGCCAGATTCCGCGAAGATGCGAACACTAGAGGAGTCTATCGGGTCAACCACAACCTTTCTGTGGGCCCCGGTTTCACGGTGGTTCTGTTTCACGGGGCGTTGCTCTTGAACTTGAACCACGTGGACACTGGACTGTTTACACACCGACCGGCGCGTGCGTGCCCTGTTGCTTCCACCTGTCGCTTCCACTTCTCAGTCACTCATAAGACATTCAATGGATTCACCGCTGATGCACCCACTGGCAGGCCAATTGGCGGCCGGCCAACTTTCCAATAGCCACGCGTATCAGAGCTACCAACGTCAACGCCAATTGACGCTGGGCGATTTGCTGTTGGAAAACCGGATCGTCTTTTTGCAAGGCGAGATTCATTACGGCAACGCCAACGAACTGGTGATGAAGTTGCTGTATTTACAAAGTGAGAACCGTCGCAAAGACATTCACTTTTACATCAACAGCCCCGGCGGCAGTGTCACCGCGACACTGGCCATTTACGACACGATGCAGATTTTGTCGTGCCCCGTGGCGACGTATTGCGTCGGCGAAGCATGCAGCGGCGCCGCGGTTCTGCTGGTCGGCGGTACCAAAGGTAAACGCCACTGCCTGCCGAACAGCCGTGTGATGATGCACCAACCGATGGGCGGTGTCGGCGGTCAAGTCAGCGACATCGAAATCCAAGCGGCCGAGATGTTCCGCTACCGCGATGTGCTCAATGACATCATCGCCAAACACAGCGAACAGTCAGTCGAGAAAATTGCCCAGGATACCGATCGCGATTTCTTCTTGAGCGCGACCGAGGCAAAGGAGTACGGCTTGGTCGACGACATATTAACGAAGCCACCGAGCGAAGACGAGGATGAAGACTGATACTTCATCATCGCCACAAAGACGGATTAGCCGCGGTTGGGTTGCTTTACTCGGGCCAACGTCCGTCGGCGAGTCAACGAAAGCCTCGGCGGCTTCCGCTCCGGCGCATCTAGGATTAGCCGCATGGCGTTAGCCACGGTTAAGTTACAAAAAACCGGGCCATCACCCGTCGGCTGATAGACCACAATCGAAAGCCTCGGTGGCTTCCGCTACGGCTCAAACGCCTTCCGCGTGAAACCCAGCCACCCCAACCCGTACACCCAATCAACTGACTGGATAACTCAAATGCCTTTGATCCCCTACGTTGTCGAAAAAAGCGGTCGCGAAGAACGCACCTACGACATCTACAGTCGTTTGCTCAAAGACCGCATCATTTTTCTTGGGCAGCAAGTCGACGATCAAATCGCCAACTCGCTGGTCGCGCAAATGTTGTTTTTGATGAGCGATGATCCGAAAGCGGATATCAATCTTTACATCAACAGCCCGGGCGGAAGTATCACCGCAGGCATGGCGATTTACGACACGATGCAGTTTGTTTCCTGTGATGTCGCCACCTACTGCATCGGACAAGCCGCTTCGATGGGCGCGGTATTACTGACCGCCGGAGCCGCCGGAAAACGCTATGCACTGCCGAACGCCCGCATCATGATCCACCAACCGCTTGCCGGCATGCAGGGCACCGCGCGTGAAGTTGAGATTCACGTCGAAGAACTGCGCCGGATTAAGAAACGGATGAACGAGATCATGATCGATCATACCGGTCACTCACTCGAAAAAATCGAAGAGGACACCGATCGCGATCGCTTCATGAGTGCGGAGGAAGCGAAGGAATACAATTTGATCGACAAGGTCGTCACAAAGTCAAACGAAGCGTAATCCCGACCCCGTAGCGGAAGCCGCGGAGGCTTTCGGCACTTTTCTGTCGGCATGGTTCGTTGATTGCCACTCAACCGTGGCTAACGCCATTCGGCTGATGGTGTTGTGTTCTATTAGCCGACGAGCGTTAGCTCCGGTTGCTACAGTCAGTGGTCGCTGTTATTTGCCGACCCAATTAACCGTGCCAACGCCATTCGGCTGATGGTGTTGTGTTCTATCAGCCGACGAGCGTTAGCTCCGGTTGCTACGGTCAGTGAACGCTGTTATTTGCCGACTCAGTTAACCGTGGCTAACGCCATTCGGCTGATGGTGTTGCGTTCTATCAGCCGGCGAGCGTTAGCTCCGGTTGCTACAGTCAGTGGTCGCTGTTATTTGCCGACCCAATTAACCGTGGCTAACGCCAATCGGCTGATGGTGTTGTGTTGTATCAGCCGGCGAGCGATAGCTCCGGTTGCTCTGGTCAGTGGTCGCTGCTATTTGCCGACTCAATTAACCGTGGCTGGCGCCATTCGGCTGATGGTGTTTTGTTCTATCAGCCGACGAGCGTTAGCTCCGGTTGCTACAGTCAGTGGTCGCTGTTATTCGCCGGCTCAATTGACCGTGGCTAACGCCAGTCGGCTGATGGTGGACCGAAACATTCATCGAGGTCCACTACCCCGGCGTGAAGAACCGTTCTCTAAGCCTTGTTTTGACGCAAAAAACGTGAGCGACGGTTGAGTTCAAATTCACGTTGGTCAAGCTCAGACTCGCGATGATCCAATTGCACGGACCAATGTGCGAGCGATGTGATAAGGTCGGCACAGTGCGGGTTGAGCAATTCGTCTTTCGGCAGTTCCGGTGGTTGCGACGTGCCGATTAAGTCTGTTTCGCCTACGGCCGCGCCCGGTTTTTCACCGGGATCGATCCGCCAAGAAATTCCCTTCGCCTCGTCGGTGTAAAGCAGAGCTTCCGTTTGGGGTTGATCGGCCGACGAATTGGTGTCCTGGGATTGGGGGGCGAGATGTGGGGCGGCGAACGACGCGTGCCCGGCATCCTTCACATGACGAATCGCGAAAAGCGTAGGCAGCCGAGTTTCTGATTGCGATCGCATGAGGTTGGAAACGATTTTGAGGGACTTGTCCTGGAAACATCGATTGCCGGATGGCAGTTTTTCCATCGTTGACGGCGGAAAATCCGTCGCGAGTTACTGCGACGCAACCGTGGCCAATCACGAAACATTCCGATGCTGGCGAAACTCTCCATAAATTCCCCCATAGAAAAATCAGGTTGGATCGATGGAGGGTTTTCTGCAGTTTGGTCCGCGGGTTGCAATTAAGCCTCGGTTTCACTCAACGTTGCTTCTGGTTCGTTCCCAACGGCTGCGTGTCGCCTATGTTTAGGGATATCGACCGAGACGAGCCCACCGAACGTTTGCCGCTGATCGGTTGGCGTGCAATGGCCAAGTCCGACGTCAATTGCTCGGAAAAAGTGGCTCGACAGGGCTCGGAACATTGCGTCGAATGGGCGATTGACGGCGGTGCCGGGCGGTCGGAATGGTAGCGTTTCCCCTCAATTTCAACTCTCCTTTGGGATTTTCTATGTCTCGTTTTCGAGTAACCGCGGCAGTCTTGTTGGCTTCTCTGGCGACCTCGGCCGTACCCGATTTGGCGTTGGCGGCGGAGTCGTCGATTTCGCTGGACTCTCCGGAGGCGATTAACGCGGCGGTGGATCAGGCGGCGAACCGTGGGATCGAGTTTCTCAAGAACCGTGGGCAGGGGGCCAACGGAGCGTTCAGTCCGGAGACGGGCGTGGCGATCACGTCAATTTGCGTCCGAGCAATCTTGGATCACCATCCAGGGGATGTGAATTCGCCGTCCGTGAAGAAGGCGATCGACTTTATTACCGAGCGTGTCAAACCAGATGGCGGGATCTACGGCGAGGGATCCAAGCACCGGAACTATGAAACCTCCGTTGCCATCGGTGCCTTGGTCAAGGCAAATAAGGACGATCGATTTGACAGCGAATTGAAGCGAGCCGAGGCATTTCTGAAGGACATTCAGTGGGACGAAGGCGAGGGAATCGACGCGTCAGATCCGGCGTACGGCGGTGCGGGTTACGGAAGTCACTCACGGCCGGACCTTTCCAACACCACTTTCATGCTGGATGCACTTAAAGATTTGGGCAACGAGGCCGACGACGAAGCGGTCCAAAAGGCACTGCGGTTTATTTCGCGGACGCAAAACTTGGTCGGTCACGGGAACGACACCGAGCATGCCGACAAAATCAATGACGGCGGGTTTTACTACACACCAGCGGCCGGTGGTCAGTCAAAAGTCGTCGTCCCCGAGGGAGATGATGGGGGTGGTTTGCGTAGTTATGGGTCGATGACGTACGCTGGTTTAAAGAGCATGATTTATGCCGGTTTGACCAGTGATGACCCGCGAGTCGCTGCCGCAATGGACTTTATTCAAAAGAACTATTCGTTGGCCGATAATCCGGGCATGGGCAAATCGGGCCTGTATTACTACTATCACACGTTTGCAAAAGCGCTCGATGCTGCCGAAATTCGCGTGCTGACTGACGCCAAAGGCGTCAATCACAATTGGAAGCGTGAACTGACCGCGACGTTGTTGGCCGCCCAACAGGAAGACGGTTCTTGGGTCAATTCCGGCAGCACCCGTTGGATGGAAGGGGACCGTAATTTGGTCACCGCCTACGCCCTGTTAGCCCTCAAATATTGTCGGGAATAGGTCCCGAATTCGTATGGAACTTCCGATCGTCAATCAGCCCGAATCCACGCCTGCACGCGCATCGAGTTCAGTTGACGAGGGGGAGGCTCGCGGTAAGTACGCCGTCGTGTCGCTGGGATGTCCGAAGAACTTGGTCGATACCGAGCAGATGCTCGGTCGCCTGGACCAGACCGGGTATCGGATGGTGGGCGATGTCGGCAACGCAGACTTCGTCGTTGTGAACACCTGCGGATTTATCGATTCGGCTCGCGAGGAGTCGCTCGGGGCGATCGACGAAATGTTGGCCCTTAAACGCGAAGGCAAGATTCGCGGGGTTGTCGTCACCGGTTGTTTGGCCGAACGTGGCCAAGGCAAACTGCTTGAGGCCAGGCCAGAAATCGACGCGATGGTCGGCGTGTTTGGCCGCAATGAGATCGTCGAAGTCGCCGATCGTTTGCAGCACGGGATCGCAGAGCAGCAACAGGTGTTTCGCCCCGCGCCGATTCGTCCGCTCGATGACGGCATTCGATCCGCCGTGACCCCGCGGCACTTCGCCTATTTGAAAATTAGCGAGGGCTGCGACCGACTGTGCACCTTCTGCGCGATTCCCAAGATGCGCGGCAAACACTACAGCAAGCCGATCGAGCAGGTCATTAGCGAAGCGAAGCGTCTTGGCGACAGCGGCGTCCGCGAGATTGTGATCGTCGCCCAGGACACGACCTATTACGGCAAAGATCTTTACGGTGAGCCACGGCTCGCTGATCTGCTGGCCGAACTCGATCAGATCGAAAGCGTCGATTGGATCCGACTGATGTACTTTTATCCGATGTACATCGACGACCGCCTCATCGATACCCTGGCCGGTGCGAAACGGATCGTGCCCTATATCGACATGCCGTTGCAGCATGCCAGTGACAGAATGCTTAAGCGCATGTCACGAAAAACAACTCGCCAAAAACAAGAAGATATCCTCGGTCGTCTCCGCGGAAAAATCGATTCGCTCGTGATGCGAACCACCATGATCACCGGGTTCCCCGGCGAGACTGATGCGGACTTTGCAGAATTGATGGACTTCGTCGATCAGCAACAGTTCCAGCATCTTGGTGTCTTTACGTATTCGGTCGAAGAGGACACGCCGGCGGCACGGTTGCCTAACCGTGTTCCGGCAAAAATCGCCGAGCGACGTCAGAGTGAATTGATGGCGCTTCAGCAATCGATCGCGTTTGATTGGAACGCGTCTCGGGTTGGGACCGCCACCGACGTGATCGTTGATTCGCCATTGGAAGAGCAACCGGGCGTTTGGATTGGCCGCAGCCGATGTGAGGCGCCCGAGATCGACGGCGTGCTATACCTAAGCGGTTTCGACGAGACCAACGAACCGTCCGTCGGTGACATCATTCGCTGTGAAATCGTTGCCTCACAAGGCTACGATTTGGTCGCCGCGCCGGTTTAATTTTTTGCTGTTTGGTTGCCGCAGAGAACTCGTGGCTGTCGCCGTCGACGGTGTCAGTAGCAAGTTTGGGGCGCAGCGTTCGCGATCCTTGCGGAATCCTCCCCGGGCTTCAAGTCCGCCCCTCCTTTTTAAGGAGGACGAATCGTTGGATCTTCTCGTCGTCGCGGCGGCTATCGGTGCCTCTCACGCTTGCGTTATTAGCTAACCGCACCGCAACCGTGGCTAACGCCATTCGGCTAATACTGCTGTGGCCTATCAGCCGATGGGCGTTAGCCCCGGTTATTTTAAAACAACGCCATTCGGCTAATCTCGAAACGCGATTTGCGTCGTCGCGGAAGCCGCCGAGGCTTTCAGCACTCTGCGGGAATTCTCCCTGGGCTTCAGCCCCGCCCCTACTTGGCAAAGAGGGGAGACGTATGCACTGAACCGGAATTCCTCGAGGGCAGTTGGCGAAGAATTCGCATCGTAGAAAGCCCCGATATTGGCGTGAGCACGTCGGCAGGAACGACTTCTTGAGGAAAAACGAGCATATTTGCTCCGATGTCGGTAAACAGACGCCGATACAACCTGAAGAGTCAGGGTTTAACGATTATGACGGCTGCGTTCTGTCTTGCGTCGTGAAACCCGGATTCCAAGTTTCCTCCCCACCGCGTCATGATCTCCGGGTAATCGCGTTTTGCGAATGCGTACGATTTGGCTAACGATGAGCGTCATGCTTTTGGCTGGAATTCAGCCGGAGATGCGTTGGGCTGGTCCTTCGGCAATCGGGCATGTCTTGGCGGCACCGGTCGGTGGGAAAACACGCGGACCCGTTGTTCGTCAGCCTGCGGTCGACTATCAGACAGGTCACCAGTCCGCTCGGCGACAAGGGCATGTCGATTTGGTCAAGCCTTCCGGGCGTCTGCATCGGATTAAAATACGAACCGATTCGGTAAGTCATCCAAACTCACAGGTGACGTCGCAACCGGAGACGACGTCTCCGCCTGAGCCTCGATTGGCAGATTTGATCGCCGCTGGATTCGAAGCTGACTCCAAGGCGAGTGCCTACGGCTCACAGGATGCGACGGGGGCCGAGGCTAGCGTACGTGGTTCACGCCCGGCGTTGAATGCGACTGAATTATCTTCACGTCGACCGATGCGGTCATCGGAGACGCGTGTCGCCGTTCGACTTGCCGGTGGAGTGCAGGTGATCGATGGTTCGCCAGAGCCCCCGGTGGAGATGCAACCGTTGACAGTTCCGGTGCGCGAACCGGTGACGGCTGACGGGGCGACGCTTCGGCAGGAAAACGATTTGGTCACGCTGGTGGCATCCGATGCGGACCTGCGTTCGGTGCTACGAATGATCGCGGACCATCATCGGTTGAACCTTGTGGTTGGCCCCGACGTTGATGGGCCCGTGACGGTCAGTTTACGCGGCGCGAGACTTGAAGAGGTGCTTGATGCGATCGTCGGAATCGCAGGGTTTCATTGGCACCAGCGAGACAACGTATTGTATGTCACCGCGTCGACCTCGACCGAACTTGATCCCAAAGTTCAGGGGCGCCGCTTGCAAGTTTATCCGCTGAACTATGTCGCCGCCAAAGATGTCGAACCGGTCGTCACGGGATTGTTGTCACCGATCGGAAAGTCGTTTGTTACGCAGGCAAGCGATACAGAGAAACTTCAGACACGTGAGCTGCTGGTTGTCGAAGACAATGAAACCGGGCATGCGAGAATCAGTCAGTACCTTGCTCAGGTTGACATCGCCCCGCCACAAGTCTTGGTCGAAGCGCATGTGTTGCAAATCGATTTAGATGATGAGCAGCGGCATGGGGTCGATCTCACCGGACTTGCTCGCGTCGCCGGGGCACGTCTGACGTTGAACGGAAATGGCTTCGCGGAAGAGGAAGCGGAAGGACCTTCCCTTGCGTTTCGAATCGATGGCAACGATGTCGATGGGTTGATCGAAGTCATCCATGCGAACACCGCTTCTAGGACTTTGGCGTCACCCAAAGTCAGCGTGGTTAATCGCCAGACGGCTAAGGTCCAAATCGGCCAGCGATTGCCCTATGCCGTTGCCACGACGACTCAGACGGCAACGATTCAAAACGTTCAATTTCTTGACGTGGGCATCGTGCTGGAAGTGACACCGGTGATCACCAATGATCGTAATGTGCTGATGACGGTGCTGCCGAAGATCTCTGGCGGTAGGATTACCGAATCGGGTTTCCCGGAAGAGGACACCACGCAAGTGAGCACGACCGTCCTGATGCCTGACGGGAGTGGTTTGGTGATCGGCGGATTGATTCGCGAAGTTGATGAATCAAGTGATGCCGTGGTACCTGGGCTGAGTCGGGTTCCCGTAGTCAAGCGATTGTTCACCAAGCAGTTTCGGCAATCGAGCCGCAATGAATTGGTGGTTGCCTTGGTCACTCATATTCTTGATAGCCCAACGCCGATCCGGCAACGTGAGTGCGTGGATCTGAGCGAAGCGTTGCCGGGGTATGCAGAACGCGCACTGAGTTTGCCTTACGGACGGTAAGCGACCGACCGCGGAACAGGAATTCCCGTCGTCGCCGAGGCTTTCGGTGACTCTCACGCAGGTGCTATCCGCAAATCGTAACGCAACCGTGGCTAACTTGTTAAGGAGGTTGGACGCTTTGGATCGCACGCTCGCCTCGGGATCACTGTCCTGCCCCACCTAAAAATCGAGATGATTTAATACGCGCTCCTGGTGCACGAGTGCTTCAGTGACCGCTTGGAACAAGTTCAATTTGTTCGGGGCTAACCGAAAGCACTCTTAGCCCGCTTTCCAATTCGTCGCCGTCGAGCACGATGACGCCGTTGACCAATGCCCGGTGCTGCGTCTCGTTCGCCGATCCGTAGACGGCATTGACGATGAATTCTGAATTCGTATCTACGTTTGGTTCGGTTTCGATGGTTGGCGTCGATGTTGCAGAAGGCTGGGCAGTCAGGTCCTGCTTCGGTACAGCGTCTGGTCGATCGGTATCCGGCCGTGTGATCATGGCAGGTTGGTCGTTGATCACCTTTGGCCGGACGGAGAATAGATCGAGTGATTGAAGCGAGGTGAGATCAAGTCGTTCAAGTTGGCGAACGCTGTAGTTGATCTCGTCGTTTTCTAATCTCTTCGCGTCATCGCCATGAGGGCGGAGTGATGTCAAGCTAACGCGAGGGCGATTGGCGGGGGGCGTTCGCTTGACGCTTTTACTGTCCACCGAACCGCTCGGCTCCGAAGGTGGAAATGCGAGTGCGACGCCGATCATCAGGACGAGGACGATGATGGTGACGCGTTGCTTACTGGTGACGGTTGGCCTACGCGAATTCATGGTGAATGCCCTGAATGAGACTTCGAAACAAGGGTTTCTTCGAGTAGTTTGCCTGCGATCGTCCCCGAAGCCGCGACCGGAATGCGAATCGATAAAAACACAGAACAAGTTTCCTGATCGCGTTCAAACGCGGAGGGAGGACTGCGTTGAATTCGAGTTTCGTCGCACCAGATCGGATGGGGCATCTGATGCAGGCGGCAGATAAATCGGGTCACGTTGGGAAAGCTCCCGTGGAGTTCAATTTTGGCTTTCCAAATGCCTACCCGGTCACGCGTTTCGAACGTGCCCGGATCGAGGCGAAACCACTGCAAGTCGTATTCGCTGGCGAGCCGCCGGAGCGACTGACGTCTCTGTTGCCAGTCAATTTTTTCGGGCAACCATTGGCGAATTGCGTCTGCACGTGCGACAACGTCGGCAAAGTCAGCCTTCGCCAACTTTAGGGACTCACGATGTTGACGAGCTTGGGAGATCAATCGTGTGGCACGATGGATTTCATCGACGGAATGATGACGCTGTGGGAGCAGTGATTCCGGGCTAGCCCAGCAAACGACACTGACCGCCATCAGAAGCGACATCGCCGTCGCGCCGACAAGGTGGCAGCGGGCCGGTGTCTTCAAGATGCGATCGAGTGGCGAAGGATCGACGGCCGGGTTGGTGTAGGTCAATGTTTGTTTCATGGGATCGGTTTCGCGGCGATGGGGTCGGCATCAACGCGGATGATCGGGGCAGTGCGGCTGCCGCTGGGCGACGAGATCCGGATGTTCTCCAAGCGGTCGCTCAGTCGCAACCGCTCGGTCCACTGATCGACTTCGTCTGGATTGTCCACTGAAGTGACGAAAGTAAACCTGGCGTCATGGTTGGATGATGAGTGGTGAAGTGGCAGTTTGACCGACAGAGATTGTGCCTCGATACCGGCGATCGGTCGGCGGTGGTTTCCGGGGTCTTGCGTCGCGACGACAAGTGCACCGATTACTTGAACGAGGCTATCATCGGGACGAGAGGACTCGACCCACCGGCACCAATCGTTCAACCGTTTCGTTTGAAGTGCCAGACGCTCACTGTGTTGCCGCAGTTTTTCGATCGGTTGGACGGCGACGATCAAGTGATCGTGTTGACGTTGCATGTTTTTCTGCCGGATCCCAACGATCAGTAACGAGCCCCCGGTCAGTAACAGCGACAACGCCAGTGCGAGCGTCCACTTTAGACGAAGTTGTTTGGCGTCACGCATCGAACGATAGTCGTTCGGCAAAAGTTCGAAATTTTGCCAACCGTCGAACGCTTCGAGGCACGGAGAGTCAACTTCCGGGGCTCGATCCGCGACCCCGTGCGGATCTGTCTTCACGCGATCTATGTTGCGTTGGTCTTTGTTGGGAGGCCCTTCGTGGCGGGGCCCTTCGTCGTTTGGGCGACGAGCGGTCTGAGTCGTCGTTGTCATTTGCCGTAGCCCCGTTTGGATGTTCGGGTCGTCGAATACGCGAGCGACAACGCGGATGCGAAATCACTGTCTAACTGAAGGTCCTGAACACGCGCCGAATTTGACGGCGGCGTCGGCCTTGATCCCGAGCGAAAGGTCCAAGTCGCGATAGGAACGTTGCAAAGGGTTGCGAGAACTTCGTCGACACCATCGATACCGGCAAGCGAACCGGCAATCAAAATCGGTTTCTGCGAACGAGAAGCGTTTTCCGATCGAGCCACATAGTCGGCCGTTCGGTGATATTCGCCCGCGATGTCTGAGAGGTAGGGGCGAAGTGCGTACGCATCCAAACGAACCGCGACATCCGGCGTATCCAGATGAGTCGGAAGCGAGGGGAGTGATCGAGCGAGTCCGACTCCACTCCGATGCCGAACGGCGATCAATGCCGAGGATCGATCCAGCCAAAGCACACACTGGGCATCGATACCGGTGAGCTGAAAAGATGCGTGAGTCAGGGCGACCGCATGCGGCAATACGGAGCGAACTTGATATCCGAGCGAAGTGATTACCGCGGCAATTTGGCAGGAGGCGCGTTGTGCGGTCGCCGCAGTGACGTACTGACTGTTCGCGTCTGGAAGACGCAAGTGCGCTCCCGTTACCGGCCAATGGCAGACGGCCGAATCACTCGCAAACACGGAGTGTCGAAAGATCGCGTCGCTACGCCGATGGACTTGATCCAATTCATGTCCGAGTGCGGTTTGGTATTGGGTCCATGACATCGGGAGTGCGACTGTCGCGAGATTAACATCGCCATCGATGGGGCGTGGGAGTCGATCGGCCAGGGATTTCAAGACATCGTCAAGCCACGTGGTGGATGGTTCATTCGATGCCATCGCCGGAAGTTTCCATCGGTATTGTTGAGTCCAATCGAAACCTCCGTTTCGGTTTTCGCGAAGGCAAGCGATCTTGGCGTACGTTTCGCTCAGGTCCACACCGACATAGGCAACCGAGCGACGCGTTCGGCCGAGACTTAGGCCAGCGAACCGGCTGGACGTCGCAGCGAGGTGAGTCGAATTAGCGGAGCCGAATAGCATCGAATCGGGAGAGTTTGAAGGTTTGAAAATGGGGACGTCGCGGAAGCCGCCGAGGCTTTCGGCACTCTGCTGTGAATCGTTTATCGCTAACCGTCATGCAACCGTGGCTAACGCCATGCGGCTGATGCCGTTGTGATTGATAAGCCGTTGGGCGTTCGCCCCGGTTCTTTCAACTAATAATTCTGCACGGTTGACACCTCCAGCAGCGGAAGCATCACGCTCATCACGACGCCGGCGACAACGATCCCCATGGCCAGGATGATGGTGGGTTCCATCGCAATGACCAGTCGCTTCGTTTTTCGGCCGCCTTCGGTTTCGTAATAGTGACCAATGTCTTCGAGGACTTCGGCGACGCGTCCGGTGCGTTCTCCGGTCGCCATCATCTGGGCCGCTTCGACGGGCAGGAAATCGGCACGCTGCATCGCTTCGCTGGCATTGAGCCCATCGATCAAGTTCGCTTCCATCGCAGAAAGTAGTGATCGCCAAGCGGGGATCGACACTGTGTTGCGGGTGAGCCGGACGGCTTGCAGCAACGGGACGCCGCCGCCGACCATCGCGGCGATCGTGCGGAATACTCGGCCGGCAATCAAAGGGCGATACGCTTCTTTGACGAACGGCGTGTAAAGTAAAAGATGCCCGAACGAACGGCGGACCAGGTCATGTTGTCGGAAGACGATCGTGCCGACGAACAGCGCCGCGGCACCGACAAAAATGAACGGCCAATAGGCCTGTCCCCAGCGACCGACGCTTAGCAAGAACTGGGTCGACGGCGGAACGGGTTTTCCTAAGGACGAAAACACTTTGTCAAACTGTGGAAGCACGCCGAGCACCAGTGCGGTGATGACGACGGTTGCCGCGAGTATTAGGATGATGGGATAGATCATTGCGCCCCAAATACTGGTGCGGATCTCCAATTCGCCACGCAGGCGAGTGCAGATACCGGCGAGGGCGCGGGGGACGTCGCCAGTCGACTCGGCCGCCGCGATGACGGCCGGAAGCGATC
Organism: Roseiconus lacunae; assembly: GCF_008312935.1. Classification (NCBI taxonomy): domain Bacteria; kingdom Pseudomonadati; phylum Planctomycetota; class Planctomycetia; order Pirellulales; family Pirellulaceae; genus Roseiconus; species Roseiconus lacunae. The sequence goes on along the minus strand of NZ_VSZO01000008.1, from coordinate 102,890 downwards.
GCGGAAAGTAAACGCCGTGCATCGCTAGGGCTGCCGAAAATGTGTTGCCACTGTGCACCGAATCATGAATCGCGTTCAGCGAAGTCGCTAACCGTTCGTCTTTACAGTGCTGAGCGACATGTTCGAGCGCTTCGGCGATTTCGATTCCGTTTTGCGTCATCACCGCCAACTGGTTCAGCGACATCAAGACAGCGGAGGGCGAAACACGCGTCAAGTGAATCGAACGGTTTGCCCGAGGGACCGTAAGATTGATTGAGTCATGCGGAACCCTGGCTCGGTTTATTGGTGTCGACTGCAACCGTCCGGTCACGGGCCTAACTGAAGTGTCGAGGTGAGGCTGTGAGAAAGCTTTCATGAGTAAAACGGGGCATGATCCCGCGTTCGCCACGATCGAGGTTCGGTGGCATGACGCGGTTGGTGTTCGCTGTTTTTAGTCCACCAGTGCCACGCGTCCGACCTCCTCTAGGCTAGTGAGATGTTGTTCGGCTAAACGCAAGCCTTCGCTGATCAGCGTCGGGCCCGTTCGGATCGAACGTAGCGATTCCAAGTCCGCGCCGTCGTTGATCAACGTGCGGATCGCAGGTGTGATTTCAAACAATTCGTACACGCCGGTTCGACCGCGGTAACCCGATTCGAAACAATCCGCACAGCCACGGCTGCGTGCAAAGCCGTGGCGTAGGTCGCCTTCGTAGTGCAGTTGTTCGAGTAAGGCCGTCGACGCGTAGTAGCTTTCGCGGCAACTGGGACAAAGGTTTCTCATCAAACGCTGAGCAACGACGCCGACCAAGCTGGCCGCGATCTTGAAATGCTCGACCCCCATATCGACGAGACGTGTGATCGCGGTCGCACTGTCATTGGTGTGCAGGGTGCTGAGGACCAAGTGACCGGTCAAGGCGGCCTGGATTGCGGTTTCGGCGGTTTCTCGATCGCGGATCTCGCCGACCATGATCACGTCGGGGTCTTGTCTGAGGATACTGCGCAAGGCCTTCGCAAACGTGATTCCGGAATCGTTAGCGACCTGCACTTGGTTGATCAATTCGAGTTGGTACTCCACCGGGTCTTCGACCGTGATCACGTTTCGCTCGATCCCTTTGATCAGTTCCATCGCGCTATAGAGCGTCGTGGTTTTGCCGCTACCGGTCGGTCCGGTCACCAGCACCAGTCCGTGCGGCCGGCCGAGCATGCGACGGAGGCAAGCCAGCGAATCCTGTGGGATGCCAAGTCGATTTAGGTCAAACGTAACACGGCCGCGATCCAGGACTCGCATCACAACTTTTTCGCCAAGGACGGTTGGGAGCGTGCTGACTCGCAAGTCGACATCGCGGCGGCTGATCCGAACGTGCAGTCGTCCGTCTTGTGGGTGTCGGTGTTCGGCGATGTCAAGCCGAGCCATGACTTTGATTCGCGAGACGATCGCCGCGTGCATTTCTTTGCGCGGCTTCATGACTTCACGCAGGGCTCCGTCGATGCGAAAGCGAATCGACGTGAACTTTTGCCCTGCTTCGACGTGGATGTCACTGGCTCCTTGCCGGACGGCTTGGATGATGGCGTAGTTGACGAGGTTGATGACCGGACTGCCTTCGGCAAGTTGCTGTGCGCCATGGAGATCCAAGTCGATCGCTTCGGACTCAAGCTCAAGCTGCTCGACGTCCAGGTCAGCGGTCACCGAATCGACGGAAAAATCGGCTTCGTAGCACCGTGGGAGTAGCCGTTCGATGCCGCTGGCGAGGGTGAGAACCGGGCGGATGCGACAACCGCTCAGGTCGGTCAATGCGTCGATCGCCGAAAGGTCTTGTGGGTCGGCCATCGCCACGGTTAGTTCATCGTGAATCCGCATGAGCGGTAAGACACGATAACGTTCGGCGTCTTCGCGAGGAATCAACTGAACGGCGGCCGGATCGATCAAGCCCTCGCGAAGTTTGACGCCTTCGACGCCGAGCTGTTCGCCCATCACCGGTAGCAGGTCAGCTTCGTCTACCAGGCCTAACTCGGCGACGACTTCGCCGAGTCGCTTGAACCGTTTGCGTTGCAATTGGCTGAGGTTTCCGCCAGCGTCTTGGGCCGCGATCGCCCGCAGGCGTTCTTCTTCACTTTGTTGATGCGCGAGCGCCGTTTCGAGCTGGTCTTCACGCAGCAAGCCAGCTTCGATCAGCCGCTGTCCGAGCGGCCGAATCTGCTTGACCGGCGTCCAGCCTTGGCGTGGATGAACGATCCGCGATTCCGGCGACCGCTGGGGTGTGTCGCCTGAAGTTGGCGAAATTTGATCAGCGATTACGCCAGCGTCGTTTCGGCGAGTGGGGGAGTGGTTCAGGAACATCGTGGGTTACGCGAAACTGCCAAGGGCCGAAGTGAGGTCGGGGAACGATTCAATTTTCGAACCCACGCCGGTGACACGCAGCACGTCGGCACACAGTTCGCTGACGCCACACAGTCGAACACAGCCGCCCCTGTGACAACTGCGCTCACTCAGTTCGACCAACCATTCCAGACCCGACCCATCGATCAGTGGTACGCCGGAAAGGTCAACGACGACCGCGGGGGTGTGGCCGATCATCGATCGCTCAAAGAGTTCTTCGATCGAGACAGACGTCTCCATGCGGATCGGACCTTCGTTGACGATCACGTGAACCGTGCCGTGCTTTTCAATTCGTTGCATTGATGTGTCCTCGGTATTGGGAAGCGCCATCAAAGGTGGTTTCAAATTCCGCTTCGCGATTGACCGCCGATCGGCAATCGCATCGTGAACGTCACGCCATGATCGGGTTGACTCTTCAATTCGACTTCGCCGCCGTGCATGCGGACGACTTCGCGGGTGAACGCCAGCCCTAGGCCGTTGCCACGCATTTGACTGTTGGCGATGTTGGTTCCGCGATAGAACTTTTCAAAGACCTTTTCTTGTTCGTCCGGATCAATGCCCGGTCCGTTGTCTTGAACGTCGATGCGAACGCAGCCTTCGTGGATGCCGCAGCGGACGATGATTTCACCGTGATCGGGGGTGTACTTGACGGCGTTACCGACCAAATTGACCAAGGCCGCTTGAAGTTTGTCTCGGTCGCCAAAAACGGTCGGAAGTTTTGGGGGCAGTTCCGTCGATAGCCGTTGTTGTTTTTGTTCCGCTTGGGCTCGCATTTGGTCGGTCGCATATTCGACCATCGGAAGGATTTCCAACTCGTGACGGTTGGCGACCATCGACCCGGCTTCCATTTGACCGACGGTCAGCAGTTGATCGACCAGTCGTCCGAGTCGATGCGATTCGGAGACGATGACATTGCAGAATTCCTTTTGCCGTTCGACTTCCAGCTGTTCTTCCGCCGCGAGCGCTTCGGCGTAGGCCTGCAAGTTGTTCAGCGGCGTACGTAGTTCATGCGTGGCGGTCATCAAGAACTGATCACGGGACTGCGTGGCCAACGCTTGCTGGGTCACATCACTAAGAATCCATGCCATGCCTTCGCCGTCTCCGACGCGTCCATCAAGCCGGCTGCGGGAAATTCGCAAATGAACACGCTCGCCGCCGATTTCAACTTGGTGCCGCTCGTGGATCATTCGAACGTTGCTCAGCAAGCGATTGCGTTTGGCAATCTCGGTGTCGGTTCCGGTCCGCAAGCTGAGTAGGTCCAGCAAGTCTCGCCCGCCATGGTTGGCTCGGTCGGCGAGACCGAACAGACCACATGCAGGTGGGCTAATGAATCGCATCCGGCCATCCAAATCGGTGATCACCCAAGCGGTCGGCAAGCCACGCATCGCACGGGCTAATGTGACCGCTTCTTGATCGAGCGTTGCCATGGATCGAGAATCGTCGGCGTCGGTTGCCGAGGCGGCTTCTTGAAGTAATTCGTTCCAGGCTTCGGTGATCGGATCGGCACCGATCAGTGGGCGAACGGTTTTCCATCTTGCGGGAGCGCCGAGCGACTGTCGGAGTTCTGATTCGATCGTTCGCAAGGTACGGACCGAACGAATCGAGAACAATCCGCATAGGGCGCACGCGGCCACGGTGCCGATCCAAACCATCGAAACAAAGGCCCGATCGTTGGGGAACGAAGCCGAGGCGATCGAGCCGGCAAGTGCGCAGCACGAAACGACGAAAAACAGAATGCCGATCCGTGTCGTGATCAACGGTTGTCGGCGAGACCTTTTCGTCGGGGACGCGATTTCCACGATGCGTTCGGTCGCTGAATCGGATTCAAACGCCACGGACGGGGAGACGATTGTGTCACCGGCGAGCTCAGTCATGAAAGCTGCCTATCGTCGACGGCGAACGCTGCAGGGGCGGTGCCCCCAAATTGCTGGGCGAGATTCTTGAGGGCGGCGACACCGCCGTCATGCCGGCGATCGTCGCAGGCGTCGCAATGTTCACCCCGCGTTGTCGTAGCGTCTGGACGATCAATTCGCTCAGCCCACGAGGGCTGAACGGTTTGTGCATCACGGCGATCAGACCGAATTCTTTGCGAAGTTGCTCGCTATCGAGTTCGAAACCTTTTGCGGTGCACAATACTGCTGGAACGTCGGTGATCTCCGGGATCGTTTGGATCGCTCGGAGTAGCTCGATGCCTTCCAGGCGGGGCACTTGAAAATCGGTGACAAGAAAGCTGATGTCTCCGGTAAGCAGACGCTGAAAGCCCGTTTCACCATCAGATACCGCTTCGACCGCAAGGCCCGTCTTTGCGACTGTGAAATGAAGCACGCGGCGGAACACCGGGTCGTCTTCGATAATCAGGACTGTGGGGGAAGCGGTGGCAGATGACATGAGATCGACGTGATCAAGTGTTAGAACCGAATCAAAAACGCCGTGATAGGAAACGGCGGTGAGAGGAATGTCTCTCGGAAGCCGTCCTACCAATCGTGCCCGACTTCCGATCCGTTCGGATCAAGGTTCAGTCTCAAGCTGCCGTTGTGCGGCTTATAGGCCCATCCGTTAGTCGAGTCCGGTGCGGGGACAACGGGCTCGGCTGTCGATGTGGTGTCGTAGTAAACCCCCGACAATCCATCGACCGAACCGATCGACGGGGCGGGGAAGGGGCCGTTGAGCATCTCTTCCATTGCCGTGGCCAACTCGCCATCGCCAGGGTAGCTGCCGGTTTGGGCGCGATACATCTCGATTGCGTTTCGCATCACCGCGAGTTGCTGACGCGTGGTGTTAATCTCTGCCTGTTCGGCGGTCGTAAACATTCGCGGTGCCGCGACGGCGGCGATCACGCCTAAGATCAAAATCACGATCACCATTTCGATCAGAGTGAACGCGTTTCTCTTTTTCCGATTCATCAATCTAAAGCCCTAACGCATTGATTGTGGAGGGACGGCTTCGAGCCCGGTGGGAAGCCGAACGCCGTGGGTACGGCGGGTTTTCATTCATCAAAAGCTAGGACGGAAACAGATGTCGCAGGTCGTTCTCGGCAGAAATCAAGTTTTTTCGCCCACTCTGCAGCGGGCTGTGACGGTTTGCGACCATGACAATCGTTGCAAACCGTTTAGCATGGCGTTCAGGCGACAACCGGTGAGTTTCGGAAACGCGGATCGTTGCCTCCATGCATCGCGGCGGGGCTGTCAATCGAACGCGATCAAACTCCGGCAAATGAATTTGAAAAAGAAAGCCAAGTGGAATGCCACTGGGACATGCACCCAGGAAATTGACCGAGGATTGCTGGCAGGCCGCGTCGCAGGTCGCTGGGGCGGTGACAAAGTCTCAGCACGGGCGCGTTCGGCCGGTGTGACGACGAGAACGGATAGGCATCTTCTTTCGCGGTCGCCGGCACGGGCTGGTGCATGCAACGATCGCTTCGTTGCTTGTTGGCATTGATTTTGCGTTAACCAAAAATTCAAGTGTGGCTGTCTTGGGTTGGATGGGGCAGTCGCGTCGTTTTGCCCGACTGCGTCTACCCCACGCAACGGCCATCCCGCACAGCGTCAACTTACTGCCGGAATCTGCCACCGTGAACGATCGTCAGCGTCCCCTTTGGATCATCATTTTTGCCGTCTTGATGGCCTGCATTGCCTTACGTCTCAACGGGGCGTAGTTTGTCGTAGCCAGCACCGGTAATTGGGAGCAGTGCCAGCACCGGTAATTGGGAGCAGTCGTCCCCGTTGTTTTCGGGTTTCGCTTCCTGGCATGCCTTCCTTTTGTGCGCCAGGTCTGCGGCACGTGTTTGTCGGCTGATCTGTCATACCCGGAATAGCAATTGTGCCAAAGCCGCTGGGTTTTGGTGGCCCATCGAGGGCCGTTGAGGACGCGTTTGCGAGGGCGTTCTTGGTTGACACTTCATGACCAGATCAGTAAGTTGAACTCTCACAGCACTGGTACACGCAGATGCCCGGTCCTGCCACAAGGTCCGGGTTTCTTTTTTGTCATAAGAGGACCCGATTTCGCGACCACGATTCGCTTGGCGCTGGATGCGCGATCGAAGCGACGGCCCAGCGAGTCGGATTGCCCAGTGAAGGGCGGACGAGCGTTGCAGTGACCCCATTTTGTATTCCGCTCATCTCGTCATTCGTCTGTCAAGAACGTCAAAAATACTATGAATCCGCAAGACATCCTGCGTTACGTCGACTCGCTGCATCGCGAGAAGAACATTGACACAGAACTTGTGTTCGCTGCCATCGAAGCTGCCCTGCAAACGGCTGCCAAACGACAGTACGGCGAGGATGCCGACATCGTGGTGCGTCTTGATCGCGAAAACGGACGCATCAACGCGGTCTTGGACGGAGAGGCCCTAGGGGACGACCAGATCGGGCGGATCGGTGCCCAGACAGCTAAGCAAGTGATCATCCAAAAGGTACGTGAAGCCGAACGCGACTCGTTGATGAGCGAGTATCGCGACCAGATCGGTGACATGGTCGCCGGCATTATCGGCCGGGCTGACGGCGGTGTCGCTACGGTCAACCTCGGGAACGTCGAAGCGATTTTGCCTCGTAGCGAGCAGATTCCCCACGAGACGCTTCACGCCAGTGAGCGTGTAAGGGCGGTCGTGTTCGAAGTCAAGTCGGCCGGGAACCGCGTCCGGGTCGTCCTTAGCCGCACACGTCCACAACTCGTTCAACGTTTGTTTGAACAGGAGATCCCTGAGCTCAGCGAAGGTGTGATCGCGATCAACTCAATCAGCCGTGAGCCTGGTTACCGAAGTAAAGTTGCCGTCAGTAGTGGGGATTCGCAGGTGGATCCGATCGCCGTTTGTGTCGGATATCGAGGAAGCCGAATCAAGGCGGTTCGTGAGGAGCTGGCCGGTGAGCACATCGACGTCGTGCGTTACAGCGACGATCCCGAAGTTTTGATCCCCAACGCCCTGCAGCCGGCCGAGGTCGAGCAGGTGTTGTTGTGCGATATGATTGGCCGGGCGATCGTGTTGGTCCAAGAGGACCAGCTTTCGCTTGCGATCGGTCGTCGCGGGCAAAATGTTCGGTTGGCCAGCAAGCTATGCGGCTGGGATATCGAGATCATGACCGCGTCGGAATTGGAAGAGCAGATTGAACGGGCCGTCGCGGCCTTCAGTCAGCTTGACGGGATGACGGCGGAGATTTCTCAGTCGCTGGTCGAGCAGGGTTATTTGTCTTATGACGATCTGTCCGTGATTGAACCTGATCAATTCATGGAAATGAGTGGTCTGACCGAAGAGCAGGTGGATCGCATTGTTGACATGGCCGAGGAGAAGGCAGAAGAAGCGGAAGCCGCCGCGAATGCAGAGCGGCAGGCCCGTAAAGAACGTGAGCGAGTCGCCAATCAAGCGGACGTGCAGTCAAGCGATGATGTGGTGACTTCCGGTGAGCCCGCCGTCGATGCCCAGGTCGATGCGGCACTGCAGGAAGCCAAGTTGGAAGACGGCGAGGCTGTTGTAGCGGGTGCAGACCCGGACGCGGGCGAACGGGTGGCGGATGAGCAAGAGGTAGACGAGGCTGTTCAGGCAGCCGAGGATGACGTTGCCGAGTCTGACGCGGTTGGAGCCGATCAAGAAGTGGCTGCGAGCGTCGAGGCGACGGCTGCGTCGGAAGAAGAAGTGGAGGATGAGGTGGCAGCAAAGCCTCAACAAGAGAGTTAGTGAATTCCACGGGCAACGCCTGCGATCTGCGCGTCGGGGATTTGGCAATTGCCAGATGTCCGAGGCGATTCGGTCGCGGCCGGTGGATCGAACGATAGCGTCGGTGTGGTTACACACCTATCTCTTTCGCGTTTGCCTGCCCCTCGACTGGCTGGTCCCTGGCCCGGTTCACGTTCGACTGCGTCAATTTGACAGAAAGAGCGGGCGATCGGGGGCGGGGAACTTGAAAAAGTCAGTTGAAATCCGGTTTTGCCCCTAGGTCGGACCTCTTGCCGAACGCTGTTTTTCGCTATCCTTTGCGAATCTGGCGGGCCACGGCGATCGCAATCGGCGTGGCTCGACTACTTAATCAAAGACGACAAACCTTCCGGGCCATCATCCGGGACTGATCCATCGATCGGGACTTGGGAAGCGAACATCACTTGCGGGGCACCGCAGTCGGCGTCGCGATGCAGGCCGATGGAGGAGAGTTTTATGTGACTTAAAGAATACTCGGAACACGCAATCGCCAGGCGAAATTAGAGAGGCGGTCGGTTCCACTCAATTTTGACAGGATTTTCACCCCGTGGCAGCACGCATTTACGCGCTCGCAAAAGAATTAAATCTCGATAGTAAAGATCTGGTTGATCTCGTTAAGAAGGTTGGAATCACCGGAAAGGGCTCGGCATTGGCCAGCCTGACCGATGACGAAGTCAAACGCGTGCGCGAGCATCTTAGTGGAGCTTCGGCGCCCTCCAAGCCTGCAGCCGCTCCCGCAGCGGCAAACGAACCGCAACGAGCTCCCGTCGCCGTCCGCCAATCGGTTCGGGCCGAGCGGCGTCCGCTGAAGCTTGATTCTGGTGGACGAGGTTCGTCAGGTGGCGGCAAAGCCCCGGAGCCGGCGAAGGACCAGTCCGCCGAAGTGCCTGCGGCTGAGCAGCCGAAAACGGAAAGCTCGGAGCCGAAGTCACGCCCCGAACCAAAGTTGCGGGCCCCCGCTCCGCTCCCGCCGGTCGAACAGGCGAGTGAACCGGAAGCACCCGCCGCACCGGCGCAGACGCCCGACGTGCGTTTGCCAGCCGGAAGCCGTAATCGCGGTGGTCTGGCCGGGCGGATGTCGAAATCGAGCCCCTCGGCCGCAAATAAGCCGGCGACGCCGAAGCAACCATCGCCCCCGGCAGCCGATACGAAGAAGCCGCAAACAGCTCCTTCGCCACCGAAGGTCGAGCGTCCAGAAACGCCCGCCGCCCAGAGCAAGCCGGCGGATTCGCCCAAGAAGCCTGCGGCCCCTGTCAAGCCAACGATGCAAGCGGAACGGTCGCGGCCGCCGTTGGCGGTTCGTGGTGGTAGCATCGGAGGCGGAGGCCGTGTTCGATCGTTGGATCAACGCCGATCGGTAGGCGGAACGGGTGAGCAGCCCAAGGGCAACGGCGATAGCAAGGGGAAGCGACGCGAGCCGCGGATCGCAATCAATCTGGCTTCGCTACCGGATGCCCCGAAGGAAGTCGCGCCTAAGTCGCAAGATAAGGTCAAGGCCCAAAAGCCGGATATTAAGCTGAGTCCCGATCTGATCGCCGGACACAAGCAAGGTGTCAAAGCTCCGCTCGATAAGTTGGCGGCCGAATCGGCTGACACGAAGCGTGGCGGTGCCGCTGCTGCCGGTGCTGGTTCCAAACGCGGGGGCTTGTCCGGGTTCACCGACAAAGGCAAGCGTGGCCGTGGCGGAAGCGAAGAAGATGAAGGCCAACGAAAGAAAGGGTTGGCCGGAATGGCCCGTGCCCGTGCCGATCGTGGCCAACGTCGTGGTCGCGGACGCGGAGACCTGTCGCGTAGCTACTCCCGTGAAGATGGGCGTCACCAGCGTCGGACACTTCAGCACCGTGGTACAAATACCGCGGCGCCTCGGAAAGAGCCTGTTCAGATCGAACTGCCATGTACGGTGCGTAGCTTCTCCGAAGCTGCCAGTGTTCCCGTGGCTAAGGTCCTCAAGTCGATGATGACGATGGGGATCATGGCTAACATCAATGCTGAGTTAGAGTTCGAAACGGCGGAAATAATCGCCGCGGAATTGGATCTTGAACTGCAGCTGAAGGAATCGGAAACACTCGAAGACGAATTGATCACCGAGATCGAAGATCAGGTTGATAGTCCCGACTCGTTGATCGCACGTCCGCCAATTGTGACGTTCCTTGGACACGTCGATCACGGGAAAACAAGCCTGCTGGATTACTTGATTGGCATCAATGTCGTCAGTGGCGAAGCCGGCGGGATTACCCAACACATCCGAGCCTACACGGTGGACAAGGATGATCGCAGTGTCACGTTTGTTGACACTCCGGGTCACGAAGCGTTTACCGAAATGCGTGCTCGGGGTGCTAATGTCACCGACATCGCGGTCTTGGTCGTCGCCGCCGATGACGGGATCATGCCGCAAACCGAAGAAGCGATCAGCCACGCAAAGGCGGCCGGTGTTCCCATCGTCGTCGCACTTAACAAGGTTGACTTAGAAGGCGTTGATCAAAACCGTGTGTTGACTCAGCTGACCGAGCATGAGCTGACCCCGAGTGAATGGGGCGGTGACGTCGAAGTTGTTCGGACCAGTGCCATTACCGGCGACGGGATGGATGAGTTGCTCGAGGTTCTGCTGACCGTCGCGGAATTGAACGAATACACCGCGAATCCTGATCGAGCCGCCCTCGGTGTCTGCTTGGAAGCAGAACAGCAAGGTGACCGTGGGGTCGTCGCCAAGATGGTCGTGCAGAACGGAACCATGCGAGTCGGTGATGTGATCGTTTGCGGGCCGACTTATGGGCGCGTCCGTGCGATGAACGACACCTTGACCGGTGAATCGATCGAAGAGGCCGGTCCGAGCACGCCGATCAGCGTGATGGGATTGGAGTCGCCTCCCGGTGCGGGGGACCGTTTCCATGTACTCGAAGACATCGCCGATGCACGGGAGATCGCCGGGCAGCGTGCCGACGTTAGCAGTCGCCAGTCGCTATCCGGTTCGACGACCAAGGTTTCCTTCGAGAACTTCCAGTCGATGCTTCAGGATGGGCGTTTGGGTCAGTCCGAAGAGAAGGTCAAGCTGAACGTCATTATCCGAGCCGATGTGAAGGGATCACTCGAGGCGATCGACAAAGAATTGACAAAGTTCGAGCATCCCGAAGTCGAGATCAAAGTGTTGCAGCGTAGCGTCGGCGGTATCACGCTTGCCGACGTGACCTTGGCCGACGCTTCTGACGCAGTCGTCCTCGGTTTCAACGTGATTCCGGATGATCAGGCTCGATCGCTTGCCGATGAACGCAAGGTCGAAATTCGTCGCTACGAAGTGATCTACAAGTTGACCGATGACATCAAGGCGATGATCGAAGGTCGCTTGAAGCCCGAAGAGCGAGTGGTCGATCTTGGACAAGCGGTCGTCAAGCAAGTCTTCTCGATCAGCCGTGTCGGTACCGTTGCCGGTTGCTATGTCACCGCCGGTTCGATTCATCGTGGTTGTCGCATTCGGGTCTTCCGCGATAGCCGCTTGATCGGAGATTACGGACTCGATTCGCTTCGTCGGATCAAAGAAGACGTGAAAGAAGTACCGCGTGGAATGGAGTGCGGTATTCGTCTGCAAGGCTTCAACGACATCAAACAAGATGACGTACTGGAAGCCTATCGAATCGAAGAGGTCGCGCGAAAGCTCGACTAAATGCCAGGGATGGTTAACGAACGCGTTCGTCGTGATCGAGTCGGTCACGGCGTTTGCTCCTAGGCTTTGAACTGATTAAAGTCGCCCGTTCGCCCCGCGAAAGTTGCGTCCCAGGACGCGCCTTTTGCAACGCTCGGGGTGACGATGTGAAGACGCTAAGTCTTAAGTTCACAGCCTCTACGTCAGTGCCGTCCCCTCTCTGCCAATCTCCATCTCCACCCCGTATTCCATCTTTCTGCTAGGCTGATTGTGACCAGTCGTCGAATGCTAAAAGCTGCTGAGGCGATTCGTGAAGTCGTTGCCTCGGCGATCCTGACCGAATTGCGTGACCCCCGGGTCAAGGACGTCACCGTGATCGGTGTCGAAGTCTCCCCCGATATGCGCGAGGCGACGGTCTCGGTCAGCGTGATGGGCGACGAAGCCCAAAAGCAACTCTCACTTCGCGGACTTCAGAACTCTGCCGGCTTTTTGCAATCTAAAGTTGCACGGCGGATTGATACTCGATTTACGCCACGGTTGCAGTTCGAACTTAATCGCGGGATGGAAAACGCGATGGTGGTCGGCGATCTACTTTATAAGATTCGCCGTGAACGCGAAGAGGCCGACAACCCTGCGACCGCCGACGACTCCGAGATCGGCGACGATTCGCCGGCCGGCAACGCAGAAGGCCCCGATGCCAACACAGCCCAAGATGATCCGTTATCAAAGGATTGAGCTGAACTGAACTGACCGATCGCGACCGGCAACCCACATCAAGACTTACACCACGACCAGATTGCGGCGACTCTTTTAACGCCAGATCTAACATTCCCGCTCCCACCGAAAACAATGGCCGCAAGCAACCGCGCGAAACTGATTTCGAAGCTGCATACTGAGCTTAAAAAACGCTATTCCACGCCGCCCTCCCAGCCGTCGCGGCCGTTGTTGGAGCACATCCTGTACGCGGCCTTGCTGCAGGACGCCCCGTACGAACTGGCGGACGAAGGGTTAGCCAAGTGCGAACAAGAGTTTTTCGATTGGAATGAAGTTCGTGTGACAACGGTCACCGAACTGACTCAAGTGCTTTCCGGGATGCCGGAACCGTCCAAGACCGCGCGTCGACTTAAAGACGTCTTGCAGGCGGTGTTTGAAGAATTCTATGCGTTTGATCTCGACCACCTGAAAAAAGAAAACCTCGGCAAAGCGGTCGCGAAGTTCGAGGCGATGTCGGCGGTCACCCCTTTCATTCTTAGCTACACCGTTCAACATGGTCTTGGCGGTCACTCGATTCCGATCGACTACGCGGCCATGGTGATCATGCTTGCCACCGGCATCGCCAGTCAGTCCGAAGCTTCTGCCGGCAAGGTTCCGGGGTTGGAGCGGGCGGTCCCGAAAAGTAAGGCGGTCGAGTTTTCGGCGCTGCTTCACGAAGCCGGCGTTGCATTGATGATGGACCCCAAGGACAAGCAAGCTCGGTCTCTGCTTGATGCCGTCGACAAGGGAGCTTCGGATCGGTACGACGAATGGGAAGCCAGCAAGAAAGCGGCCATTCGTAGGGTCAAACGCCGGCGTAAGCAAGAAAAAGATGCCGAAGACGCCGCTGATGATGACTCGTCGAGCGATGACACCAAAACGAAGTCTGCCGGCGGTAGTGCCAAGTCAAAGAAGGATGCGTCGGCCAAGTCAGCTACGAAAAAGAAACCCGAGGCTGACGCGGTAGCCGAGTCCGACGCGGACGCGAAGAAGTCCACCAAGAAAGCGACCGCTAAAAAGGCAACCAAGAAAAAGCCGACCTCTGAAAAGTCGTCCGAGGATGACGCCGCGGATTCTAAAACGACCAAGAAAAAAGCCGCTAAGAAATCGACCAAGAAGGCGTCCAGCCGAAAGCTATCTAAACGGAAACCACGCTGATCGATTCAGCGACGTAAACCCCGTCGCCAACATTTCACTTCCTTCTCTTTGGTTCAATCATGGCAGGCCATTCCAAGTGGGCGAACATCCAGCACCGCAAAGGACGTGTGGATGCGGCCCGAGGTAAGTTGTGGAGCAAGCTTAGTAAGGGCATCATCATTGCCGCCCAATCGGGCGGCGGCGATCCCTCGTCGAACTTCAAGTTGCGGAAAGCGATCGACGATGCCAAAGCCGTCAGTATGCCCAAGGACAATATCGAACGGGCCATCAAACGTGGCACCGGAGAATTGGATGGCGGCCGAGTCGAAGAGGTGGTCTACGAAGGCTATGGCCCCGGTGGTGTGGCCATCATGTGTGAAAGCCTGACCGATAATCGCAATCGGACGGCTCCGGAGTTGCGTTCGCTGTTTTCTAAGTTAGGCGGTGAGCTGGGCAAGACCGGTTGTGTGTCCTACTTGTTCGATCGCAAGGGACTGTTTGTTTTCGACGCCGAATCGGTAGACGAAGAACAAGTCACAGAGATCGCATTGGAAAATGGCGGCGAAGACGTCGAAGCGACCGACGACGGTAAGTTGCAAGTGACCAGCCAGCCGGATGATTACCAAACATTGGCCGAAGCGTTTGAGGCCGCGGAGATCGTCCCGGAATTGAAAGAGGTCACGTTGATCCCGCAGACCACCGTCGAAGTCGATGCCGAAACTGGCAAGAAGGCAATGCGCTTGCTTGAGCAACTCGACGATCACGATGACGTTCAAAACGTCAGCACGAATCTGAATATCACCGACGACCTACTCACCGAAGATTAGGTCGGCGCGCCCAGCGGTTTGATCACGCCGTAGCGGAAGCCGCCGAGGCATTCGGCAAGAAAACCTTGGCGAACGCCAAGCGGCTGATCGTTGGGCCGCCGGTGATTGAGCACGTCGTAGCGGAAGCCGCCGAGGCTTTCGGTGCTCACGGGCGGCTGGGACGTTTCCGTTCAGGGATCGGCGGGGCGCCTTGCCGGCCAAGAGCCGGCGGGTGGCGCGTTACCGCTTCTCCATGAGTGGATTAACTGCAGCCCATGCTGGCACCGCAGTTATGGCACAGATAGCAGTTGCCATTGCGAACCGTGATACTGCCGCAGTTATCGCAACTGGGGGCATCGATTTGGAATCGAGCAAATTGGTCCTGACGGTTATCCTCTTTTTTGGACGATCCGTTACTGCCGTTGCCGTTAAGGCTTGCGAGCAGGCTGGCACGTTCGTTCGATGCGATCGATGTTTCCACCGTGGTCACTTCGGCACCGTTGCCGGAATTGACCGGATCGGCGGCCGGAACGTGTACGTTTGCCGAAAGGCTTTCGTCGTTGCTCATGAACGTTAGGCCCAACCAACGTGCGATGTAGTCGACGACGCTCTTGGCGATGCGGATGTCCTTGTTGCTGGTATGGCCCATTGGTTCAAACCGGGTGTGGCTGAACTTATTTACCAAAACTTCCAACGGAACACCGTATTGCAAGGCGATCGACAGTGCGGTTCCAAAGCTGTCCATGATACCGCCGACCGTCGAGCCTTCTTTGGCCATTGTGATAAACACTTCACCCGGGCGGCCGTCCGGATACTGTCCGACGCAAAGATAACCTTCGTGACCGGCGATCGTGAACTTGTGCGTGATGCTCGTTCGCGTATCCGGGAGGCGTTCACGGCGCGGTTTGTAGACAATCTTTTCGACCGTCTTGGTGACAACCTTGGTCTCGGTTTTCGCCGCACCGCCTTCGTCAGATTTGGTGTTCAGCGGTTGCGATTGCTTGCTACCATCGCGGTAAATCGCGATCGCTTTTAGTCCCAATTCCCAACCCCAGTAATACGCGTCGGCGATGTCCGACGGGGTCGTATCGTTCGGCATATTAACGGTCTTGCTAATCGCCCCGGAAAGGAACGGTTGGGCGGCGGCCATCATCGTGATGTGGGCACGCCACGAAATGCTGCGAATACCGTTGGCCGGGGTGAACGCACAGTCGAACACTGGAAGGTGTTCTGCTTTCAGTTCGGGGGCACCTTCGATCGTATCGTTGACATCGACATAGGCCAGGATGACTTCGATTTGCTCGGGGGTATAACCCAAGTTTTGCAAAGCCGGTGCGACCGTCTGGTTAACGATCTTTAGCATCCCGCCGCCGGCGAGCTGCTTGTACTTGACCAACGCAATGTCTGGTTCGATTCCCGTCGTGTCACAGTCCATCATGAAACTGATCGTTCCGGTCGGTGCGAGCACCGTCGCTTGGGCATTGCGGAAACCGTAGCGTTCACCGATTTCGAGGACGTCGTCCCAAAGCTTTTGGGCGGCTTCTTTCAAGTCCGCCGGTCCTTCGTCGGCGATTTCATTGGCCGCCTCGCGGTGCATACGCATCACGTTCAGCATCGGCTTTTCGTTCTGCGGATAATCTTCAAACGGTCCGACGACGCCCGCCATCTCGGCACTGGTGCGATTGGCCTCGCCGTGCATCAGAGCGGTCAACGATCCACACAAACCACGTGCGGCATTCGAATCGTACGCCAAGCCGCGTGACATCACCAACGAACCGAGGTTACTGTAGCCCAGTCCCAGTGGACGGAAACGATGGCTGTTCCGGGCGATCGGCTCGGTCGGATAACTCGCATGATCGACCAAAATTTCTTGGGCGATGAAGAACAAGCGGGCGGCGGCGCGGAATCTTTGAACGTCAAACGAGCCGTCGCGTTTGGCAAACTTCATCAAGTTGATCGAAGCGAGGTTGCACGCCGTGTTATCCAGGAACATGTATTCCGAACACGGGTTCGACGCATTGATGTCGCCGCTATTGGGGCAGGTATGCCATTTGTTGATTGTCGTATCGTATTGCACGCCCGGGTCGCCGCAGTGCCAAGCACACTCGGACATTTTATTCAGCAATTCTTTGGCGTCATACGACGGTGCGTCACCTGCTGCCTTGTCGGTCACCCACTGCGTTTGCCAACGTTTGCCGTCGCGAACCGATTCCATGTACTCGTCAGTAACGCGAACGGACAAGTTCGCATTCTGGAAACAAACGCTGCTGTACGCTTCGCCGTTGAAGTTCGAATCGTACCCTTCACGGATTAACGCGTGTGCCTTCTTTTCTTCCGACCACTTGCTCTCGATGAATTCCAAAATATCGGGGTGCCAAATTTTCAGCGACTGCATCTTCGCGGCGCGACGAGTCTTGCCACCGCTTTTAACCACACCGGCGATCGAATCATAAACTCGCATGAATGACAACGGGCCCGATGGGGTTCCGCCGCCGGAGAGTTTTTCCTTGCTCGAACGGATTGTGGAAAGGTCGGTGCCGGTGCCGGAACCAAATTTGAACAACATCGCTTCGGCGCACGCCAATCGCATGATGTCTTCCATGTTGTCATCCACGGCCTGGATGAAACATGCGCTACCCTGAGGAAATTCGTACGGGTTATCCGGTTGGAACGTTTCGCCTTCGGTGCGATTCCACGCCCAATTGCATTTCGCGCCTTCGACACCGTATTGGTGAAATAGGCCGACGTTGAACCAAACAGGGCTGTTGAACGCTCCGTGTTGGTGCAGGCACAACCAGGTCAGGTCGCGATAGAAATTCTCTCCGTCTTCGGGAGTGTCAAAGTAGCCGTCGGCCAGGCCCCAGTCGGCGATCGTGCGGGTCACACGGTGGATCAACTGACGAACCGAACGCTCGCGTTCCTCGGTGTTCTTGGGGTCGCCGTAAAAATACTTGCTGACAACAACATTGGTCGCAAGCTGTGACCAGGATGATGGCACTTCGCAGTTGTTTTGCTCAAACAACGCCTTGCCGGTTTCGTCCTTGATTGCCGCGCTCCGGATCTCCCATTCAGTGGTCTCGAAGGGTGTCTTGCCATCGGCCGGACAGAACGTCGGCTCGACTTTCAATCCAGGTCGGTCACCACGCAAGGTCGTATCAAAGACCTCGCTGGCGTACTGAACGCCGTGTTGGTTGTTGACCTTTTCCAGGGCCGCATCGCCCCCATTCGCCGCACGTGAACTTTCGGGAAGAACAGTAGCCATTGTTTGATCAAACTCCGTGAGTCGTCCGTGGGAACAGCCACTGCGAACGAAGCGATGGTCTTGGGGCGCACAAAAGAAAAGCCGCGGAGTCCAAAAGCCACCGAAACGTCGGGCTGGTCCGTCCTAAAAATGAGGGGAAACAACAAGACAATTTGCCGCGTCTGCCCACGTAGAATGTCGTTGTGAAATCGACAAAGAACCCTCAGGGGGGGATCCTTCCCGACTCGCGAACCTTCCTAGTTGGTCAACCGCTACAACCATGATTACCAGAAATGATGTCACTACCGGTAGGGATGTTTTAGCTGATTGCCACTATATGTGGGCGACGCGGGGAATCTTAGGCATTGCATCCGGCATGTCAAACTAAATCTTTGGCCGCTCTTAAGTCTCGTCATAGAAAAGACTTAGGGTTTTGATTGCAAAAGTGGAACGGGCGCCGTTTAGGACCGGGAATTGACGTAAGTCATTCTCTTGTGAAGGGTTAGTGAAGTTTTCGGGCCTCCGCACGGCGTCTTGTGGGAAAGATGTCAGCTTGGAAAACTTTTTCCTGACCTAATTGCTAGTGGATGGATAGGTGGTCTGGGGTAAACGGGATGTTTTGAGGCGGTCGTTCAGCCGTCTCGTTTTGCCGGGGTTGCTGACGATTCGAGCGTGAGGTTGCACAATGGTGGGGCAGCGGCACGGTGGTCGTTCGCAATTTCCTGTCGTTTTAGCTGGCGAATTCTAGATGGGTACAAATCCCGTTCCAAACCTTGCATTGATCCGAACGCAACTTGCCAACGAGCGCACGATCCTCGCTTACCTACGGACGGCGATCATGTTGGCGGGAACCGGCGTTTCGCTGGTCAAGCTTTTGGAGGTGACTCCGGATCTGATTCGCTTGGGGTGGCTGTTGATCGCCTTAGGGGCCGTGGTGATGGTGATCGGCACCTATCGCTATCTGCGGTTGCGCCACAAACTTAACGGACAGGTCAATTGCCCATCCGAACCCGAGTCTTCGTAGGGCCTGCCGTATTTTTCATGCGGGCTTGAATCAACGACGAGCCGGCGCGGCCGTCTTCGGAACTGCCAACGGGGAGGGGGCGCCGAGGGCTCCTCGGTGGGCTTTATCGGTGCCGCCGCGGCATTTCCGGCATACCCGACAGTGAAGGGCGGGTTCATCGAGGAAATTCGAATTGCCTGCAGAACCCGATCCATCGCAGCGTTCGTGGAGATCGGTGTTCGGGAATTCGATAATCACCCCTGATCATGAAACTGGGCTTCAGTCGTTATAATGAAGTTCGGTACTGGAGCCGGCGATACGGAGTCGTCTCAGAACCGCCTTGCCAATCAGATCTGGGATAGAGCACCATGTCATCCTCACCATCCGCCGACGAGATCGTGGCGGACAAGTTTTTGGAAGTCCGCGCAAAGCTTTTGGAGATCGCGGCCGTGTTGGATCGCGTTGACCGAACGGCGGGCGAAAACGGCCTTGATGATGCGGCTCGGCAAAAGCGTGCGGCACTCCAAGCTGGCATCGACATTGTTGCGTCCGAGGGCAGCGATCGCGCCGCGCGACTGCAGATGTTGTACTCCAGAGAGTATCAAGCCGATTGGCGCGAGACCTTTGGTATGACATCGTCCTGATTCCGTTCGCATTCGTACCGCGAGACGATTCTCTTTTTCACCGACTGACCACACACGCTTGATTGGCGGCTATGGACTATATCGATCCACACATTCACATGGTTTCCCGGACCACCGACGATTACGCGACGCTGGCGCGGATGGGATGTGTGGCGATGAGCGAGCCGGCGTTCTGGGCCGGTTATGACCGAGGCAGTGTCGACGGATTTCGCGATTACTTTCGACAGCTCACCGAAACCGAACCGGCGCGGGCGGCCCAGTACGGCATCCAGCATTTCACGTGGCTGTGCATCAATGCCAAAGAAGCCGAAAATGTTTCTTTGTCGCGTGATGTGATCGCGATGATCCCGGAATTTTTGGATTGTCCAAACGTATTGGGCATCGGCGAAATCGGGCTGAATAAGAACACCAAAAACGAAGCGACGGTGTTTGTCGAACACGTCGATTTGGCCGTGAAATACGACCAGTCGATTCTGATTCATACGCCGCACCTGGAAGACAAGTACCAGGGCACGCGGATGATTTTGGACATGCTGTGTGATGACAGCCGAGTCGATCCTGACCGTGTGTTGGTAGACCATGTCGAAGAGCACACAATCAAAGAGGTGCTCGATCGTGGTTTCTGGGCCGGGATGACGCTGTATCCGGTGACTAAATGCACGCCGCAACGGGCCGTCGATATGATCGAGATGACCGGTGGCGAAAGGCTGCTTGCCAATTCGGCCGGCGATTGGGGCCCGAGCAAACCGACGGCGGTTCCGGACCTGATTTTTGAGATGCGACAGCGGGGACTGAGTGAGTCATTGATCAAGAAAGTCGTTTACGACAATCCGCTGGAGTTTTTTGCCAAGAGTAAGCGTTTTGAGTTTTCGCCGCGGCAATAGATAACCAAGTCGCCCGAACGATACGCGGACCGCGACGACGACTTGTGGAACCACTTTGTGTGATGGGAAACACAGAAGCGGACGGCAAGCACGCTGCATCGTGGACTGTCTTTTTTCGTCACCATATTTTCTAGTCGATTTCACCTTCCCACAGACCCCCGATCGTCGGGAGTCAAGATCGTTTGACGCAGGGCGGGCGTCCGTAACCAGCAGACGAGTGCTTTGAAGGGGGCGCCGCGGTGAAAGAAGATTCAAGGACGAACGCGTTCTCAACGTTCGGTGGTGTCTTCACGCCTTGCGTGCTGACGATCCTGGGCGTCATCATGTTCCTGCGCTTTGGCTACGTCGTGGGCCAAGCAGGACTTTTCGCGACGCTGATCATTGTCCTGGGCAGCAAGCTGATCACGACGTTGACGACGTTATCGCTTTCGGCGATCGCGACCAATACGCGGGTCGAAGGCGGGGGCGCATACTTTCTAATCAGTCGTAGCTTGGGTCCCGAATTTGGGGGCGCGATCGGTCTGGTTTTTTTCGCCGCCCAAGCACTCTCGGTTGCAATGTATGTCATCGGGTTCACCGAGGCACTTACGGCGATCCTTCCCGGTGAAATTCCTCCGACATTGATCGCGACGTTGACAAACTTGACAGTCGCGGTTTGCGTTTGGGTGGGGGCGGGTTGGACGATCAAAATTCAGTTCGTCATTTTGGCCTGCGTCGTCGTCTCCTTGGGCTCGTTTTTCACCGGCACCGTCGCTCGGTTTGATCCACATTTAATCGCCGAAAACTGGTCGACCGGGTTCACCGCCGACGAATCGTTCTGGACGATCTTCGCGTTATTCTTTCCGGCGGTGACCGGCATCATGGCGGGGGCAAACATGTCGGGTGATCTGCGCGATCCCGCACGTTCTATCCCGCGTGGAACGATCGCGGCGATCATCGTGACGATGCTGGTCTATGGGGCGATGGCGATCTTTTTGGCGGGCAGCGCGACCGGTGCCGACTTGATTGAAAACAACTTGATCGTCGGCGAGGTGTCGGCGTTTCCTGTCTTGATCACACTTGGCGTTTTTGCCGCGACGCTATCGTCGGCACTTGGCAGCATGATGGGGGCGCCACGGATTTTGCAGTCCTTGGCGAAAGATCGTGTCTTTCATTCGCTGACCCCGTTTGGTGAAAGCCGAGACGGTGAGCCGAGGAAAGCAATCTTGGCGACCGCATTGATTGCTCAAATCGGCATCGTCGCGGCGGATTTAAATACGATCGCTCCATTGATCACGATGGCCTTCCTGGTGACCTATGGGTTGCTGAATTTGGCTACCTTTTATGAATCGATCACTAAGAATCCCAGTTACCGCCCGCAGTTTTTGTACTGCAATTGGTTGACGTCGCTGTGCGGTGCGGTCGGTTGTGCGATTGTGATGTTGTTGATTGACTGGCGATGGGCGTTGGTGGCAAGCTGTTTGGTGGGCGCGCTACATTACTATCTCACGCGTGCCAACCTGGACACGGACTGGGGGGATATCAACAGTGGGTTACTGTTCGAGCGGACCCGGCGCAACTTGCTGAAGCTCGAAGACAGTTTGTATCACCCTAAAAACTGGCGGCCATTTGTGCTCGCCCTGAGTGGGACCGGCTTCAGTCGTCCGCACCTAGTTGTCTTTGCAAGCTGGTTGACTCGGGAAACCGGCATGATGCTGCTTGGCCAAGTCATCGCCGGAGAGTTCGAAGATCGTAGTGAGCGATTGTCAAATCAGGAATCGATCTTGCACTCGTTGGTTAAAGAGCAGCAACTGGTTGCTTTTCCTGCCGTTGTGATCGCCAGCGACTACACCGCCGGCGTGCAAGCGTTGGTGCAGTGTCAAGGTTTGGGACGTGTGCGTCCCAATGTGGTTTTGATGGGCTGTCCGTTATCGAGCGACCGCATGAAAATCTTTTGCCGATTGTTACGGAACCTTGAAGGACTTGATCGCAGTGTCGTCGTGCTCCGCCAAACCGAGGAACCGTCCGGAGAAGCGATTGCCCCGGCCGGAACCGTGGACGTTTGGTGGAGAGGTCGAACCAACGGCGAACTGATGGTGCTGTTGGCGCATTTGATGCTATCTCACGATGCTTGGCGTGGGCGTCAGCTTCGTTTGCTTCGGGTCGTGCAATCAGAATCGGCGATCGACGAAGTGAAGTCTCACTTAGATGGTCTGCTGCGAAACGCTCGGATAAGCGGCAAAACAAAAGTCGTCGTTTCAGAAAATGCACCGACGGCGATTCAAACAACCAGTCGCGACGCCGCATTCGTGTATCTTGGATTGGCGACCCCGGACGAGGAAGAAGACAGTCAGTTTTTATCCCGCATCGAAACTTTGGTAGGCGATTTGCCACGGGTTGCATTTGTCCGTAGCGCTGGTGGAGTGAAGCTGGAAAGTTGATGGATAACAGCCTCTTTAAACAATCCGCGATCAAAAGTGGTTTGATCTCCAAGACCCAGATCGAGAAGGTCATCGAGAAAGTTGAGTCAGATGAAGACGCGATCATCGCCGCAACCTTGGTCAAAAGCGGACTGATCACCGAATACCAGGCCCAGCAATTGCACGCCGGGCGGACAAAGCTGACCCTTGGCCCCTATCTGATCACTGACTGGATCGGCCAGGGGGGGATGGGCCAAGTTTTTAAAGCCGTGCATAACGTGATGGGGCGTGAGTGCGCGGTGAAGGTCTTACCGTTGGAGAAATCGACGGCACTATCGCGGGATTCCTTTGCCCGAGAAATTCGATTGCAGGCGGGTTTAGATTGCCCATACGTCGTCCGTGCGTTCGATGCCGGACAAGACGGGAACGTGCATTACTTGGTGACCGAATACATCCCCGGAACCGACTTACGAAAACTCGTTCGTCGCGGTGGGGCGCTCAGTATGAGCCACGCAGCTCTGGTGGTTTCTCAAGCGGCTCGCGGATTGCAATACGCTCACGATATCGGATTGATTCACCGCGACGTGAAACCGGGAAACATCTTGGTCACACCCGATGGCCGGGCGAAGGTTTCAGATATCGGGTTGGCGACCTGGAGTATGGGACTGGATGATGATCCCCGCGCCGGAAAAATTGTCGGTACCGCCGATTATCTTTCGCCCGAACAGATTCGAAACCCGCGGTCGATCGGTCCGGCAAGCGATATCTACTCGCTTGGCTGCACGCTCTACTACACCGTTACCGGCAAGGTGCCGTTCCCCGGTGGCGATTCGAAAAGCAAATGCAAGCGTCACTGTGAACAAACACCGTGGCATCCGCGCAAATTTGCTCCGGATTTATCGGAAGACTTTGTCGATACGATCGCCGACATGATGGAGAAGGATCCGGCGCGACGGATTGCATCGGCGGCCGAGGTCGCCGAACGATTGGAGTCCTGGTGCACGACATCGTTTGAAGTCGATCGGCCGATCGAACGCCAGGCTTGGACGGCACCACCAATTGGGATTGAATCGGAAGAAGGTGCGGCCACCGTCGAAGGTGCCTCAGAGACTTCGCGACCGCCCAAAGCCGGCGAGGACGGGGGCGATGAGAATGCTCAACTTTCGTCGCTAGGGTCTGGTGCTGCTTCAGGGCCGTCCGACAGCCAACTCCCACCGCTGCTCGACCAACCGGTGGACCCCGCGATGGCCCGTCGTCGTCGACGTCCGTTCCCGATCGGATTTTTCGTCGGACTGTTGCTGGGGATCTTGATCGGCGGGCTAACGGCACTGTTCAGTGTTCGCGAATACTTAGCACCATGACTACGAAGGTACGATTCAGTGCCGGTCGGCGATCAATCATCCCAATTCGGACGAGTCAGAATCTCGTTCATTAAGAACGCTTGCTGAGCACCACCAGGTTTGGAGAGATTGTTCAGAAGATCTTCGATCGCATTGCCGGTGGGCTGGTCCGACAATTCATTCTCCGGTCCGAGTTCGATCACTTCTGGGGTAGGAACAGATCGTTTGGCGTTTGCCAGACGCTTGCGAGTAATCTCCGCTTGTCGACGCGTTTCAGCGATTCGTTTTTGTTGTTCGACGATTGCGCTTTCGGTGTCGACCGGCTCGCCAAGCAAAATTGGCTCGTCGTCGATCTCGCGAATTTGCCGTTCGCGACGCGAATCGGTGTATTGTGGGGCCTGCCGTTTCGGCTGAGACGTTGCTTGGCGCTGTCCCCGCGAAGCAGATTGCTGGCTACCGGAAGAGGGACGCGTCGGCCGGGTCCCGGCTTGCCGCTGCTTGGCAGCTCGACGTTCGGCGGCGCGTTTGAGAAAGTCTTCGAGATCGCCAGCCATTGAGGGATTCCTTTGAAACGAACGTTGGGAACCGCATCAAAATGAGCGGCAAACGGGGAATGCAAAATAGTTGCTGGTACTTTGTTCCAACTGAAAATTTGGGTGCGTGTTTCTGCCGGCGGGCTTTAGCCCCGGTGATTGCATCGAAACCCCGGCTAACGACAGTCGGAAAATACGTATTTCAACGGTTGACGAAGCGCTAAATCCGCAGAAATCGAGCGGGTGTTTATTGGCCTTAATGCTTTAAAGATCGGAATCAGGTTTTAAACTGAAGCAAACACCAACGTTTGCGATGCGAGGGGTGACTAATTGCCTCGTTTAATTGAGGAGTCGTTTTGTCGCTTCTGTCCGGTGGTTGCAATCGCCTTTCGCATCTCCGTGTCGGCATTAACGTTTTGCAATTTGTAGTAGTCAAGGATATGTAGCTTGCCGGTGCGAAACGCTTCACTCATTGCCTCGGGCACCGCCGCTTGGGCCATCACCAGTTGAGCTCGGCTCTCTTCGATTTTCGCTTCCATCTCTTTTTCTTCCGCGACCGCCGACGCACGTTTGCCCTCGGCGCGGGCACGGGCGACTTGCGTGTCTGCTTCGGCTTGGTCGGCCATCAACCGGGCACCGATGTTTGCACCGACATCGATGTCTGCGATATCGATCGAAACGATTTCAAAGGCGGTTTGTGAATCCAGTCGTTTCGCGAGTACAGCCTTACTGATCACGTCGGGATTTTCTAGAACCGCCGCATGATTTTTGGCGCTACCGATCGCGCTGACGATGCCTTCGCCGACACGCGCGATGATGGTTTCTTCGGTTGCACCGCCGATCAATTGCTGCAAGTTGGCACGCACCGTCACGCGGGCGCGAACTTTGAGTTGGATGCCGTCTTTGGCGACCGCATCGAGCGATGGTTTGACGGCTCCACGTGGCGGGCAATCGATCACCTTGGGGTAGACGCTTGTCTTAACAGACTCCAACACATCTCGTCCGGCCAAATCGATCGCCGCCGCCTCACGAAACGTCAGCGAAATCGTCTTAGCCTTCTTCGCAGCGATCACCGCACGAACGACTTGCTGCACGTTGCCGCCGGCGAGGTAGTGTGCTTCGAGGGCATCGCCGGTCATCGCGGGATCGTCCAAGCCAGCTTGGACCGCCATGATTCGACTGCGTACGATCGAACGCGCGTTGACCTTTCGAAATGTCATCCCGATCAGGTCACCGATACCAACCCCGGCGCCGGTCAGAAACGACTGGATCCAAAGACCAAAATAGTTGGCAAAGACCAGCACTAAAACCAAAATGAACCCGATGACCAGCAAGGCTAAGATCAAGGCGAGCCCACTGATTTCACCGGCGTCGAGCCCCAACAATCTTAGGTCGGCGCCGAAGGAGGTAAGTGTCGAAATGCTGGACCCTAAATCCATGATGGGTACGTCCTGTCGTTATTGATCGAGATTCTGACCGGAATAGAACCAATTTCCCGGCTTGGCGAGCCACTGTCAACGAGGTCACTGTCAACCAGGTTGCTGTTAGTCAAACATGTGTCGGGCATGGCCCAGCCAAAATGGGACTCGCGGTTGGCTCACAATTTGATTCAAAAACTCCAACGGGTGCTCTGCCTAGATTACATGTTTGGTTTCGGCTCATCAGCCAACGGGCGTTGCCCCCGGTAATTGCACCGAACCCATCGCTAACGCCATGCGGCCAATCCAAATTTCAAAGGTTGACGAAGCACTCGGTTTTCAGCCACACACGTTACCCCGATACGTTTCGAGTGATATTCATCAAACCGCAAGCGAGACGTCGTCAGCACGTGTCAATGGCGTTCCATTATTGTACCGGAGCAAGGCCTGTCGCGGGGTGTGGCGATCGGATTGTCACGGTCGCTGTTCACGTTCCGATTCGGCTTCGGTGTCATCGATAAAGTCATGTAGATCAAATGCGTCGAGAGTTTCCTGAATATCCGGCGAGACTTCTGGCTGAGTATCCGCCGGCGTTTCCGCCGGACTCGTTTGATCGGTTTCCGATGCTGGACGAACACGAAGTTTCCCGGCAACTGCGCTGATGACGATCACACGAGTTCCGGCGTCAATCGGGGCGCCTTCGGAAACGGCATCGAGGCGTTGACCTTGCAGTTCGATTTGTCCACCGGGAAGTAAATTCGTTCGTGCGGTGCCGATCTTGCCGACCAAGTCTTTGCGTCGCTCGCCGCCCCGGATGCGACTTTCGACGGGTGCGTCAATTTGGCCTGGCGTGCGGTTAAGGATCAACCGCCCGATCGGCGTCTTGGGCCAAAGGCGAACGGCGGCATAAAGAATCGCCGGGGTGCTGAGTAGGATCGTTGCCGTGATCATCATTCCAGTGATCGGTCCCACGGTAAAACCAACGACGACTGCCGCGATCGCCGTGACCGCCGCAGCGATCCCCAGCGTTCCGCCGGTCGGCAAAAAAAATTCGCCGATCAGTAGCACCAAATAGAGGCCCAGCAGGCCAACCGCATACAACAACTGCACGCATCA
This sequence comes from Roseiconus lacunae, assembly GCF_008312935.1. Classification (NCBI taxonomy): domain Bacteria; kingdom Pseudomonadati; phylum Planctomycetota; class Planctomycetia; order Pirellulales; family Pirellulaceae; genus Roseiconus; species Roseiconus lacunae. The sequence goes on along the minus strand of NZ_VSZO01000008.1, from coordinate 75,937 downwards.
CCCCTCAACGATCACACGCGTGCCTTGGACATCGATGACCGTCACCGTGCTGCCTGGGTCGACCATCGATCCTTCACTGACGACCTGAACGATCTGATCACCGAACAGCGCTTTTCCGCTCGGACGCAGTGGCGTCGTCGTGGTTCCTTGCTGGCCGAGAAGCCAACCATAGTCCGCCAGTTTTTCGGCTTGGTCCATGGCCGCCGAATCGGGCGTCTCCATCATCAGGTGTCGGAATAGCGGCACGTGTGGGAACAATTGCCGCATCAAAACAAAGCCACCGACCATGCCTAGCAAACTCACGATTGCCGCCCACAACCCACGGGTCAGGACCGCCAGCTGATACGAATTCTTCGGCAACACAAAGGTTTGGCTCATCAATACGATCGAGGCCACGGTCATGATCATTCCACCGATTCCGAAGATTCCAAATCCTGGGATGACGAAGACTTCCATTGCGATGCAGGCGAGCCCCATCAACAACAAAACCAGTTCCAGCCATTCGGCGGTACCGGCTAAGTAATTCATCCAAAAGAACAGGCCGAAGCAGACCATCGCCAAAAAACCTGGCACACCGATCCCGGGGGCGTTCATCTCCGCACTCAGGGCGATGAATCCGACCATCATCAGGATCATCATCAGGCCTTTGCTGCGCCCCAGTCGTTCGACAATGCGAATGATGCCACGATCGGAAACCGGGTCAGGGATCGAGCTAAACCCCGCGCGGGCGGCGGCATCTTCGAGTGATTCGCTTTTCGCTTCGGCCAGCCCAAGTTCGATCGCTCGGTCGGCATCAATGCCATCGGCGAAATCGAGACGCTCGCCTCGCTCCCATCGATCGCGTTCGAGTTGCGGGTCTTCTGCGCCGGCAGTCAATTCCTCTTCCGAACAGTACTTAACCTGCCCGGTCTTTTTATTGGTGAACGGAAAGACGTCGAGCTCCGGGCACAATAATCCTCGGATCAAACCAGCCGGCCGCTTGGTTGTGCGAGCGATCTGATCGATCAGTTCACGATGATTGTCAATGTCGGTGATTGTGATGACGTCCGTTCCCGCCCCGCCAAGCGTGGCGTCCGGTTTGATATACAACGGCTTGCAAGCGACGGCAATCAACGCGCTGTCGGCGCGAGATTCGCCGGAAAGAAAGCCGGGAGCGTTTCGAAGTGGCGGTTCTGGCATTCCAATCAGACTTGCCAGGATCGCACTCTGGTCCATGTCACCTCCGACCGAATTGATCGATACCAACCAAGTGTTGACGTCGTTTTCAAGCGAAGCATTCAGGTTGCTCTGCCAGCGCCGTACGCGATTCCGTGAGATCGATCCGGCGATTTCCAAGTGGACGCCTTTTAAAGCTCCGCCATCGGATTGTTCGCCAACTCCGATCAGCTCAGCCAAGTCCAGTACGTCGGCGACCTCTCGTTGGTCGCTGGTTAGCCCGGCCAAAATTCTTGACGAACGCAATTGATCGGCGGACAAGACAGTTGGGGCACCCGGGGCGCTCCACGTTTCCTCGCTCAACACTCGATCGGTTTCACGAAGTTTCACAAGATCCTTTCCCGCGGCAAACGTTGTTTTGCCATCGACGGTGTTGACGCGGGAGAGTTCGATTTCCGGGTCAACCAACGCTTCGACGACGGCTGCAGGAAAGACACCACGTTTGGCGGCGACCGACAGGTAGGTCAGGCGTATCGTTTCGTCGAAGTCCGCTTCACCGCTCGAAGCATCACGCAGCGATCCTGAAGGCGACGCGAGAACCGAATCCGATGCGAGGATCGGAAGGATTGAATGCCCGGTGACGTTGCCCTCGACCCAGGACACCAAACGGAGTGATCGAAGACGATTGCCAGTCATCGCACGGGCGAGTTTTAAGGCGTCTTCGAACGACGTCGCCTCACCACCGGAGCGATCGTCACTGTATTGCAAAACGACATCCAAGCGGCCATCGGTGGGTGCTGATTCGACAAGACGTTCCAGAGTTCCGATCAGCTTCACCGTTGCTTGACTGTCCAGCGGCACCGGGACATCGACCAAGTAGCCGCGTTCGGCATCTTGGGCGGCGCAGGGTTGATGCCCGGCGACGGCAAGCCAGCAGGCAATGAAAATCGTTAGAAATCGCGCCGTTCGAACCACGACACCCGCTCCGCAAGCGAAAGAGTTTGAGACTGGTTCATTATAGGGCACGAATCCAGTCCGGCGAGGTCGCTGAATTTCGGTGACTGACCGATCTGATCTTCTTGCCCGCGGCTTCCTTTCCCTCCCCCAAAAAAAAATCGCCCAGCGGTGAGGCTGGGCGATGAAGGTGGTTCATTGGGGCGGTCGGCATTAGCCGGCGACGCGTAAGCTTGGCCGTGATTCGTTGGTCAACATCATTCGCAAGCGTTCGAATTCGTCGTTGTCGTTGAAGTGAAGCGTGATCTTGCCTTTGCCACGGGCGCTGCTTTTGATCTCGACTTTGGTGCCAAACACCATGCGAAATTCTTGCTGCATTGCTTCGAGGTGCGGCGAAAGCGTGGCCCGTTTTTGTCGCGTCGCGTTGACAACCTTCCGACCCGTCTCACGGTCCTCTTCTTCGCGGAGCATTTCGGCGACCAGTGTTTCGGTCGCACGAACGCTGATCCGTTCGGCCATGATCTTTTGGGCGGTCGTTAGTTGGACTTGGTCGTCACCGATCGGTAACAGTGCCCGCGCATGTCCGGCGGTGATTTTACCGTCTTGCAACAGCGTCAACACCGACTCGGGTAGCTCCAGTAGTCGCATCAGGTTAGCGATCGTGCTGCGATCGATACTCAATCGACGTGCCAGGTCGTCTTGTTTGCAGCGATGTTCGTCAATGTATCGCTTGAAGGACATCGCCTTTTCGATTGGATTGAGGTCCTTGCGTTGCAAGTTTTCGATGATCGCCAATTCGGCGACCAAGCGGTCGTCGGCCTCGCGGACTTCGGCGCGAATTTCTTTCAATCCCGCGTGGACGGTCGCGCGTAGTCGACGTTCGCCGCTGATCAGTTGGTATTTGCCATCGACGATTCGAACAAGAATCGGTTGTAGCTGTTGATGGCTGCGGATGCTTTCGGCTAGCGAAGCGATTTCATCCGCGTTGAATTCACGCCGTGGTTGAAACGGATTCGCCTCGATCTCATCGACGGACAACATCAGTGGTTTCACACCGGATGCTTGGCCGCCTTCGGCATTGGTTTCGGGAAGCGGATTACCTTCGTCATCGAGAGGGCTGCCCAACAATGCGGCCAGGCCTTTTCCTAAACGACGATCCTTTGTTCCGGCTGATGAACTAGTCACGCTGCAGCACCTCCATGCACAACTGCGTATAGGCGTATGCACCTCGGGAGCGTGGTGCATATTGAAAAACACTCTTACCGTGGCTGGGGGCTTCGCTGAGGGAAACGTCCCGGGGCACGACGGATTCGAACACGATGTCACCGAAAAACTCGCGGACTTCCTGGTCCACTTCGCGAGTTAGTTCGAGGCTGGGATCATACATCGTCAGTAGGATCCCACCAAAGGTCAGTCTGCCATCGGTGGCGACAATGACCCGTTTAATTGTTTTGATAAGCTGTGTCAGTCCTTCCATCGCGAAGTACTCGCATTGGATCGGGATCAACACTTCGGTACTGGCAACCAAGGCCGATTGAGTCAGTTCGCCAACACTGGGCGGACAATCGATCAGGACAAAATCATAATGGTCGATGACACTGTCGAGATGTTTGCGGACTCGATCTGCTTGTTGGTCGTCTGCGGTCGCCAGCAAGTCGACGTCTTGGAACGTGCGACTGCCCGGCAATAGTCTGAGCTGTGTTTGTTTGGTTTCGACGATCGCCCCGTCAATCGATGCGTCACTGACGAGGGCATGCCCGGTCGTCGGTTCGCAACCGAGTGATCCGGTCGCATTACATTGAGGGTCCATGTCCAGCAACAGGCAAGATTGGTTCGCCATCGCCAGCGCCGACGCAAGGTTGACCGCCGTAGTGGTCTTGCCCACACCGCCTTTCTGATTGACGACGCACAAGATCCGGCCCACGAATCAGTCTCCACAATGACAGGTTGTGACGATCCCGGACGTCGGGTTCGCTGTTCACGTTTCGCGGGAAACTAAGCGAATAACGATTAGTGAAACAAGATCGGTTTCACAAGAAACTGACGCCCGACCGCCGCCGAAGGACTGGAAACAGCCCTGTCGATCTCCGCAGAAATGACTTCGAATCGCAGAATTCACGGGGATCGGGATCGGAATCAATGCTCGATCACCATCACAGTGAAAACTCATTTCTGCCCACACAATTTTTTGTCACTAGCGAACGAGGGCGCAGGGAGAAAGGGGGAGGAGCGATGAAGGGGGAGGAGGGGACGTAGGCCAGGCGGTGTTCTTGTTTCCAGCTTGATTCAGCTAGTGATCCGTCTCGATCAGCTGTTCGGGTTCGGCTCATCAGCCGTCGGGCGTTAGCCCCGGTTGCTGTACCGAAACCGTGGCCAACGCCACGCGGCTAATGGAAAGATCGAGGTTGACGAAGCATGAGGTAACAAAAAACGCCCGGAAAGAATTCCGGGCGTTGGCTTAAGATCATTCGCTCGATTCGATTGTAAGCGTACCGCTGGCCAAAACCTTCAATCGATACCCTCAATCGATCGCTCCGCATTAGTAGCGGTAGTGATCCGGCTTGTATGGGCCTTCGACAGGGACGCCCAGATAATCCGCTTGTTCGGCGGTTAGCTTCGTCAACTTGGCACCAAGCTTGTCCAAGTGCAACCGCGCGACTTCTTCGTCGAGTTGCTTCGGCAGCATGTAGACCTTGCGCTCATAGGTGTTGTTGTCACGATTTTGCCAGAGCTCCATTTGGGCGAGAACCTGGTTGGTGAACGAGGTGCTCATCACGAAGCTGGGGTGACCGGTCGCGCAACCGAGGTTCACCAAGCGGCCCTTGGCCAAAATGATGACGCTACGTCCGCTATCCTTAAAGGTGTAACGATCGACGGCGCCGATATCGGCCGGCTTGATTTCGTCTTTCGACGCTCGCCCTTGCTCAACTTCGTTTTCTAGCCAGGCGACGTCGATTTCGGTGTCAAAGTGCCCGATGTTGCAGCAGATCGCATCCTCAGGCATTTCCTTCATGTGTTCGCCTAGGATGATGTCCTTGTTGCCAGTGGTGGTGACATACAGGTTTCCTTCCTTGCAGGCGTTTTCCATGGTCGTGACTTCGAAACCTTCCATCGCCGCTTGCAGAGCATTAATGGGGTCGATCTCGGTCACGATCACGCGGCAACCGTAACGTTGCAAGCTGTGAGCACAGCCCTTGCCGACATCGCCATAGCCACAGACGACGGCGACCTTTCCGGCCAGCATCACGTCGGTCGCTCGCTTGACGCCATCGGCCAGTGACTCACGGCATCCGTACAAGTTGTCAAACTTGCTCTTCGTCGCGCTGTCGTTGACGTTGATCGCCGGAACAGCCAATTTGCCGCTACGGTTGAGAACTTCCAGACGGTGGATTCCCGCGGTGGTTTCTTCGCTGACGCCGTAGATATCGGTCAGCAACTCGGGGAAGCGATCGTGAACCATCGCGGTCAAGTCGCCACCGTCGTCCAGGATCATGTTGAGCTTTTCGCCCGACGGGAACGTTAGCGTTTGCTCAATGCACCAGTCGAACTCTTCTTCCGTCATGCCTTTCCAGGCATAGACAGGAATTCCGGCTTTTGCGATCGCCGCCGCCGCGTGGTCCTGAGTGCTGAAGATATTGCAGCTACTCCAGGTCACCTCGGCACCAAGCTCGATGAGCGTCTCGATCAACACGGCCGTTTGAATGGTCATGTGCAGGCAGCCCGCGATCCGAGCCCCGGCGAGCGGTTTTTCCTTTCCGTACTTCTCGCGAAGCGCCATTAGGCCTGGCATCTCGTTTTCGGCGAGATTGATTTCCTTGCGGCCATACTCGGCAAGGCTAATGTCTTTGACTCGGTACGGCAAACGTTCGGTATCGGCTTGCGACACGGCTTACTCCTTGGGTTGTGACAGACTGAAATCTTGTTCCGATCAATCAATCCGTCCAAACAGGGGCCACGAACCTACCGCAGGGACTCCCGCTGGTACGCGCTCCCAAAACGCGTTCAACAAAGCTAGCTGAGCCAGCTTCACACCGATTAGGCCTCCAGGCGACACGCCGGAGAATAAGGAGCCCAATCGATTGGCCAACTAGTCTAACGACCGAATCGATTTCCGACACGGGGGAGGGCGGAAGAGAGAAGAGTGAAGGTGGGCGTGAATTTGTTCAGCGTTTCCGTATCGGTAGTCCGTTCTGCTTCTCCCTGCCGTAGCGGAAGCCGCCGAGGCTTTCGGTGACGCTTGTGCTTTGTCTCGACCAACCATTCGGGTTCGGCTCATCAGCCGACGGGCGTTCGCCCGGGGTACTGCACCGAGACCGTGTCGAACGTCATGCGGCCAAGCCAAAAATCGAGTTGGAACGAAACACTAGGCGTGATCGCGCTGGGGCGACAAACCGCTGTTGCTAGCGAAGGCGAAGATACGTCCCTCGTTTTTCACGCCCTTTGGGCACTCCACCCCGCTGGCGGTATCGATCGAGCTGGCATGTGACGTACGAACTGCCTCCGCAATATTCTCCGGTTTCAACCCACCGGCAAGTGTCCACCGATCGGGGCCGGCTTGTTCGGCCCAACGCGCGATCGATGCCCAATGAAGTGTTTTCCCGCTGCCCCCATGAGCGCTGCCGGCGTCGGCATCGAGCAACAGATGAATACCGATCGCTGACCACGGTCCGGCGATTGACTCGATCTCATTGACCGACATTGCTCGACGAGGCAACTTGATCGCCCGGATGATTCGGCGGCCTTCGGCGAGTAGGGCCTGGGCGATCGAGACCGTTTCGTCACCATGAAGCTGAATGACGTCCAGGCCGACCGTGTCAGCGATCGTGGTCATCTGGTCGACGGATGTGTTGACGAAAACACCAACTCGCAACAAACCGGCGGAATTGGCGGCGGCGGCTAGTTCATAGGTCGCAGGTGCCGCCGGATCCACGTAGCGAATACTCGGCGGGAAAAAGTTCAAGCCAATCGCATCGGCACCCGACTGTTCGACCGCGTCGACGTCATTCTTGAAGCGAACCCCACAAATCTTGATGCGAAACATCAGCTCTCTCAGGTTGACCGTTCTAATCGTTAGCTCGCCCGCGATTCGTCTCATCAGCCCCGGTCGCCCCGGTCGATACAACCGAAACCGTCCCGTTCGGATACTTCGGAACCCTCAGAGGCTTCACGATGAAGGATCGCTCTCGACTCCTCGATCAATCGCTCGTCTTCGCCGCAACCTTCGTCATTGTGCTCGGCCTGTGGCCGTCGCAAGCGAAGCGGCAAATTCTTCGCTGCCACGCTACAAAGTCAACGCCGGCCACAAGCGAAGCCGCCGGCAAACTCGCTTGGACAACCTACAGCATGCCGGTCGATCATCCCAGCCTGCCAAATCTGAAAGCGTTGGTCGAGCAATGGCAAACTCCCGAGAACGATCCGGTTTACGTCACCGCCAAGTGGCGGAAGCAAGTGGCCGAGTTCTATGAAAAGTCGGCCGCCGATCAATCGGGCACCGCCGGGGACACCCGCGACCGAGTTGGCAACGACACCAAGTCCGCTCCCGCTTCCTCACCACGGAAGGACGCACCGACGCGCCGATCCGGTGGCCCAACCACCGCTTCGATTTCTGACAACGTCATCACGGCATCCTACGAAATTGACGTCGACGAAATTGACGTGGCGATCGAGACGGACTCGGAAGCCGGTGTGCGAGCAAGCGACATTCGACCGATCGATGAAGACGCAATTGCTAGCAGTAGTGATTTGACAGCAATTTCGGCTGTGGCGATGGCCAATAGTCGAGAGCTCGCGCCGGCCGTCGATGGCCGAGCGGTTCGCCAAGTTGACTATCAGCCTGCCAGTGATCTTGCTGCCACTGATCAGGCGGCTGGCCAACGACGCCGCGTCGAAACCGTGGCTGCGTCCGATACAGGATTGCAGGCTGACGCAGGTGATCACTCGAAGTCTGGCGTTCAGTATTGGCGGGACGTCAGGGCATCGGCAACTGCGTCGATCGACGAAATCGAACATCGCGCCGCCAACCCACCGGTGGTCTTTGGTGAGGTCAAAAAGGCGGGGCCTTCACAGACCGCGTTCAATGTCGCGTTGTTACTGGCCATTGGGGCGGTGTGTGGTTACCCACAATGGCAGAAGCGAACACCGTTGAAACGAGGCATCGCCTACCGCGACCAACCGATCGGCGTGATCGCAAGATTGGGAACCTTTGGCGGGATGATCACGTTGGCATTTCTATCAGCACTTGTGGTTTGGTATTAACCAGCAGTCCGAAAGATCCGTTGCAGGCCGACCGCTCGGTTTGCCGATTCTTCGGATTACATCGAGTTGCGATAGTCTTCAAATCGTTCGAGACTCCCAATCCATTCAAAGTAGTTTAGCCATGAACAACGCTGAGCAAGATTTCGTCGTCCCGCCTTTCCCGAGTTTTCCCAGCATCGGCCGGTATGTGGATTTGGGACCTGTATCGGAGGCAATCGCACGGATCGAGCGTAGCGTCGTAGCTCGCGAGGCGATCAGCTTGATCATCGGACCTCCCGGAACCGGAAAGTCGCTCGCATGTGGAATATTGGCGCGGCATTTGGCAGAAACCCACGACGTCGTACAACTGGGCGAGACCAGTTTGGGTGATTCGTCGGCCTTGTACCGAATGTTGTTGTATCGATTGGGGGTCGCGATCGGAGACGGTCGGGGTGCCGATTTGGAGATCATGCTGCACGAGCACTTGATGCAAAGCAAACGTCACGTCGCATTGATCGTTGACGAAGCGGCGGCACTCTCGGGCGATGTTTTGGAGAACATCCGCCGGGTGACCAACATCATGCGTGACGGACAGCCGGTCGTTAGCGCGATCGTCGTCGGCGGACCTCGGTTGGACGAAACACTCTCGTCGCCGTCGATGGATCCCTTCGTCCAGCGCGTTTCCGCTCGATGCTATCTGCACGCCTTGTCCGCCGAAGAAACCGGACAGTACATCACGACAGCCATTGCCGCGTGTGAAGCTTCGCCCGAAGAAACGATCTCGCGTGAGGCGATTTCGGCCGTCCACCATGCCAGCGGCGGCGTGCCTCGCTTGATCAATCAACTGATGACCGAAGCAATTGACTGTGCGGCCGAACTTGACCAGTCGGTCATCAACGAAACCACGATCAATCAGGCTTGGGCGAGACTGCAACAATTGCCGAGCCCGATCGTCGAAGAGCCGGCCTTGAAAAGTGCATCCATTGAGTTTGGCGAATTGACCGAGAACTTTTCCGTTGCCGGTGACGGACTTCGTGACGAGTTCAAATCGGAGTTCGCGGCCGAGTCAATCAGTCGCGCCAGCGCGATGGAAAGCGAGTTAGAAATCGCGTTCGAACCGGAATCGGCGTCGGTTGAGCAGGCCGCCGAAGTCGCGCCCGCTGCCGATCCGGCTACGCTTTTTGGATCCTTCGATGACGAAGAGCAACTCGATATCGGAATGGAAAACACCGTCGCCGCTTCGTCGCCGGCGAGCGATGTTGATCTGGAGTCGATGCTGCACTGCGAAATCATCGGCCTCAGTCAGTACGCCGCTGACAATACGGCCGACCGAAATGCGGGGCAGGAAGAATCAAACGCCGCTGTGAGCGGGGCTGCTGCCACCGAGCCAAGCGATGACGGCATCGCCTCGGCCGAAGATCTCGCGTCCGATGCGGACGTGCCCAGTGTTTCGGCTCCCAACGTGGTCTGGTACGACGAATCGGATGCGGATGACACAGATCGGGTCAACGACGACAGCGATTTGCTTTGGATCACCGAAGATGTCGAACTCGAACGGCGCGAGTCGATTGTCAACCGCCGAGTTGATAAAGCGACCGATGCGGATCCCCCACGTTTGAACATCGACTATCGCGAAATGCTGGAAAAGATGCGACGCCACGGCTAGTCATTCGTCAAGATTCGAGAATGGGAATAGCCGGCTGGGATCAGTCTCGGTTCTTCGAGAACACTCTCGGCACGATTGCTGAACCGCGGCTAACGCCGATCGGCTAATTCCTAAGGATGCGAACCATCAGCGGTTGGAGAATGTTGAGTTCCGGTTAAACTTCTGTTCAAAAGTTACCGTTTCGATCCTAGGATCATCTCGCCCCACCGTGGGTTGCTGGTAGGGCTCGCGTCTTGGCTGCATCGATAAGTTCTTCAACCGACTCGTCCGACGTGACCGAGAACCTGTCCCATTTGTCTCAGACGACGGACACCTTGGTCGCTATTTGCACGTATAACGAGGCTGGTTCGGTCGAAGCGATGCTGAACGAGCTTCGTGAGGCGTTCTCCGATGCCGTGCTACTGGTCGTCGATGACGACTCGCCGGACGGCACGGCGGCGATCGTCAAGACGCTCGGGGAACGTGACCCCAAGGTTCGACTTCTCGTCCGCAGAGACCAACGGGGACTCGGCAGTGCGATCGTGGATGCGATGCGGATCGCTTGTGACGGTGGCTTCGACTACTTCTTAAATCTTGACGCCGACCTCAGTCATTCGCCCGCGCAGATGCCCGCCCTTCGCGAGATGGCTCAGCAGGATCCTTCACTCGCCGTCGTGATCGGTTCACGCTATGTCCCCGGCGGCGAAATCGTCGGTTGGCCGTTTCGCCGTCGCGTGATGAGTAAACTCGTCAATCGATTTGCGACCGGTGTGTTGCGATTGCCGGTGCACGATTGCAGCGGTTCGATGCGTTGTTATCGAACATCTGCGCTCCGCGAGATCGAGTTGAGTTCGCTTCGCTGCGTCGGCTACGCGGTGCTCGAAGAAGTCTTGGTGCGGTTACATCAACACGGCTACAAGTTCGGCGAAGTCCCGATCACATTTACCGAACGGCAAACCGGTCACAGCAAGCTGACGTTGCGCGAGGCGGCTCGCTCGATCGCCTACATGTTTCGGTTGGCGTTCGAATCGAAACGCTAGGTTGAACCAATCGTTTGCCTAGCGTTCGCACCAGCCATTGAACGATGGCTATCTAAAATTCGTTGATGACTTCGCCGTTCGCTCTGGTCAGTAGCGACCGGAACATGTTTTCATCAATGGTTCGCGTGATCGTGCGGACCGCGCCATCGCCGAGCAGCACTTGAAAGACCCCCCGGCCTCCTCGGCCACCGACATCGGCCAGCGGCATACTGGGGTCAACATTCAGGTCCGCCGGTTTGGTCCATGGGACGGCCGCATCGGGGCTGGCTTCGACGACCATCACGGTGTTGGAAAGTCCATCGAGGACATCGCGGAACTGTCGCTCCGTTCCTTCTTCGAACATCAACCCCGGTCCAACGGGGACTTGGTAGATCGTCTGTCCGGGAGGCAGTACCATTCCGGGATGCTTGAAAATTTCTGGCATCTGTTTGGCAGCGGCCATATTTTGCGGGCTGTCCCAAGGCTCCTTCAGGTTGAACTGTTGGTAAAGTGCCTGTTCTTCGATGAAAGGCAGGATTGCGACACGCCAACTAAGCAGGTCCTTACCAGCGTCATCTTTGATCGTGTTGTAAGGGAGCTTTCGGTAGGCGGAGTGATAGTTGTGGAAGGCCAAGCCGATCTGCTTGAGGTTATTCGAACTGTTCATTCGCCGCGCCGCGGAACGAGCCGATTGGACGGCTGGAAGCAGCAGTCCGGTCATGACACCGATACTCGCAAGCGAACCGTCGTCACTGATCTGAACCAACTTTCCATTGACGTTCGGCCGCAATCCTTCACTGACTTTTTCGCCAACGCGTTTGACATACTGGAGTGTCGCCTGTTGGACTGGATCATCGGCCTGCAGATTGTTTTCCATTTGGCTGATGATCATGGTCTTGGCAAAGTCGACCGATTGATTGAGCGTCTGGGCGACCGATTGAGCAGATGCCTCGTCGCGGCCGACCAGCGTGATCGCGATTTTGCCGCCGACCAGGGAGTAGTCGACGTTGATCAACAACGCGTCGGTTTGCTCGAACAAGTCCGTCAGTCCATGCAATTGTGGTGGTAGCATGCCTTGTTGTTGCTTTAGCATTGGGGTCAGCATGCTGCGGATTTGGCCAAACACGGTGACCACGGTGACACCGGGGCGTTTGGACATTCGGCCGGTCAAAGTCGCTAGCTGACCTGAAGAACCTTCGGCGGCATCGAGCATCGAAGAGAGGTAGCCGCCGACACCGATCAGAACAGTTTGCGGATTCGGCTGATAAGCGATCGCTTCGGGGCGTTTGTTGAACGACCGGTACATCGACTTTCCGTCGATCGTGACGGCTTCGAACTCCGACCGGATTTGAGCGTTCAAGTTCTCGAGGTCAAATGGCTCGGTCATCTCGATCACCGCGCCACCGACCGGGCCTGCCGGTGATGGCATGCCGGAGACAAGCTTGATCGAAGCGACCTTCATCGGATCAACGCCGACTTCTTTGAGTGCCGCCGCTTGCAGCACCTCGATTGGAAGCATCGCTAAGTCTTCGCGAGCCAACAGATCTGCCGGTGAAGCAAAAGCGACCGCGATTGCATCCGCCGGGATGTAGCTGGCCGACAGTTTGCTCGCTGATGTTTGGGCGAAAGCCACCGAAGCTCCGCCGATGACCGTGGCAATGCCGGCACACACGCCGGCCCATAATTTAAAAAATCGCATGAATGGCTCCGAGGAGAAGAAATTTGTAGGGGTGTCCCGCCGGTGTCGTTAAAACTCGACAGCCTAAAAATCATACACCGTCACACCAGAGAAGGGGGGCAATGGCCGCTCGCCAGCCCGATCGGTTGCGACTGAGTATAGTCAAAGCGTCTGATTTTATGTTGTCACTCTGAAAGGCGTCGAACGTAAACGTAGTAGGCGCCACAAATTTCGTTACCCTGGCCGTCGATCATCCAGGTCTTCATCTCTGTCGGACCGGCTTTCAGTTCAACGTTGAATGTGAAGGCTTGTTCGTCCGCATTGGGAGCTTGGGTATGATCGTAGCTGCCGATTTGCAGTCGCGCTTTCGAAATGGGTAACGAAACGCCGGCGGGGAATTCACCATCGGTAACTTTGGTAACGGCGACGGAGTCCTCGAGTTTCAACCCTGACTCGCGCGGCCAGCGACGTAGTTCAAATGCGTAGCTACCATCACGATCGACGCTCAAATACCATGTGCCGTTCTTACGGACGCCGCGACGAATCTGAACTTGTTGATCGACGAATACGTCCAGCCACTCGCAAGCGGTTAGAAGCGTTGGGTTGTCGGACGGATGCCCGATGATGACTCGCTGTGGGGTCAACACGTCGTCTTTGACCTCGTCCCACCACGCATTCAAATGTTTGCGAAGCTTTGCCACAACATCCGGATGGTCGGCTGCGATGTTCCGATCCTGGTGGGGATCAGCGTCGATATCGTAAAGCCGCCGGTTCTCCAAGAATCGCCATTTTTTCCACAAGACGGCAGCCCCATTGCGAACCGGGATCGCTGGGTTCTTGTCGGTGTAGGTGACTCGGAACGACGGCATTCGGCTGTAGTTGATCACCAGCATCCGATCCGGCAACGACGCCGACTGACCGGTCAATCGTGCTTTCAGGCTGATTCCGTCCAGTCGCGAAGGAAGATGTGAATCGGCATCGGCAAGGTCAGCCAGGGTCGGAAGCAGATCTTGAACGTGCGTCAGGTCATCGACATCTCTTGGTCGTAAAACGTCGGGCCAGCGGATCAGGCATGGAACTCGGTGTCCGCCTTCCCAGAGCTGTGTCTTGTGGCCTCGCATTCCAGCGTTGAAGTATTGGTGTCCAAAGGTGCTTCCGTTGTCGGTCAGAAAAACAACGATCGTATTTTTCGTGAGCCCTTGGTCGTCGAGGAATCGGTTTAGTTTCCCAACGTTGTCATCGATGTTTGCCCCCATCGCCAAGAAGCTAATCAGGTTATCACGCAATTGCGGACGGTCGGCAAACGATTTGGCAAAGTCTGGATTGTTTTCAATCGTCGCCCGGACCGTTTGGCGGTATTTCTCCGGGACAAACCAAGGCCAATGAGCAGAATTAAGCGCGATGTAGGTAAAGAACGGCTGCTCGCTATCGGCCTGCTTGCCCATCCAGTTGATCGCTTCATCGAAGAACACGTCCGTGCAATAGCCCGCGTACTTTTGTCGTTGCCCGTTTCGAATGTAGGTGTCGGCGAAGTAGTCGTTATCCCAGAAATCTGGGACGCTATTGACATGCGACGAAGGAAACCAGAGGGCTTCGTCGAAGCCACGATCTTCCGGACGAAACGGGTAGTTATCTCCGAGATGCCATTTGCCAAAAATACCTGTCGAGTAACCCGCTTCGTCAAAGACATTCGCCATCGTTTTCAAGTCCGCGTTTAGCAACGTTCGGCCGCTACTGACGTTGATCGCGGCATTGCGAAACGCATCTAAACCGGACATCAATTGGCCACGAGTCGGGGTACACATTGGCGCGACATGAAAGTCCGTCAATCGCACGCTTTGGCTGGCCAGTTGATCGATCGATGGCGTCTCGATGACGGGGTTACCATTGAACGAGAACTCGCCGTACCCCTGGTCATCGGTCATCACGACGATCACGTTCGGATGACCCGGTGATTCTGCAAGCCCATCCCTGGCCAGCGACATGCATAGACTGATGACGAACCAACATAAAAGACGAGTTGAATTCGTGGCGATCGTATGATGCCTCGGATCACCGTTTCCAATCGAAGAGTTTAAAGGCATTGATCCTTGCAGAGAAAATGGTGGGCAAGCTTCTATTATTGCGTCTTTCTCGTTATAGCAACTGAGAGAGAACGCAATGTCAACCGGTTGTTGTAGATACAGCAAAAATCACTCCGTCATGCGACGCGACACTGTAAGGTATGTCGAAAATGATGGGTTATTCTTGAGACCAATCCAGCACCACTAACGATACACCCTGGCGTGGTAACGTGAACCGTAATTCGCTCTTTCCCTGCCTTACTGCGATAGACGTTTTTTGGGGATTGATGCTGGCGAGCTTGGACGCCTCTTTTAACTGTTGGTACTCGAGGCGGTTCGGCGCGACCGGTGACCCCATCGTGAGCCACCGTGTATACGAGTTGCTGTGAGAGTGGTCGACGCGGAAATGATCTAGTTTAGATTCGGCAGCGCCGGCCGGCAGGCCAGTGATCGTTAATGTGACGTCTGCATCCGGGCCAGACACATCATCATCATGGTAGTGCCAGATCATGACACAGAGTTGCTTCTCGGTTTCATCGAGACTGGCGATGGCGCCAACGTCAGGTGAACGTCGAACCCCGTCACGTAAGATGTTGTCGAGCGGAATGGCTCGGTCGCTGCTGGCTTTAATTCTGGTTTCTCCCATGCGGCTGAACATTCGCATCACGTTGAGCACTGGTAGCGCGAGGCCATTGCTGGACATCTGTCGAAATCCGGCAAAGTAGGCTTGGTCTTCGAACGTGAACGACCACGATAATGCGCCTTCTAGGTTGACACCGTGGCGGGCGGCCAAATCATGTTTGCGGGCAAAACTGGCCGCAGTGTAGCTCGAATAAACGGTCCCATTGCGATACGAAAACATCGGACCTTGGCAGGCGGCACAGCCTTCCGGATCTGATTCTCCGATGACAATTGGTGTCGATTTCAGCTCGGGGAATGCTGCGACAATTTTAAAGCCATCGTCGATCGTGCGAAGTTGATTGGCGATGCCCATCTGGATATGTCCATCGATAAACCGAGGGGCGCCCTTCGCGTGAAAGGAAACGAAATTCAGGGGTGTTCCCGATTCACCGGTCGCATGGTTGGTGCCACGTAGGCAGTGTTCTAAGAAGTCGCGAGTCCAGCGGCCTCCGCTGCCCGCGGAGTCAGGACCGCCAACCCGTGCGGTCGGCAAGGCTCTGCGAACGCCGGCGATCGCGTAGTCGTGAAGCTTGTGGAACTCTTCAACTGTGCCCGTAAAATAACCCGGGCGATCGGCCGATCCGATATTGGCTTCGTTCCAGGTTTGCCAGTACCACGTTTCGACCTCCTCGCGACCATAGCGGTCAACGCAATGCTTGACCCACTGATAAACCAACTCATTCCACTTCTCATAGTCTTTGGGAGGATAGCTCCAGCCCGTGAAGACTTCGTGATAGGGCATCCCCGGACGCCAGTGGTGGCGGTAGGGTTCGGGGTGGGTGGAAAGTGCCTTCGGCATAAAACCGATTTGAGCGTAAGGGCGAACGCCTCGTTCAAGATAGGAATCAAAGATGCGGTCGACCGTTTTCCAGTTATATCTGGGGTTGCCGTCCTGATCTTCGCTATACACATCGGTTGAGCCCCATTTCAACGCCGGTGTTCCGTCCCCTGAAGTCAGAAGGTTGTGTGCGCGAAAGTAGACTTGCTTTGGTCGTAATTCGCCAAGATCACGAAGCAATTGCTGTCCGTCTTTCATGGTCGCGTAGTTAGGCTCATCTGCACCAAAGAACCGCCAGATCGGTTGCAGCCTGCCGATTTTTTCGTCGGCATCAACGTCAACCTGAACCGCGATGCTCTGTTGCCCAAGTGCCGTTGGCGGCGAGATCACGAAAGCACTAATCAAGACGGCTGCGCTGGCAACCTGACAACGATGTTGAAACATACAATTCATAAGGTCGCACAGATTTTGGTAACTACCGAGCAGGGAAACAGATTCACGATAAGTCTGCAGTGCGAACATCGAATGGAAGCCAACGCTTCCACGCAAATAGCGAAACTCGCAGAGTGGTGATGGCGTTTCGAATTGTACCGTACACCATCAAGGCGATGCGGATGATTCGGGGCAGATTCGCAGCGTCGATGCGACTGCGATTCACCGCAAAGCAGATCGCCGGTAGATACCTGCGATCCGTGAATCCGATTGGCCCGTTTTCAGACGGTTTGATTGGTCTGACGCTGCGGCACGGGCTATGGAGAAGGAAGGTATCGAATCTGTTCGAGCAGCAAATTCAAATTCATCGCTGGCTCATCCGACGTCTCTCGCCAGACCACTTTTCCTTCGTGATCAAGAATAAACACTCCATGTAACGCGGCATTGTATTCGGGTACAGTGACCTCGTAATCAGCGAAAACAGAGAGGTCGTGATCGAATACAATCGGAAGATCGAAACCCGGCTGCGGAAATGAATCATCCTTCGATTTGGGAGCGACAAAAACGACGTTGGCGTCTGCTGCCGAGAAGTCACCAATGCGTGACTTAAACGCTTGCATCTGCTCGTTGCACAGGGAACAAGATTGGTCCTGAAGAAAGACCAGTACGGTCGCTTTACCACCACGCAACTCGTCGAGGGACTTCTTTTCACCGGCCACATTCGGCAATGTCCATACGGGGGCTTGAAATGGATACGCCAACGCGGTGCCGATTTTGTAGGTCGAATTCTCGACCGCGACTTTCATCATCATTCCTTGGTCTTCGTGGTCAAGAATATGGCAATGAAGGACAAATTCGCCGACGTAGCGTTTGTAGTTTGTAAGTACCTTATAGGAAATGCTCTTTTCGCCGTTGTCGTCGCTCGCACCAAGCACCAACAACGTATCCTTCCAAACTCCGATGGGATCAACCCGAACACTGTCGTCCTTCATCACGGTTGTTTTCGAGACGACATAGAATGGGTTGACATGAATATGGAATGGATGGTTACCGAAACCAAGCGACGCCAAGTCCCATTGATCAGTACGACCCAATTGCACGACTCGGGGATCACGTTCGGGATCATAGCGTAGTTGATTGATCGCAAATCCACCCTCGCCGAGGTTGATCGTCTGTAGTCCGACGACATCACGCGAATCAATCGGCTTAGGTCGTCGAATGTTTGCAAAATCATGCAAACTTGGCCAAGGCTCGACATCGAGTGGAGATCCCGGCATAACTTCGACAACGGCCAAAATTTCTGCTTCTTTTGTGGCGACCGCGATGGCCGGATCAAGGCTGACATCACTGGGACCATTCCACATGATGTGGTACTCGGGCTGCGATGAAGTATTGACAAATCGAACCAGTGCGTCGCTACGATATCCGGGATAGAGCTCGATCGCATCGGTTTGTTTCATTTGTTCGAGCGGAATTCCATCGCGGGCAATTTCACGCATGCCCCTTTCGTTGATTTCATCGACGTTGTATTGCGCTATGGAAGGATTTCTGCTTTCAATCGCAGCGGCGGGAATGGGGGAGAACTGCACTGTGATGGGATCTCGAACACCTGCGTGGATCATCCGAAACCGCTGTAGCTTTCCCGATTCGACACGAATGACCGGTTCAAATTGCCCGTTGACTGTCGTGCGCCAACCGTCTAGTCCTTTCCCGTCTCTCCAACGAGTTGGGCCAAACGCCATTTCATACTCTTCGAGTTCGTAGTTCTCGAAGTCAAGCAATGACCAGACTCGAGGAAATAGCGAGATTCGAATGCGACGTTCATTCGCATCCTTTAGTTCTTTGATCTTAAGTTTCAACCGTTGCAGTGCCTTCGCCTTGCCAGACGGTAGCGATACATCCTCAAGGTTTTCGATTTGATTGCCTTCATCATCAAAGACCCGAAACACCAATTTTCCCGTCGGCATCTTTCCAACAACTACCAACTCTTTACCGGTACTGGGGAGGTCGCTCAACCCTCCCGGAGCCTCGACTAGATTGAATTGATACGACGGCGGAACATAAGAAATCTGTTGGAAGACACAGATTCGTTCCTCGGCAGTATCGATACCTGGAACATTGTCAATCGTACCTTCGTCGTCTGCCGGCGAATCGATGATCAGTGCTCCAGCCATTCCGCTGGAGACTTGCATTGCCGTCGAGCCGTGCCGATGGGCGTGATACCAAAATGTTCCCGAGATGTGGTCTTCCGGTACCGTAACTTCGTAGATGAGTTCTTCCCCGGGGCGGACCGATGATAGAACGTTGTCGCCGTTTCCTGCCGGTGAAACGTGCAGCCCATGCGTATGTAAATTTGTCGTGTTAAAGTCGTGGGGAGTGTTGATGTCGTCGGGGTGTTCGTTTGGGTTCTCAGGGGGCAAGAGATTCTTCAGTTTCACCCTCAAGATTTCACCCGGTTTTACTCGCAGCGTTGGTCCGACGGGGCGTCCTTCGTAGGATCGTAACCTCGCGTTGATCAACCCCGCTTGAGCCAAAACGATGGGCTTGCCGTTTTCTTCGACTGGCTTGCCGTCGCCATCAACTTCGATCGTGTCGGGACGATAGATTTTCCGGTCGTCATAGACGATCGAAAGCGATGTGTTCAGCACGCCGCGAGCTGAGGAACGCTCCTCGCCGGATCGGAAGTAAGGACGCTCGTAGCCGGACGGCAGAATGCTTCGAGGTCGAGACTCTCCGGACGCCGCGCCTTGCTTCAATTTAAGGTCGTTCAGCAGACCGGCCAAGTCGCGCTGCCCCTGCTGCAATGGCAGAGGGATCTTCGAATCGATTTCTTGGGCGATCTCTCTGCGATCCAAGCGGGCTTTGAGTTCGCCCATCTGTTTCGCATCAACCGTGCTCTTGCCGACGATCGGCTCGCTAACCTGAGCAAGCAATTTCGACGAGAGAAACCCGTTTAAAACGACGATTCCCAACACGCAGACATACCGACTTGCAACTTTGAGCATCGTGGTCACCTATGGAATGGACGAACCGTTTACAGGTATCTGATCGATGCCCAGTGTAGCACTTCAGGGTGTTTCGGTGTTGGCTCTTCGGGGAGGGGGGGGCTCGGTCTCGATGGTTGGGAACCGATCCGATTAGGCATCGATCGGTCGTTGATCGCGGTATTCACCAAAAGGTGACAGATGACCAGTGGGCGAGCACGCGCTCAGTGCGACGGTGGTTCGCTCGACAGCAGCATGAGTGCTTCGGTGATCCGAGCCTTTTGGTCGTCCTTCAAGATAAAGTATTGGTCCCGTCCGTTTTCGGCAGCTTCAAACGTTGTCAGCCCATCCGCTTCGACCGTGACGCGACCTTGCGGAGATAGCTGAAAGTACTCATGGCCGGGACGGACGGCTTGAAGTACCGATGTGAGATCCCAAGTCGGTCGGTCGTGCGGTGGCGGGTTGTATAGCACGTAGGCTTCTGAGACCGGATGATGATCGACGTAGCCGTAGTCTTGTTCGATGCTGCGATGTGGATAGCGTAGGTTGAGCCCGATTTCAAAGCCGCTCCAGATGATCGCCGTCGGCCAGTTTTCGGCGAGATGCTTGGCGCTGTCTAAGTCTTTGACCACGTTGTATTCTTTGTGATCGTATAGCTCGCCTTTGTTGTTTGGGATCTTGGTGAACGCACCGGCCATCGCCGAGAGCAAGCGAACTTTCTTTTTGACGAGCGCGACACCATCGAGCTTGCTGATGTCATCTGCCGGCGAACGGAGCAGGTCCGCAAGATTTGTCGAAAAGCCGACTTGGGCAATCACGACACTGTGATCATCCGCTGTGGCCAACGTTTTCCGAAGTACTTCGACCGCCGACGGGGCGTCTTTTCCGGTGGTGAGATCGTGTGGGTAACGCGGGGAACCATCCTCGGTTTCCGATGCCAATACGTTATATCGGCCTGCTTCCGGGGTCACGTCGCTGCGACAAACGCCAATCGGAATGTCGCCTCGACCATAAAACGTGTTGACGCAATCGGTGAACGGCGCGGCCAGTTCGTGGTCTTTGGTAATCGTGACGGCAAGCAGTTCGCATTCGCCACGCGATTGTAAGGCGTGGATCATGGCCAATGCCATCACATCATCACAATCATTGCCGATGTCGGTGTCAAAGATTAATTGGACTGGCTTGTCGGCAGAGGCGCGGTTGCTAACGGCCAGAATAACGACCAGTCCGAGGAAAGCGCTAAACAACGAATTGATTCGCACGGAAGAATCCAGGATGGAGGGGGGAAGGAAGGGGAAGGCTGGCCGTCAGTTTATTTGACCGAGGTTGTTCGTGCCAGCGATGCCCAAAACTCCCAGTTGCGGCAGGATGCCTGATAGACCATGTCGCTTCGATCCGCGATGGCAGCTAGCGATTCGCTGCTGATCTACGATTCGAGTTTGGCTGATCAGTCGACGGACTCCGGCTTAGTGAATCGCGGCCTTGGTGATGGCCGAACGGCGAATCCTAGGGTTAGGCACCGATGAAGCACTAACTCGTTGGCTTCGAGGACGCTTCGATTGCGGCGACCAACTGGTCGATCTGTTCACGTTCGGTCGCAAACGACGTCACCAGTCGATAGAGCCCGTCTCCGGCAGCAAGCTTGGGTGCGAATTCCGCGGGGACGGGCCACGGGTAAAACTTTGCCCCCTGATCGAGCAAGCGTTTTGCGAGCTGCTTCGGCATAGTCACAAACAATTCGTTGGACTGGCACTTCCAGGCGACACGCAAATTGGAAAACTGATTTAGTCGTTCGCCCAATTCGTCCGCCATAGAATTTGCATGCTTGGCAAGTGAGATCCACAAGTCGTCGTCCAAGTAGGCGTGGAACTGGGCCGCGATGAACCGAGTTTTGGAAAACAATTGCGCCGCGCGCTTCCGGATAAATGGTAATTGCTTTGCGCGTTCGGGGTTCATGAAGACCAACGCTTCGGCGCACCAGCACCCATTCTTTGTACCACCGAAGGAGAGAATATCGATTCCGGATTTCCAGGTCATTTCAGCCGGGGTGACGCCTAATCGAACCATCGCGTTGGCGAACCGGGCTCCATCCATATGTAGGGGCAAACCAAACGAATGGGTGAGATCAGCGATCGCTTGTAGTTCTTCGCACGAATAAACCGTGCCGACTTCGGTAGCCTGCGTCAGACTGACCGCCATCGGTTGACCATGATGGACAAAGTTCGGATCGAAGCGTTCGAGGCCTTCGCGGAGTCGTTGAAGATCAAGTTTCCCGTGGGCTCCATCGATGGGAGCCAGTCGGGCGCCGGAGGTAAAGAATTCGGGGGCGCCGCATTCATCTTCGATTAGATGGGCTTCGCGATGACAGAGGACAAAACCGCCGGGGCGGTTGGTCGCCGACAAGGCAAGCGAATTCGCCGCGGTCCCGGTGCCAACAAAAAATACGGCGACCTCGCGTTCGAACAGTTCGTTGAAGCGTTCTTCTAATCGTTTGTCGAGATCGCTTTCGCCGTAAGCGGGGGAGAATCCACCCGAGTGCTGACGCAATGATTCGGCAATTTCATCGGCCGCGCCGGCCCAGTTGTCACTCGCGAAATACATCGTGTTTCTCTTTGCTGTATGTTTTGGCCGCCTGGAAGTCGAATCTATCGGCCCGCCCGCGATCGTGAAAGTCGCTCGCGCGGTGATGGATCTTTAGGGAACGACGATACGAACCTGCGGTTGGTTTGGGGGCGTTTGACGTCGCATTAAATTGATCGGCGTCCGAAATTGGGATGAGCGTGGTGCGACAGTTTCGTGGATTCGCATCGACGGCATAATGGGGCACAATGAAATCACAAAAGCGTTCACGCTTGATGATGTTACTTTCAATGGTAGAGCAGGTAGGATGACAAACGTTGATGTAGGCGCGGGACCAAAAAGTGCGGCCGCGTTCGAACGAGCCCGAAAACTGATGCCCGGGGGCGTCAACAGCCCCGCGCGTGCATTCGGTGCGGTTGGCGGAACCCCTCTCTTTATCGAGCGTGCGGAAGGCCCCTACTTGTACGACATCGACGGGCGTCGTTACATCGATTACATCGGATCTTGGGGCCCGATGATTCTGGGGCATCGCCACCCGAAAGTAGTCCAGGCAATCGAAGCGGCCGTTGCCAAGGGCACCAGTTTCGGGGCTCCGACGGAAGCAGAGTCGGAGCTTGCCGAGCAAATTATTGATGCGGTGCCCAGCATCGAAAAGGTTCGTTTGGTCAACAGCGGTACCGAAGCGACGATGAGCGCCATTCGTGTTGCCCGCGGAGCTACCGGGCGAAACAAGGTCATCAAGTTTGCCGGGAACTATCACGGGCATGTCGACAGTCTACTCGTTGCCGCTGGAAGCGCCGCGGCGACATTGGGTGTCCCCGACTCGCCAGGCGTCACCCCCGGGGCCGGTCAAGACACCATCGTTCTCGACTACAACGATGTCGATGCGGTTAAGAACGCGTTCGCCCAGCATCCCGGCGAGATCGCTGCGGTCATTCTGGAGCCGGTCGTCGGCAACATGGGCTGTGTCCCACCGACGATGGAATTTTTGCAAACGTTGCGGTCGGAAACGTTGGCTGATCACTCAATTCTGATTTTCGACGAAGTCATGACGGGGTTTCGCTTGGCATTCGGCGGCGCCCAAGAACGCTTTGGTGTGGTCCCTGACATGACAACGCTGGGCAAGATTGTCGGTGGCGGGATGCCGCTGGGGGCATACGGAGGCCGCGCCGACATCATGGACAATGTCCTGCCCGCCGGCAAAGTGTTCCAAGCGGGGACGCTCAGTGGTAACCCCGTTGCCGTTGCCGCCGGAAGCGCTACCTTAAGGGTGCTTGAAGAGGAACCGCCTTACGAGTTCCTCGATGAGATGGGAGAAAAATTGGCGACCGGTTTGGCGGCTGCCGCCGAAAAGCACGGCGTGACTCATCAGGTTCAACAAGTCGGAAGCATGATGACGTTGTTCTTTAATGGTGCCCCCGTGACCAACTGGCCCGAGGCCGATCGTTCGAACCGCGAGTTGTTCGGGCGATATTTCTGGGGCCTGATCGAGAGGGGCGTCTACATGCCGTGCAGCCAGTTCGAGGCGTTGTTCTTTAGCAATCTACACACCGAAGCGATCATTGATGAAACGCTCGGTGCGGTCGATCAGGTTTTGGCGTCGCTCTAACGCTCGCATCTGGTTCATGCGGGGCTACCTGATTGGCGCCGCGTACGTCCCAAAAAAACAACCGCCGGTGGAGCACCGGCGGTTGGTCGATGTGGGTTGCGTTGCCGACTCGCGGGGGGTTATTCGCTGCGAACGTCAGCAGTTAGAACTGCTTTGGCTGTCACAGACGCTTCGCCGCCGGTGGTGATCTCGACGGTCGACTTCATCGGGCCGCTGGCCTCGGTTGGCATGAACGTCGCGGAGACGATGTGAATTTTCTTTGCCGTCGCGGCATCGGAAAAGGTCACGTTCCAGCCTTCGCAGTTAATCGACTCGATGGTAAACGGGCTGGCACCTTTGATCACCAAGCGTTTGGTGATTGATTCACCCGGTTTGACACTTCCAAACGCGATCGCTTGAGGCGAGATGCTGAGCGGGCTTTCGATATTCCCAGAGACTTTCAATGGGACTTCGGGCCGCTTGTTGTCGTTGGTGATGACAACGATTTCGTCGGTGAAGGCGCCGGTTGGTGCGTCTTCTCGGACCGCGACCGTCAACTCGTAGTTGATTCGCGAGTTGGTGCGTTCGACCAATTTTTTCGTTGGGACCAACCAAGGCACGTTGCTGCGGACATCGACGATTTGCCAATCGGGGCGACCGGCGTAAAGGATCTTCGTGGTCTTCTCGGTCGATTCGCCTTGGCCGATCGTTCCGAAATCGATTGAACCGGGGTGGAATACCATGTCGCTGCGAATGTAACCATCGACTCGCAATCTCACTTCGGTATAGATCGGTTTGTCGATCACGACGGTCAACGTAGCGCCTTTTTTGCCGCGAAACGTGTCGGTGTTAAATCGTGCGAGGATCGAACCGGTTTGACCGGGTTGGATGTATTCGCTTTCGATGATCGGCGTGGTGCAACCGCAACTGCGACGCACCGTTCGTAGGTGCATGTCTTGGTTGTAGGGGTTGTAGACCGGGAAGCGAAATTCAGTCTTCGCGGCGACGGCGACGGTTCCAAAGTCGTGCTTCTTCACCGGGAATGCGCTGTCTGGCAACTGCCCAAACGCGGTCCGATTTCCGCTGGCAACAATGCACAACGTGATGACAAGAGCCGCGACGAATTTCGCGCGTAACATGATCTTTCCCCCGGTTTGCGTGACTGTGTGATCGAGTTCATCTAGCGCGAAATACCGCGTCGGCGCTCCCCGCTTGAGGGAACTTAGGTCAAAAAAACGACAGGGGCAGCTTTTCCGCATCATCGGCCTCACCGCAAGACCTCACGCCAAGATAAAATCAGGCGTCCGGACCGTGCTCAAAACGAGGTCACTTGCAATGCAGGGACTCGTATTGAAGCCCAGTCCTGGGATCGATTCGCCATAACAAAATCATGACCATTCGACCTAATTAGGGCAAGCCAAACGACCGTTGGTTAACGTTTTTTCCACAAGATCCAAACGTTTCATTGCAGTGGAAAAGGGGCCTGAAGCAACATTGAGTGTCACTTCGATGCGAAAGCACATGACTCCTGTTCACTAACGCTGTTTGTCTTTTCTCGAGTTGATCCCGTTATCGTGCCCGCATCGTTTATGTTGTCCTAAAAGTCGGTTTTATTTTCATCATTGTCAGGATCGCTCATGAAGATCTGGATCGCCGTCACTTGTTTGTCACTGTTGTTCGCTCCAGGCAGCCGCCTTTTGGCCCAAGCAGATCAGCCGCCGAAGCCGACCGCAGCCCCGTCTCGAGCCGGGAAGTCACAGACGTTGCGTCCAAACATCGTCATGATCATGGCCGATGACATCGGGGTTGAATGCTTGGGAAGCTACGGAAGTGATCGCTATAAGACTCCTCATCTCGATCGCTTGGCCGCCGCCGGGATGCGATTTGAAAACGCACACGCCCAACCGATTTGCACTCCCTCACGCGTTCAGTTGATGACGGGGATCTATAACAATGAGAACTATCTGCGGTTTGGCGTTCTGGATCCGGCGGCGACCACGTTTGCAAACGAACTTCGCGCCGCCGGTTACGCGACCTGCATCGCCGGGAAATGGCAGCTGTCGGGCGGTTTCGATGGGCCACGACGTTTCGGCTTTGATCGTTACTGTCTGTGGCAACTGACTCGTCGTCCGAGTCGCTATCCCAATCCGGGACTGGAGATTGATGGGAAGGCGTTCGACTTCAAGAACGGCGAGTTCGGCCCAGACGTTGTCTCTGACTACCTCGTTGATTTTATCAAGAAGCATCGCGCCGATAGCCCCGACCAGCCGTTCTTGATCTACTACCCGATGATTGCGCCGCACTGGCCGTTCGTGCCGACACCAGATCATCCCGACTGGGATCCGACGATGTGGCGTAACAAGAAAAACGAACCAGGCGGTTACAAAGGTCCCGAGTACTGGGATGCGATGGTGCAATACACCGACAAGATGGTTGGCAAAGTCGTCGACTGCATTGATGAAAATGGTTTGGGCGAGTCAACGTTGGTGATGTGGACGGGAGACAACGGGACGTATGAAAGTGTGACGTCAAAATGGCGGGGGCAAGACTATCAGGGAGGCAAGGGAAAAACGACGGACAATGGCACTCACGTGGGCTTCATCGCCCGTTGGCCCGGCGTCATCGAAAAGGGAACTGTCTCTGATGCGTTGGTCGATTTTTCGGATGTCTTTCCGACGATCATTGACGCCGCCGGTCATCAGGCGACCGCCCCCAAGCAGCTTTCGGGGCAAAGCTTATTGCCTGTCTTTCACGGTGATTCAGACCGCCGAAAAAAGGACTATATCTACTGTTGGTATCAGCGAGATGGGAAGCGAGATCAAGCGAGTGAGCATGTTCGAACCGATCGATTCAAGCTGTACGCCGACGGGCGGTTTTTCGACACGCAGGCCGATTTGCTTGAACAGACCGACCTGAGCGGGGAAGAGATGACGCCTGACGTGAAGGAAACCTACCAGCGGCTTCAGGAGGCGATGGCGAAGCATCGCGAGAAGACGCTGCTCCATGATGAGGACCTCGCTCGACGCCGGACGCAGGTTTCGCGTTGATCGGTCACGTGAAGTGACTCTCCGAAAGGCTCGGTGGCTTCCGCGACGGGGAATGCAGGCCCGCTTGAACTCAAACGTCCTTTTTGACGTATCTCCCCAAGGCTGGGGATTCGATCACGAATTCTTTCCTGGCCTAAACTTTTGAATGAAACGTCGCTCCGGGGGGGCAAGCCAATCTGGGGCACACCCAGACTGGGGTGTCGAGTGAAGAGATGTTCCGTCATGATGAACGTATGGACGAGCCCTTTAAAAACGATTCTGACCTGACCCGATTCAGGGACGCCCTTGATCGTGTTCGTGATGGCGACGACGAGGCGATCGCCGAGTTGTGGGAGTCCTACTTTCAACGATTGGTGCGTTTGGCTGCGAAACGTCTGCCGGCGAATCTTAAGCGTGCCGGCGACGAAGAAGACGTCGCGCTTTCGGCGTTCAATAGCTTTATCGCGGGGATTCGACGGGACCAGTTTCCTGATCTCAGTGGACCGGATAATCTTTGGGGGCTGTTGATCACCCTGACGGGCCGCAAGGTCAATGCACATCTGCGATACCAAACCCGGCAAAAGCGTGGCGGCGGTGCGGTCCGTGGTGAGTCGGTATTTATCGATCCGGACCAACAAAATCGGGTCGCGGGGATTGGTGCGATCGCGGCAGGGGGCAAAACAGCCGATTTGGCGATCGAATTGGAAGAAGCGTGCGATTCGTTGCTAGAACAATTGCCCGACGAACAATTGCGTCAAATCGCGGTCATGCGGATGGACGGGTTTCTTGTTGACGAGATCGCCGATCGATTACAAATCAGTAAGCGTGCGACCGAACGACGCTTGCAATTGATCCGGCGGATTTGGTCGGAACAGGCCGAGTCGATTCTTGGCGATCGGTCGACTTGATTGTCGATTTGGCTTAATTGCTAATTTGTTAGATTGAGTCTGTAAGGTTAAGCGTCATCACTGGTATAGCGAAGCATCACGTGACGATTGACCCCCCTGGGGATCGGAGATGAATTTACACGAACTCTCCGCCGATGAATTGGCCGTCTTGGATTCGGTGTGCCTCGCGTTCGAAAATGACTTACGGGCAAACCGATCGAATTCGATCGAAGACTCGGTCAAACAGTTTATCGAGAAATTTGGTGGCCAACCCAGCCGCGATCTGATCGAACTGCTGCGCGAAGAGCTGGGCGCGATCGAAGTCGAAATCAGCGATTCGGCAAACGACCGCCAGTCAGGCATCGGACCGCCGACCCCTTTTCAGGCGAAAACGGACCGGGCTACAACCGGACACGAGCGGGGCGCAAAAACGGTCGGAAACGACATCGGCGATCGCCGTTTGTCTCCGTCAAGTGCGAGTCGGTTGGCCAAAGGCGGCGGCTCGCAGGCGGTCAGTATGCATCAGGGCGAAACGCTCTATCAATCAGCCGAGGAACTTGCCCACGGCAGCGGGACAAGCGTCGATGAAACGCAACAGGAACCGAACGAACTGCGTCAGCGTTTTACCATCGGTCCCTTTTCGGTTTCTGCTGTGCTTGCCAAGGGCGGCATGGGGGTCGTGTATCGCGCCGCTGATACACGACTTGATCGGCCTGTTGCGATCAAGATGCTCGGCTTTCCACACCTCGCCCCCAATGATCCAAAACGGCTGGAACTGGTGGAGCGTTTCGAACGCGAGGCCAAAGCAGTTGCGGCACTCTCGCATCCCAACATTGTTGAACTGTTCGACGTCGGCGTCGAAGCAGGCGCACCCTATGCGGTGATGGAGTTCCTGAGTGGTTTGACATTAGCAGAGCAACTTTCCAATGGACCGTTGTCACTGCAACAGTCATGCGACGTCGGCAAGCAAATTGCCAGCGCCTTAGCGACCGCCCATTCATCGGGAGTGATCCATCGCGATTTGAAGCCACAAAACGTGATGCTTGTCGATGATGCCACCGACGGCCAGTTACGAGTCAAGTTGGTCGACTTTGGACTTTCGCGAATCGACGACACTGACTTATTGCAAGACGATTCCAAGAAAACGGCTGCCGGAATGATCTTGGGAACGCCCGGTTACATGGCGCCCGAACAGGCCCGCGGTGAACCGGCGACCGAGGCGGCAGACATGTTTGCCTTCGGATGCGTTCTTTATGAAGCGTTTTATGGAAAGCCCGCGATAGTCGGTCGAACCGTGGCCGACCGGTTGGCCGCGACGTTGACCGGTGAAGTCGAATTCGAGTCCGCCGGGTGCGAACAATCGAGGTTACTGTGCGAAATCATTAAGCAGTGCTTAGAAAAAGATCCGACGTTGCGGCCTTCCGCAGCGGACGTCGCTACGAAGCTGCGTGACTTTATGGTCAAGCAGACTCGTGAGGCGGCACAGGAGGAACTTCGTGCTAGTCTAAATCAATCATTGACGATCGATGCGATCACTAGGCGGCACGCGATGACCGCGATGGCGGGCGGTGTCCTGGGTGCGATGCTGGGCGTCGTTTCCAATCGCTCAGCGGCTCGGGCAATGCCTTCGGTACGGGCGATTGCGGTTTTAACCCCACGGGAAAAAGATCCCGCGTCAAGCAGTATCGGCGACGGTTTGCCACTCGACGGGCGACGGATCGAAGATGCCGATATCTTAGCTTCATCGCTGGTCAGCGAGTTTTCGAAAATCGACGGGCTGGAGGTTCGTCCCTATCGGCCGATGATGGTCGATGAAACGCACGACTACGTCCGGCTGGGAAAAGACCTTGACGTGCAGGTCCTTGTCGATGGGGTATTCGAGCAACAGCAGCTCGGCGGACGGTACTTTTGGTCCTATAACTGGCAAGTGATCGATGCCAAAAAAGGCGCGGTGCTTGCCGGCAGTGAATTCGTGGTCGAGCAATCACAAGAGTCAAGTGATGGACAATTTCTGGCACGAAGCCAAGTCGCCGCAGAAATCGCAAAGGAGATCGGCCGAAACTTAACAACGACCGGCCAGATCGTGGATGATCAACCCGATCCCCATTCATACGGCTGCTTAGTCAAAGGACGTGCCTATGCAGATTTGGATAGCACGCTCGGATTAAGGAACGCGTTGGCTTGCTTTGACCATGCCCATCAAGAAGATCCAAGGCGAAGCGATCCGTTGGCTGCGTCGGCGGTCACGGCGTTGCATTTGGCGGCACGAACGGGAATGCCCGAGTCGGCGGCCTTTATCAAGGCAGCGACCGAAAAATTCACACACGCATTGGATCTAGATCCCAATTCGTTGATCGGTCGATTGGCGCGGGCGATGTATGAGTGGCAGGCCCAGTATGACTTCGGCTTGGCGGGCGAAATCTTCAGCGGTCTGCTTTCCGAGGGCGAGTACAACTGGCAGGTCCAACACCAGAGCGGGCTGTACTTTGCCGCGATGGGCAAACAAGATCAAGCGAGAGAGTGCGTCGGCCGAGCCGCCAGACTGCATCCGATGTCATTGATGCTCAAAATCGATCGAGCGCGTTTGGAATGGTTCTTCGGCTACCACGATCGAGCCATGCGGAGCGCAAGACGTTTCCTCGATGAATCGGCGGATACGTATCCGGCACGGCCCTATGTCGTCGGTCTCCTGCTCGATCAACTCGAAGAGCAATTCCAGTATGAAGCCGCATTGGAATTGTTGGGACAGTCCACCGACATGGCAATCGATCGGACGACGTACTACGAAGTACGTGAGTCAACGCTTGAGACGTTTCCTTATGGACCATTTGGCGTGGAACTGAATCAAGCGATCTGGCGAATACGATCGGGCGCAAGTGTCGACGAAAGCTTGGTCGCACGCTTGGATGAGTCGGGGGCGTTGATGCTTCCTCTGTTGCTCGCCCAGCACCCGGCATTTGAGAAAATGAAAGCTCAGAGTGCTTCGATGGGATTTTTGCCGGCGATGACCTAGCGAAGCGAGCGGTCTTGGGGGCCGGTGCGGATGGCAGTGACGTTGCACGGTAGCGAAAATCGTGTCAGCGGCCTATCTTTGTGGCTCGTTCCGCCCCTCCCAATGACTCTGGCGACAGCAGAAAATGAGCAACGCAGGTACTGAATTTCCCGCTACCGACGCCACCGTGGGCGTCATCATGGGCAGTCGAAACGATTGGGAGACGATGCGCCCGGCATGCGAAATTTTAGAAACGCTCGAGATCAAACACGAGCGAACTGTTGTCAGCGCCCACCGAACGCCCGCCCGTATGTTTGCCTATGCCCAGCAAGCTCGGCAACGCGGGATTCGGGTGATTATCGCCGGTGCCGGGGGGGCCGCACATTTGCCAGGGATGGTGGCGTCCGAGACAACTGTTCCGGTGATCGGGGTGCCGGTGCAAAGCCGCGCCCTCAGCGGTCTCGATTCGCTCCTTTCGATCGTTCAGATGCCCGGCGGAATTCCTGTGGCAACGATGGCGATTGGTACGAGCGGTGCGAAAAATGCTGGATTGATGGCTGCCCGCATTCTGGCACTCGGTGACGAATCGCTGCAGAGCAGGCTGCAGGCATTCGTCGACGCGCAGACGGAACAAGTCCTCGCCGCGACCGAATTGGAGTAGTGACGTGACCGACAAAACGATCTCGAATGGCGGCGTTCGTCCGCTGGATGACGCGCCCGAGTCCACGACGGCGGTGGCGACCAAGGCAAAGACGATCCTGCCCGGATCGACAATCGGAATGGTCGGCGGCGGGCAGCTCGGACGGATGTTCTCTGTCGCGGCGACACGGATGGGATATGACGTCGTTGTCTTCTGTGCGTCCAATGATGAGCCCGCAGCGCAAGTTTCCACTCGGACAGTCGTCGGGCGTCTGGACGATTCTCAGGCCGTGATCGAGTTCGCGCGGCAATGCGATGTGATTTCGCTGGAGTTCGAAAATATTCCCGCCGAGACGATGCGATTGTGTGGCGAGCACGCACCGACCTATCCCTCGCATCACGTCTTGGCGACGGCCCAGGATCGCTTGATTGAAAAGCAAACGTTCGCGGATGCCGGATTGGCGGTCACTCCGTTTGCCCGCGTAAGCGGACGTGATTGCGTTCAGTCGTTCGCGGCTGAACATGGCTGGCCGGTCATCGTGAAAACCGCCCGCAGTGGTTACGACGGTAAGGGGCAGCACCGCTTAGACGATGAGTCCGACATCGACTCCGTTCCATGGCAAGAAACGGATCACTGGATCGCCGAAAAGTGCATTGAGTTCCAAGCGGAAGCATCCATCATTGTCGCCCGATCCGCTCATGGGGAGGTGCGCTGTTTCCCGCCCTTTGAGAATCACCACGTCAATCACATTTTAGACACCACCGTTTGCCCTTCGTTTTTGTCGCCCGAGTTGATCGAAAACGCGGTGAATTTGGCAACCAAAGCGGCAGAGGTATTGGATTTGGTGGGCGTGTTGTGTGTCGAGTTATTTGTGACTGCCGACGGAACGATGTTGATCAACGAAGTCGCGCCTCGCCCTCACAACAGTGGTCACTTGACGATCGAGGCTTGCCACACCAGTCAGTTTGAGCAACACGTTCGAGCGGTTTGCGGGATGCCGCTGGGCGACCCAAGTTTACGCGTTGCTGCCGCGGCGATGGCGAATCTGTTAGGTGACCTTTGGCCCAACGATGGACCGCCGGCATGGGATCAGTTACAGCGTGCTCAGCCCACCGTCGCGTTGCATTTGTATGGAAAACGTGATCCAAAAGTCGGCCGAAAGATGGGGCACCTCACCGCAACAGCCGACTCGGTCGAAGCGGCACGAGAAGCGGTGCTCAGCGCGCGCCAGACTCAGGTTAATTGACGTCGCGGTAGAAGCTTTGCCGGTAGCGGGACGCGCGGAGCATTTCGGCGATGCAATGTCGATCAAGAAGTCTCAAAGATTCTGGACACTGAAAGCGAGCCGCTGGAGTTCGCTTGCGAGGTCGACGTTGACGACGGCGATTCCCGGGGGCAATCGCAGCGTCGTCGGTGCAAAGTTTAGGATACCGCTGATTCCGGCGGCGACCAATTCGTTGGCGACGTCGAGCGCCACTTCAGCGGGGACGGCAATGATCGCTAGGTCGGGCGAGAGTTCGGCGAGTTTGCCCACCATCGTTTCTGCATTGAGAATCGAAACGCCACCGATCGTTTGATTCACCTTTTGATTGTCGAGATCGAAGGCGGCGACAAGTCGGAAGCCGAGGCGTTCGAATCCCCGGTACCGTAGCAGTGCATCTCCGAGCGAGCCGACGCCAACGAGGACGACTTGCCATTGTTGGCCGCTGCCGAGTACCCCGCCAATTTGATCGATCAGTTGATCGATCTGGTAGCCGACCCCGCGCCGGCCGATGGTGCCAAGGTTGCTGAGGTCACGCCGGACGACCGCCGGGGAGACATTGACAATCGATCCCAGTTGTTTGCTGTTGATGTGCGATTGGCCTTGGTCGAGCAATCGGTAGAGCTCCCGGTAGTACAGGCTAAACCGTCCGACGGCCGGACGCGGGAATCGCGTCGGCGGCGGGATCGCATCAGTGGGGTCCGGTTTGTCTGGCATGGGGATATTGGATCGCAACGGCGACGACGGTTCAAGCATTTCGTTGGCAATCAGGCTACGAACAAAAGAATCGGGGCGTCATCGCGGTGGTGTTCTGATTGGGTAAACGGACACGTTGCGGACCGGTTTTGTCATCAAGAAGGACTGGGTGAACAGGACCAGAAAAACCGTTTGATCGGGTCGTGTCACGGACATCGCAATCGGTATAACCGTCACGGTTTGTATTGGCGGCACGCCCCGACTACCTGACCGCCAAAATTTGCCAGGGCAAGCCTGTTTGCTTGGTCGGATCTGTTTACGCAGTCGATGTATTGACGGCATAAGGACCTAATTCGTTAGGACGCAACCTTAACGTGACCGAATCAGTTTCCTCCCTTCCGTAACGGGAAAGGCTGAGCAGGTTCACGAGCCGCATCTGCGGGGCGTCATCTCGAACGGGGGGTCTTTCGTCGCAGTGCACGTGCACGCCAACAGTGCAGGAGGGTGTGAGCAATGGGTCTCGCATCGTCCAGTGCGTCCCATTGCAACCCAAATTGTGTTTCCTGGAGAAAGAAGAGATGAAAAGGCTGTGGTTACTGCCCGCCCTGGCAATCCTAGCGGTTGTCTCGGGGGCTCAGTCCGCACGCGGCGCTTATTGTGGCGCTATCAGCTACCAAGGGTGTAGCTCGTGTGGTGGTTCTGTCGTCGCCGACGGTGAAGTCGTCGAAGGCGGTGAGGCTGCCGGTGCTGTCGAAGGTGCTGTCGCACCGGCACCGAGCGCAGACGGTTCTTACACCGTGATGCGAAACGTGACCGAAACGGTTTACGATCAAGTCGAAGAGACTCGCTATCGCACGCGGTACGAACGGTACTACGAAGATCAAGAAGTCCAAGCGACTCGCGTCGTGCCTTACACCGAGCAACGTGAAGTTCAATACACGGTGATGGTTCCGACGTACGAGACTAAGACTCGCACGATCAACTACACCGTCAACAAGCCGGTGTACGAGACTCACGAAAAGGTGATCAACTACACGGTTAAAAAGCCGGTCTACGAGACCAAGACTCGTACGATCAACTACACCGTGATGAAGCCAGTGTACGAGACTCACGAAAAAGTGATCAACTACACGGTTAAGAAGCCGGTTTACGAGACCAAGACCCGCACCATCAACTACACCGTGATGAAGCCGGTCCACGAGACTCGTACCCGTACGATCAACTACACGGTCATGAAGCCGGTCTACGAGACCAAGACTCGTACGATCAACTACACCGTTTACAACACGGTCAAAGAAGACAAGGTCCGCACGGAAAACTACACCGTGATGGTTCCCGAGCAGTACACCAAGACCATCACGGTCAAAGGTGGACACTGGGAAACCGTGACGGAAGAAGTTCCTGGCGGAACGATGCGTCGCACCGTGCGTGAGCCCGGTACTTGGACCTACGATCCTGCAACCTGCCGTTGCGTCTACTGCCCCGGCAAATGCCGCGTCGAGTGCGTTCAGTGCCCGCCGAAGCAAGTTTGCAAGAAAGTTTGGGTTCCGACCTGCGAAGAAAAAGAAATCACTTGCACCCGTTACCGTAAAGAATGCCGCACCCGCGAAATTCCTTACACCGTTTGCAAGCGAGTTCCTGAGTGCCGCACCAAGACCTGCGAATACACCGTTTGCAAGATGGTCCCCGAGTGCCGCACCAAGACCTGCAACTACACCGTTTGCAAAATGGTTCCTGAGTGCCGCACCAAGACTTGCGAATACAAAGTTTGCACTTGGGTCTGCGAGCCTCGCACCAAAGTTTGCAAGTACACGACCTGCAAAATGGTTCCCGAGTGCCGCACCAAGACTTGCAACTACACCGTTTGCAAGTACGTCTGCGAGCCTCGCACCAAAGTTTGCAAGTACACGACTTGCAAGATGGTTCCCGAGTGCCGCACCAAGACTTGCGAATACAAAGTTTGCAAGATGGTTCCCGAGTGCCGCACCAAGACCGTTTGCGTCAACAAGTGCCGCACCGAGTGCTACACCAAGACCATCAAGGTCGCCAAGTGCCGTAAGGTTTGCGAACCTTACACCGTCACCAAGTGCGTTCCTCGTACGGTCTGCAAGCAAGTCCCCGTCACCGTTTGCTGCCCCGCTCCCGCTTGCTGCGGAGCGACCGACGCTTGCGGATGCGGATCGGCTGACGCTTGCTGCGAACCAGCATGCGGCGGCAAGAGCCGTGGTGGTTTGCTAAAGCGACTCTTTGGCGGATGCAAAAAGAGCTGCTGCGACGTTGCTCCCGCTTGCGGTTGCGAAGTTGCTGCACCTTCCTGCGGCTGCTAATTGATCCAGTCTCGGCAGTCTAGCAGGCCAACGAGGCCTGCGGACGCCTGACTCGTCAACTCTGCACGCGACAAGTTAAGCGGGGTGGGGGTTCCGGAAATCCGGGAATCCCGCCTCGCTTTTTGTCGTCGACTTGCGACTGCGATATACTGAGACGGCAAGGCTGGACGCCCGGACCGATGGGACCGCCAAGCTTGCGCTCGTCTCTCCGCCTATTCGGGTCGTAGTCGTGTCACAAAGTCTCGCCGCTGATTCGTCCTCCGTGGATCATCATCAGAACGCCGCAAGCGAATTTGGGCAATCGAGACCAAAGTTTATCGAAACAGGCAATCGCTTGAACGATCCGACTCAAAATCCCGAACGCAAGCGATCGTCCGGAAAGCAGTTGCCTCGGATCGATACCGGTGAGCAGACCCAGCTCGACGGTTCCCTGGAATCCCCCGGCGGTCCGACCGGACCGACAGGCAGCGTTCCTCCGCCCGCACCGCCGGCTCGTCCCGGCGGTCCCGCGAATCCCGCAGGTAAGCCGCTCCCTCCCCCACCCCCGCCGCCTCGCTCGACCCTGCCCCCGGTCAGTCCTGCCGAAGTCCGCACGCCCGGGGCAACTGTCGGACCCACCGAACCGACGCCGCGCTCCGGAATCGGCTCGGCCAACCAACGATGGCGTGGGGAGTTGCCAACGGTCAGCGATGGCTCACCGCCGGTGCCCGCTACCGGCGAAGAAGGCGCCCTCGCAACCGCCGAAGAAGCGGAGCATGACATCGCCGAAGAGGTCACCCGGTCGGCGCCGTCCTGGTTGCTAAGTCTGGTGATTCACCTCATTGTGCTGCTGATCCTGGCCCTTTTGACCAGCCCCGTCCCGGAAGGGTTCCAGGAACTGGTCGTCGAATTTGGCATCGCCGAAGAAGCCACCGAGGACGCGACCGAACTGGATTTGTCGACACCGATCATGAGCGACACGATTGATGCCGAAGTCGACGCTCTCGACGACGCAATGGTCGAAACCGAAATCGTCGATATGTTCGAAAACGTCGAGGCGGTCGAACAAGCCGTCATTCAGCCCGATCAATTAGGGCCCGGCAAGGTGGAAATCAGCAAGCCGATGTTTGGCGGTCGATCCGGTGCGATGCGAAGTGCCTTGATGGCGATGTATGGTGCGACCCAAGAGACGCAGGAGGCAGTCAAACTCGGTTTGGCATGGCTGAAACGACAACAAACACGCCGTGGGTACTGGCGATTGGATGGTCCCTATGATAACGGTGCCGGTACGGAAAACCGTTGTGCCGCCACCGCAATGGCGATACTCGCATTTGCCGGCGACGGGAACACGCACTTGGAAGGCCCGTACCGGCAAGAGGTTGAAAAAGGCGTTAAAGCTCTAGTCGCGATGCAAGACCGCAACGGGTTTATGGCGTCCGACACCCGTGGGAATGATCGTGCCTACGCACAAGCGCAAGCAACGATTGCGCTTTGTGAACTGTATGGAATGACCAAAGATTCTTGGTTGCGAGCCTATGCCCAACGCGCGATCGACTACGCGTTTCAAGCTCAAGGCCCCAACGGAGGTTGGCGCTACCGTCCCCGTGAACCCGGTGATACTTCGGTCACCGGTTGGTACGTGATGGCGATCCAAAGCGCGATGGCTGCCGGACTTGAAGTCAAGGATTCACAGGTCCGAAAGGTATCAACCTACCTGGACTCAGCCGCCGTTTATTATGGCGCAGGCTACTCTTACCAACCCGGGCAGAATCGGGCGACTCCGGCAATGACGGCCGAAGGACTGTTGTGTCGTCAGTACTTGGGATGGGAACGCGGGTTCGCACCGATGGTCGATGGCGTCAATCTATTACAGGCCGATGCGCCGTTTGATATTAACAACCACGACGTCTACTACTGGTACTACGCCACCCAGGTGTTCCATCATTTTGGCGGTGCACCCTGGAAAAATTGGAATGACGACATGAAGGTCAAGCTTCCGGCGCTACAAATTCGCGAAGGAACAGAGCGTGGGAGTTGGGCACCGCAGAGAGACAAATGGAGTATCGGCGGGCGAATGTTCACGACGTGCTTGTCGATCTATTGTTTGGAGGTGTATTACCGGCATCTCCCGCTGTACGACCAAGAGTAAATAACACTTGCCGGACTTGGCGGCGTGTGATCGATCCAATCAAGCGGTGAATTGGGATCGAGAACCAGTGCGTTTGCTCGCTACCAGATCCAATCACCGGCGGGACTGAGTCGGAGTCCCCACTCGGTGATGGCGATGGTGATCACCGCTACTAGGCCAAGCGTGAACTGCCGCGTTCGATCCGGCGTGGGCAGCGTTCCCCGCCATGACACTTGCATGCTAAGCAGGGCGACCGCAATCGCAAAGACTGCGAGAATCGTTCCGGCTAAGTTTGCCATGACCGCCGACGGGAACTCCGCACGTACGAAGTGCGCCCAGCTTGTCGTCATGCCGCACATTGGGCAACGAATTCCGAACAGTATCCGTGTGCTGCACGGTGGCAGGCCCAGTGCTTGGTGCGTCCCCAGCCCGCCGGCATGCGGCTCCAACGAAGCGGCAACCAATAGCAGGGCGATGACGGAGATGGCAACCGCCGCCGAGGCAATGCGAATCAATATCGTCGGCATGAAGTAATCGGGTTTGCGTTGGGTTCCGAGACCCCAAGAATGCTTGTTATCCTACTGGGGTGTCACCGATGCTCCGCTGGAAACCTCAAGTACTGAAAGCGATTTCAACGGGAGGAGTCACTCGTTTTGTTCCGCCATCAACTTGGAAAGTTGAGCGAAATTGTCGCTCAATTCTACGAATCGCGAGCGTACCGCGTCCTTCACCAACCCCAAATCCGAATTCGCTCCAACTCTAGAGCAGCTTTGCCGCCAGATTGACCCAATGGTCACCAATCGATAGGCCTTGCATATTGAACGATCGGAATCCCGGTTACACCCATCCTACTGCTACCACCGGTCTCTACGAATTATCTGTTTAGGAATCATGACAGTGAAATACGGTATCTGCAACGAAACTTTTGGCGACATGGACTTATCCGAAGCGCTGCAAATCGCAAAGGCAGCCGGATACACAGGTTGGGAAGTCGCTCCGTTCATGCTGACCGATGACGTGGATTCGTTCACGGCCGAACAACGGAAGGCCTATCGCGACGAAGTGACGAACGCCGGCTTGCAAATCATTGGGCTGCACTGGTTACTCGCCAAGACCGAGGGATTCCACCTGACGACGCTCGATGAAGCGGTCCGCGACGAAACATCAAAGTACCTCTCGAAACTGGCCAAGCTGTGCGGCGATCTTGGCGGCGACGTGATGGTGCTCGGTTCGCCGCAGCAGCGTAATTTCCCTTCTTCACAAACGCCCGAGGAAGCGATGGCTTCGGCAGCGGATTGTTTGCGCGGTGTCGTCCCTACGCTGCAAGAACAGGGAGTGCGAATCGCGATCGAACCACTCGGTCGCGGCGAGGGTAACTTTCTCAACACCGCCGCCGAAGGTCGCGAGTTAATGCGGATGGTCGACAGCGAACACGTGCAATTGCATCTTGACGTCAAGGCGATGAGTGACGAGCCGACCGAGATCACTCAAATCATTCGTGACAACGCCGATGCGATGATTCACTTCCATGCCAACGATCCGAACTTGAAAGGACCTGGGATGGGCGACGTCGACTTTGTCCCTATCTTTAAGACCCTCTCCGAAGTCGGCTATGACGGTTGGGTCAGTGTCGAGGTGTTCGACTACGCAATGGGAGCCGAAGCGATCGCCAACGAAAGTATGCGAAACATGCTTCAGGCTCAGAAATGATCCGCGGTCGATTGGCACCGTCGCCGACTGGCGCCCAACACTTGGGGAATGCTCGCACGCACTTGGCCGCCTACTGGGCGGCGCGCAGTGTTGGCGGTGAATTGGCGCTGCGAATCGATGACTTGGATTCCCCACGGGTCAAGTCTTGGGCGGCCGACCAAGCGATCGATGATTTGCGATGGTTAGGGATCGAGTGGGACACACCAATCGCCAGACAAACCGAGCATGTCGAACACTACCGACGAGCCATCGAAACGTTACATCGGCATGACTTAATCTACCCTTGTTACTGTTCGAGGAAGGATATCGAAGAGGCGATTTCTGCGCCGCACGAAAGTCGGTTTCGCGGAGAGTCGGCGCCTTACCCGGGAACGTGCAGCGGGTATCAATATGGCGATCGGATCGAGGATCGCGAACACTGTTTTCGGTTCCGGGCGATCGACGAGGCATTGCGATTCGATGACCGCTTGATGGGAACACTGCGATGCAATCCGGCGAAGGAACTGGGCGATTTCCCCGTCGTGACACGCTCAGGGCACGCGAGTTATCAACTGGCTGTGCTAATCGACGATCGACTTCAAGGGATCAACCAAGTGGTACGTGGAAACGATTTGGTGGCCAGTACGTTTCGCCAAATCGATTTGGCGGAGCGACTTGAGATCGAGGCTCCCGAGTACGCTCATCTTCCGTTGGTGCGTGGTAGTGACGGGCGTCGGCTTGCCAAACGCCATGGGGACACACGGTTAAGTTTTTACCGCGATCAAGGTGTGCGTCCCGAGCGAATCGTCGGTTGGGCTGCCGCGTCGCTGGGGCTGATCGATCGCATCGAAGATTGCGAGGCCGGTGAATTGATTGAATGCTTCGACTGGGAAAAGCTGCCGACGGAGGACTTGTTGCTCGGTCCGGAAACGAAGCGTTTTGCCGAATAAAGCGCGGCGGCTTTTGAATTTCGGGTAGCGGAACGCGCGGAGCGTTTCGGCGATGTGTCGTCATCCGCAGCGCGACGGTCAAAGGTGATGCACCGAAAGCCTGGCGGCTTCCGCGACGGACTTCATCTAAATAGTGAAATCAGAAGGTCAATTTGCCGGATGTAGCGATCGTGCGGGCCGTTCTGGAGATGGCGATAAAACGATCGCCCCTTTGCGTCAGTTGCTGAAAATCCTGCGTCAGGATACGTCCTGTCGTCGGCATGGCCGATTCTGGAAACTGCGTCTCCCCAGGATGTTGGGAGCGTTGGTTGTTGTGCAGTCCGCATGGTCTGTGCCAAACCAATTGAGTGCGAACCAAGCTTGTTCCACGACGGAAATAGCACTTGCCCGAATGCGGGTGAAGGGGCGCCGGCATGATGGAATGCAGAGCGTGATGGAATACAGAAAGGAGTAGTACAGTGAAGACGCCATTTGTGCGGGGCATCGCTGCCGCAATCGGGCTCACCGTTGGTGCTGGCATCGCGCTTGAAACCAACGCGGACGAGCCATCGAAATGGAGTTCGTTTCAGATGCCCTCGACCAGCCTGAAAACGGTCATCGAAGGTTTGGAGGAGGAATCCTCTGGAGCGGATCAAATCCAACAGGTTGCGATGCAGCACGCGGTGCAATCGCTCTCGTCGTCACCAGGGCGACCGGTGTCTCCTTACCAAACCTATCCGCAAACGACGATGCCCGGGGCACACCAGGGCTTCGGTGGTCAGGCATTGGGAAACCCAGGCTTCAACGGGGCCGGTACTGAAGGTCAGGGAATCTACCCGCCTGAATTCTCCCTGCCACAAGCTGGCCATCAGTATTCCGGTTCGCAGTACCAGGTGCATGCCCCGGCGACGACCACACCGCGGCGGCCGGTGCAGCCATCCTACCCGGCTTCGGCGCAGCCCTACCATCAGGCCGCGTCGCAGCCTTCCGGATACGGTCAGCAGGGCCAGTATGCTCCGCAGGGCCAGTCGGTCGTTCAGGGGCCCGCACCTGTCAACGGCGGTCGATTCATCACCGGCCAGTTTAACGCCGCTCAAGCAGCACCGGGACACTACAGTGTCGCACACCAGCACGGCAGTGTGCCCGCACCGCCAGCGGTATCCGGCACTCCGGCGATGGCGCAACAGGGCTACCATGGACATCACGGGCAGGCCGCCGCGCCGCTCGGATCCTACGGAAGTCCTTATGAGCAAGCGGCGTCGGCGCCGTGGCAAGATGCCGGTCACGGCTATGCTCAGGGCTACGCGGAGGGGACATCGTGCACCGGTTGTGAATCGGGATCTTGCGGTTCGACCGGTTGCTCGTCTGGATGTTCAACCGGCAGTTGCAACACCGGTGCTTGCGGATCACGCGGGCTAGGCGTCGGACCAATCTCGCCATGGTATGGCGGATTGGACATCCTGTTCTGGGACATCGCTGATAGTTCGTCCGCGGTATTCGTCACGGACGACAACGGGATGGTTTTAGGGCAATACAGCGACTTGGATCCCGACAACACGGTCGGATTCAGCACACGTGTTGGCCGTTATTTGGGGTGTGGCGCCTTTGGGATCGACATTGGATTCATGTATTGGGATCCCGATCCTCAGTCACGCTGCAATTACGATACCGGTGCCGGTCTTCGGTTCACTCACCCGGCCGTCCGCACGGTTTCCATCAACCGTGGCGGCGGTGCAACAACGGTCTACGATGACTATGACATGAACGCGACCTACATCTGTAGTGAGCGTGACATTCGTGTCAAAGGTATCGAAATCAACCTGAGCCACTTTGGATTGCTCGGGGCTCGCCGACTTGGATCATGCTATCCGGGTTCGCTTTGCGGCGTCTTGGGAAACACCGGACATAGCGGGCGACTATTCGGTGGTGCGACTGGGCCTTTGGCACGTGCTTGTGGCGGGCGTTTGCGGGTCCGGACTTCGCACGGTTTCCGCTGGTTCCAACTAGAAGACGAGTTGCTGATCGCCGGTGACGTGGACATGATGCCAGGGCTTAGCGGTAGCGATATCTACTACGAACTCCAAACCGAAAACAACCTGTACGGTTACCAGTTCGGTTCTCAGTTGACGTATTGCTTGGGCAGTCGTTTGATGGTCAATGTCGGTGGCAAGATCGGCGTCTACGGCAACGACGCTAGCTTCACCCACTGGATCGGCAACGACATGGTGCTGGCATACACGGATTCGCAAGGTGCGGGGGCTGGCGACCTTTACACCGACAAGTCCGACGTCAGTCTCGCGGGACTGGGCGAGTTGGACTTTGGAGTTGGCTACCGCATCAGCAACCGCCTAACCGCGACGGGTGGTTACCGAATCCTATCGGCCTGCGGTGTCGCGACCTCGATCGACTCGATGCCCGATGAATACACGAGTGTCGAATCGGCCGGTCGTCTACGAGCGGATGATTGCTTCACGATGCTCGGAGCCTACTTCGGGTTCAACTACAACTGGTAGGCAAACCGGTC
Source organism: Roseiconus lacunae (assembly GCF_008312935.1). Lineage (NCBI taxonomy): Bacteria > Pseudomonadati > Planctomycetota > Planctomycetia > Pirellulales > Pirellulaceae > Roseiconus > Roseiconus lacunae. The sequence goes on along the minus strand of NZ_VSZO01000008.1, from coordinate 33,068 downwards.
AAAACGAATTCCATCGCCGAAGAGGTGACTTGGTGTCCTGCACCGGGTCACCTCTTTTGTGTTGCGTGACCGTCGCCGAATTAAGTGTGTTGGCCGGCGTACTTAAGGCTTCGCAGGATCAGCCCTTTGACGCCTTCGACATCAGCCTTTAGTGCGACTTCCATGTTGGTTTGCCATTCCGGGCGCAGGCGTCGGTCGAACACGGTCATTCCACAAGTCAGCACGCCTTGGGTTTCGACTTTGCCAGCCATCTCGGTCCAGTCGAATAATTCCGGTTCGAGCACGGCTGCGATCGTGGTCGCATCCATTAGCGGTAGCAACTCTCGTCCTAAGCGTTGGTGAGACATGCGAAACGCGTGCGGCACCGTTTGCGAAAGCAGGTTGCCGGCACGGGTGTACTTCGCCGGCAACGCTTCTAGCAAATCGACACCAAAAGAGATCCGTTCGGTCACATCCAGCGGTACTAGCGACTTTGTCGTCGGCGAGGCGAAAACATCGGCGGCGGCGATCGGATCGAAGTGCAGATTGAACTCGGCGACCGGGCTAGCATTTCCGGCGTTCCGGTATGCACCGCCACTGATGACGACCTTGTCGGCCAATTGCAAGACCGATGGGTCGCGTTGGCAAAGACGCCCGAGGTTGGTCAATGGGCCGAGACAGACGATGGTGACTTCGCCTGGGTTCGCACGCAGCAGCTCTGCCATCACTTTTTCACTCGGCGGGAGGTGTTGCCGAGCATTGGCGGAGACCTCAAAGTTGCCGAGGCCACTTTTGCCGTTCAGAAAGCGATCGTCGATGACGGCCGCGTCTTCGGGAGGCGATGCCTTACCGACTCGCGGGTATCGCGGTGGGTCGAGGGCCGAAATGATCGCACCGACATTGGCGGTCGCTTGTTCGGCGGTGACGGTTCCGGCAGTTGCCGTGATCGCAAGGACTTCCAATCGTGGATCGAACAACGCCATCGTCAACGCGACCGCGTCGTCAATGCCGGGATCGGAATCGATGATGATTTTTCTGGTCATGTGCAAAGTGTAAAGTCCCGGGCGTTTCTAAACGAGCCCGATCTGTTTACCCTGTGTAAAGTTGTCGTTCGTTCCCCGTTGCCAATTCCCTAATCGGTCAAGTTGCATGAATTCGCCCGGAACCGCTACGCCTGATTCCGCACCCTTCGAGCAGGCCATCGAGCAGGCCCGGCAAGGGGAGGACTTGACGGCGGATCAAACCGGAGCCCTGATAGATACCATGCTGCGTGGCGAAGCCGATGACGAGCAAATCGGTCAATTGTTGCTGCAATTGCGTGAAAAGGGCGAGGCGGTCTCGGAAATTGTCGGTGCCGCCAGGGCGATGCGGCGCCATATGACGAAGATCCCCCATTCACATTCAATTTTGTTGGATACCTGCGGAACCGGTGGCAGCGAAAGCGGGTCGTTCAATATCAGTACCGGCGTGGCGATCGTTACGGCAGCCTGTGGTATTCCGGTCGCTAAACACGGCAACCGGAAAGCAACCAGTGTGACCGGATCGGCAGATGTCCTAGAAGAGCTAGGCGTCCCGATCGAATCGGACGCCGAAACCGTGGCAAAGAAGTTGGATCAGGTGGGGTTGTGTTTTTGTTTTGCCGTAAAATTGCATCCGGCGATGAAACACGTCGTCGGCGTCCGGCGGAAGTTAGGTGTCAAGACACTTTTCAATCTACTCGGCCCCCTTTGCAATCCTGCCGGTGCCACCCACCAATTGCTAGGGACCAGCCACCCTGATGCCCAAGGTAAAATCGCCCAGGCGATTGCCCATCTGTCGACGACCCGATCCTTCGTCGTTCATGCCGCCGATGGGCAAGACGAAGTCTCATTGGACCGTTACACTGAGGTGATCGAGGTCAAAGGCGAAGCAGTCGCAAGCCAAACCCGCTGGACGCCAAAAGATTTCGGCTTGTTACCCGCTGGCGTCGAAGCGCTGGCTGCGTCTGGCCCCGCAGAAAGTGCCGCGATGATCCGAGCCATCCTTGACGGAGAACCCGGCCCGCGACGCGACACCGTGGTCGCGGGCACCGCCGCAGCATTGTTACTGACCGAAAAGGTTGCCACGCTCGCAGAGGGCGTTAGGGTCGCACAAACTGCCATCGATGGTGGTGCGGCTCGCGAAAAACTTCGCGAGTTGGCGAATTCCTGATCACCAGGTTGCCTCGACGTGCGGTTTCCGGTAACCACAATGGCGACGTTCCGCATTCAAGCATTGTTTTCATTTCCGAAACCCGATCTGCATTCATGATTCAAGTCGACTATGCCGCCCGTCTGCGCGAGATCCGAGACAAGGTCGAAGCGGAAGAACGTCTTTCGATGGACGATGGGATTTTCCTCTATGACCCAGTCGTCCCGTTGCAGGAAATCGGAATGCTTGCGAACTATGTTCGCGAGCGAAAAAACGGCAACGTGGGTTTCTACAATATCAACACCCATTTGAACCCGACGAACGTTTGCGTTTACCGGTGCCGATTCTGTGCCTTCCGAAGCGATTTGCGTGACCCGAAAGGGTACGTGATGAACGACGAACAGATTTTGCAGCGTGGGCAGGAAGCGACCGAAAATGGCTGCACCGAAATGCATATTGTCGGTGGTTTGCATCACAAGATGCCTTACTCTTGGTATCGAGGGATCATCGAACTGCTGCACGAGAACTATCCGAAAATTCATCTCAAGGCATGGACTGCCGTTGAGATCAATTGGTTTGAATTTCAAACCAAAAAGACAAAGCAGTGGGTGCTTGAAGATCAGCGCAAAGCCGGTTTAGGCAGCATGCCCGGTGGCGGGGCGGAGATTTTTCACCCCGAGGTTCGCGACCAATTGTGTGAGCACAAGGCCAACACTCATGAGTGGCTGAAGGTCCATCAAACGGCTCATGAGATCGGGCTGCGTACGAACTGTACGATGCTGTACGGGCACGTCGAAAAAGCATACCACCGAGTCGATCATTTGATTCGTCTTCGCGATTTGCAAGATCGTACCGGAGGCTTCCAGGTCTTCATTCCGCTCGCATTCCACCCGGACAACACGAAGCTATCCGATCTGAAAAAGCCATCAGCACTGATGGACTTGAGAACGGTCGCGATCAGCCGATTGATGCTCGACAACGTGCAGCACATCAAAGCGTACTGGATCATGTTGGGCATCGAGACCGCACAAACGGCGCTCGCTTATGGTGCCGATGACATTGACGGAACCGTTCGTCATGAGTTGATCTATCACGATGCCGGCGCGACGACTCCGCAATGCTTAAGTGTTGACGATATCCGTCAATTAATCATCGAAGCGGGACGGGACCCGGTCGAACGTGACACGGTCTACAACCGCGTTCATCGCGAGCCTCACGATTTTACTCAGTGGACGACCGAGCAAGCGCCGAGCGAGACCTGCTCGTCACATTAGGACGTTCCCTGGATTCGGGTCGCGCCGAGCATCTGGGGACTATCGGGGCACGCGCCGCGACTCGATCAACCTCCCGCGAGTTCGTCCCACTGCATGATTTTGATTGACCCATCGGGGAACATGTATTCGTGAGCGCCCATTTCAAATCCTTCAAAACTGGGACGCTCGTTGCCTTCGAAATCGACCAGCGTCTTTGATTCTGTTCCTGCATTGATTGCTGGTGACCCGGCGCCGAGCTGAAGGTTTCCGGCGGCAGCGTCAACAAACACGGGAGACTCGAATCGTTCGTTTTCGCCAGCTTCTGTACCGACCAACGGTCGCCCAGCGTCGATAAGGTTGTGATGATGTGTCAATCGACCCGCGCCAGAAGTGTTGTAGATTCCAAGTCGAGAGGCTTGGAAAATGCAATTTGTCACTCGCAATGATCCCTCGCGACGATACAGTCCGACGGTCTTCGCGTTTGCGACCGTCAAGAACTCAAGGTCATTGAATGAGTCGGGGGCATGAACATAGATCCCATAGTCGCAATTCGCTACGGTGGTGTTGCGGATCGAACTCGCTTGCGATTGGAGGGCAATTCCTCGCTTGGCGTCACGAATGCTAATGCGGTCAAGTACGGAGCGTTCGCCTTTCGCTAGCACGCCCCACCCTTGCGCGACTGACCCGATCGAGCAACCGCGCATCTGCAGTATTCCACCGACTTGATAGAGGGCGGTCCCGGCGACGTTCATTAACTGCGATCGGCTAAGCCGGGTTTCGCAGTTAACGAGTGTGACGCCTCGTTGGGTCTGATTCACCCGAAGCTGGTCTATTTCGGCTCGCAAACCGACCGCTGCTGCGTCACGCAGATAGACCGCATGCCCTTTGCATTGGTCAACGACACAAGATTCAAGGTTAATATCGCAGGATTGCTTGCGTGTCGCGACGTAGATCCCACGCTGGGATCCTCGAATAACGCTATCACGAACCGATACCGTTTCGTTGGCGTGGACGACTAATCCGTAGTAACCAGATGTGATCGCGAGTTGTTCGGCATCGACGTCACTATCAATGGCATAGAATCCCACGTGGTTGTTTGGCAACTGTAGATGGCGCAAGTGGGCCCGACCACGACGATGTATGATCCCGTATCGGTTACCCGTGATTTGCCACACCGAACCATCATCGATCGTAAGATGGTCGTCCTGGACCAACAGACCATAAACATTCCCACGTGCAACATTTCGCTTCGTCGCCTGGGGAGAGATTCCAGCGAACAGAAATCCGTAGCGGCGGTTTTGTTCGGCCTCGCATTGTTCAATCGCCACGTGACCGCCGGTGCTGTTCCGCACGTAGAAGCCATTTTGATTTTGCCGAGCGGATACGTTGCTGAAGCGAACATCATGGCATTCGACGGCGACCAGCCCGTGACGCTCGCATCCGCTAATCACAGTTTCCGCAACAGACAACGATTTTGAACGTGAAGCATAGACGCCAACCTGGCTACCAGATGACGTCACGCGATCAATGTGGCATGAGCCATCATAGTCCATGAAGGGATAGTCAACCGAGTCGTCAAATGCGAGATCGCTCGCCGACCACGTGGTTCGCTGAGCGAAGATTCCGCGTCTGCATCGCTTGATTGTGACGCGATCGCTTCCCCGTAGATTAAAGATGCCATCACGGAGGTAGATTGCTGTGAACTCAATGTCATGGAAAACAGAGTCGCGGATGATTGCCCGCTCAGATTGTGGGGTATCCAAAAGGGTGCCGATCCGGCAATGTCCGATCGAACACTGCTTGATTCGTACATCTTGGGCATCGGATCGGATTGCGAAGCGACATTGATTCGCGGCATTTGGGTTGCCTTCAAAAATCGAGTCTTCGATTAGCATTCGATCGGATCGTAGAACGGCTACCGCGTAGGTCGATCCTGCAAACAAACAGTTTTCAATTTCAGCGGCACTGTTGTACGCGAGTATCGCGCGGTCATTTCCCCGTAGATCAACACCACTTACGCGAAGCAACGCATCATGGGTAGCACCGATGGTGTTGGCGTAGATCGCGTATTCATTGTTGTGAAGAGTGACCTTTTCCTTCGTGTCGATGCTCAGTAAACGATTTTCTTTCCGTTGGTGAATTCCTATTCGACAGTCCTCAATTCGCACATCTTGAAATTCGTAATCATTCGATCGGGCGACGATTCCGATCCGAGATTCGGTGATTTTCAAATTGGTAAGGACTGGAGTTTCTTTAGGCGCATCAAGTGTGATCGATCGATGGTTTTGATGGAAATTACACTCGCTGACGTGCATCCCGCTACCGGCCAAGTAGACGGCATGTGAATCAGATTGCATGAATTGACATCCGGTGATCTCGGCCGAGCGAATTCGAGTTCCGTAGATACCGATATTGGTCTGACTAAATTGACACCCGTTGAGGATTAGGCCGGCATCGACCGCATGAAGTCCACGGACTTTGGTTGTCGCATCGCGATCGATGAACTGAGTCTGTTCGACTGTTAGCCTATCGATGGTTTTCGCCACGACTGAATAGCGGTTATTGGTTAGCGTGCTACCACGGATCACGACTTCCGGGGAGTCCACTAATCGGATGCCTTGCCGATTTTCCAGCACGCTGCAGTGGTGAATCACTAGCTGCGTACTGTGCGAGTAGATGCCGTAGCGACATCGCCGGATGGCACACCCCTCAAGTGTGACTAAATCAGACTGACGAATCCGAAAACCGTAGCGATCCGTGGATGCGGTCGGGTCAATGACGAATCCAGAAATGATCACACGGCCGCAGCGATCGATGTCGAATGCCCAGCGTTTGTCGCTAGGACGAACGACTACGTTCCCTGCATCCCCGGTGTGCTCGCCGTCCAGATCAGCGTGGACAGTCAACGCAGCGACTGCAGATGTCGAGTATTTGGATCGAATGGGGCAGCTTTCCAGATACGTCCCGGCACCGACGTAGATCGTATCACCGACGTTGGCTTCATCGCATGCCTTGGAAATCGTACGGAAGGCCAGCGCCGCGGTGCGGCCGCTGTTCGCATCGTCGCCACTCGTACGAACGTAGAATGTGGTGGCACTCGAATCTTCTGAGAGCGATAGCGAAACCACAGCAGCCACCAGGAAAGCTTTCACTTGCCATACATCGAGACAACGGAAAGACGTTGCAGATTGAAATCGATCGCTCGTCATTGTAGGTGCCGGGACTGTATGTGGTTCCAGTCGGAACCCAGGGAGTGATTCATCAGCAAGTGATCGTAAGCCAAAGCTATGGCAATCTAGCCGTGGCTATTACGATTCGATCCAACCTTGGCTAACGGCACTCGGCTGATGCTAAGACCGACAACTAGGTTCAGTCGAATCGGGATGTTCGAGATCACTTCTGGTCAACGTCTCACGGTGAACTATCTCAGAAGCGATGTCCTATAGGTCGAGGTCTAAGTCCTCATCCAAATCCAGCGGGAGATCGGGGATGTCCGGAAGTTCCGGAAGTCGATCGATATCATTTGCAATCCCCTGCGGAAGGGACGGCAACTCGACGTCGGGCAGGTCCACCATCGGCGGCCCAGCAATCATTGACTCAGCTCGACTGCGCGATGAAGGCGACGCGAATGTCGGTCGATTGGCACCTCGACGAATTAAGCTCGGTGCGGAGACCGCTTCGTTGACGATCGGTTGCGACAACAAATCGATCTGTAGTGATTGCCCATCGCGTTCGATACTGACCGAACGCCGGATCATATCGATCGCCTTCAGCCGAACGCCTTGCCTGTGTTCGCCTGCGATGAAGGTGTGGAATTGGCCGTTAATCCGAAACATCGCAACCGGCGGAGACTCACCTACGGCGGCTTGAGCAATTCCCAAAAAATGAACCTGGTCGTCTTTGGGTTTCTCGGTGACTACGGCGACCTCGTTTCGTGTGTCCTCGATCGGCTCATTGAAGAACGTCGGTTCTTTGTCACCGAGGAACGCTTCATCTGGTTCGGGGTTCTGCGATGGTGGCAGCGAGGCCTTTGGTACAGAGTCCTTGGTGGGAGAGGATTCAGTCGCCGTGGTTTGGACCAAAACGGTCTGGGCAAAAACGGACGGGAGGGCCGGCCAAGCGGCGACCAGCGTAGGCACGAGAACGAGTACGGCAAATGGCCGGATGGCGCGTGTTGGTTTTCGAAGCGATAGGAATGTCATTTTCGAACGGCCGTCAGAAGTGAAAAGTGCGACACGCATCCTCCACTTTGAATTTGTGACACTGCTTCCAACTACGTCGATGACAATCGGGGATTTGAGGTTCTTCCCCCATCGATCTGTAAAACAGCATTCCGATCGCGATGTCGTGGTCCGGTATTTGACGTTAAATACAGGCGCCCTAGCCTTCCAGCAGTTCTTCCAATTGCGAGCAGCAGCATTGCCCGCACGGCTCGGGGCAGATTGATGAAACCACATACCGAACATGTTTTGATCTATATCGCCAATCCCGTGGTGGCAGAAGTGACGGGGCATCGTTTGGAACTATTGGGATTGCGAGTGACCAGTGTTTCCGACGGGAAGGAAATGTCGGACTCCATCACTGCCAGTTTGCCCGACGCCGTGATCATCGATTTAGATTTCGATCAAGGTGCCGGACTTCGCTGGATCGAATCGATCGCATCGGATGAGTGCACGTCTCATATCCCGGTGTTGTGCTTGTCGAGTCGGGGCGATCTCGGAGAAGTCGAACAAGCCTATCGCGCGGGTGCAATCGAGTTTCTCGTTTCTCCGTTCGATCCTGTCGACTTAGAAAACAAACTGATCGATGCGCTTCAGACGATGCCTCGCAATCTGGCTGCCGGCGAGGTCAATCGATGATCAAGATCCGTCGACTCGGTGACATCTTGTTGGAGCAAGGCGTCATCACCGAAAGCCAATTGCAAACGGCTTTACAAGACCAACGCCAAACGCGTTTGCCGCTCGGAGCGTTCTTACTCAAGCGAGGGATCGTGACCCGTGACCAACTTGGTGCCGCACTTGCCGAGCAATACGAAACACCGTTTTTCAATGGCGAATCTGCATCGACTCATCCACAGCTTGTTCGGCTGCTGCCAGAGAGCTATGTACGTCGACGGCGAGTTGCACCGGTAGGCCTCGAAGGGAAAGTACTTCGACTTGGAATGCAAAATCCAAGTGACATGGAGGCGATCAGCGAAATTGAACTGATGACCGGCTACCAAGTCGAAGCGGCAATCTGTCTGGACGACGACATTGAACGACTTCTTGAATCCGCATTTGATGACCGAATTAAGGCGCGTCAGGCTGCGGTTGAAATGCGAATCGCCGAGTTAAAGGAACGCGGTGAGGAAGTTGCGATCGAAGAGGTCCAAAGCGAAGACTCAGACGCACCGGTGGTACGTTTGCTCAATGCGGTATTGATGGGGGCAGTCCGCGCAGAAGCAAGCGATATTCATCTCGAACCGGATTCGCCACAGATGCGAGTTCGCTATCGGATCGACGGCCAGTTACATCAGATCATGACGATCCCCGATGATAGCGAGGACGCTTTGGTTGGACGTGTGAAGGTCCTTGCGGATCTGGACACCGCGGAAAAGCGACGTCCGCAAGATGGAAACCTGTCGATCGAAGTGGGTGACACACGCGCTAGCTTTCGTGTCAGTTGCATACCTTGTGTGCGTGGCGAAAAAGTTGTCATGCGGGTCTTGGATGAATCAAGTAAGTCCTTCGACATTGAAACGCTGGGTATGCCAAGCGATCAACTGTCGCTGGTCAAGCAGCTACTCGATCGTCCTCACGGCATGATCGTAATGACCGGACCGACGGGTTCCGGGAAGACGACCACGATGTATTCGATGTTGTGCAGTATGGATTCGGCGACCAAAAATGTGTCGACCATTGAGGATCCGGTCGAGTTTCGACTGCCCGGGATCAATCAAGTCCATGCCAACAACGAATTCGGGATGGGGTTCGCGAACGGATTGAAGTACCTCATGCGTCAGGATCCCGATGTGATCTTGGTCGGCGAGATTCGCGATCACGAGACTGCGACGACGGCCGTTCAGGCGGCTTTGACGGGGCACTTGCTTATTAGCACTTTGCATACCAACGACGCCATCGGTACGGTCGCACGGTTGAGTGATCTGGGGTTGGATCATTTCAAGATTGGCGGTGCATTGGTTGCTTCGATCGCCCAACGGCTTCTGCGACGTTTGTGCGATCAATGTAAACACGTCTGCCAGCCAAACGTCAATCTGATGAAGACGATTTATCAAGGGCGTCAGGTACCGAAAGAATTTCTTGAGCGGCAAACGTATTTCGAAGCCCGCGGTTGCGAAGCTTGCGCGGGGACAGGCTATTCCGGGCGGATTCCCATTTTCGAAATCATGGTGATCACACCAAAGTTAGAACAGGCAATCGAATCTGGGCTTCCCTCGTCTCAGTTACGAACGATCGCATGTGAAGGCGGCATGATCGAATTGGCGACCATGGGGCTGCGTCAGGCAGTTCTAGGGGTAACGTCGATCGAAGAGGTTTACTTCAAACTCTCCGGATAACGCCATGGCACAATCCACCACACTATCCGCACACAACGGCGCTTCGTTAGCATCCGTTTTCAAATCACTTCACGAGATAAAGTTTGGCGCCGATCCGAGTCGACGGTTCAAATCGAAAGATCTCGTTTTACTAATGCGGAACCTCACCACATTGGTGTCCAACGGCGTGTCATTGGCACATGCGATCGAAACGGTGTCGAAAGATCGTTCGATGGCGAAGTACCACACGATCTTACGTAGTCTGTCGCGTCACTTGCAAAGCGGTGAATCACTTTCATCAGCGATGAACCAGTATCCCGAAGCATTTAGCGAGATACTCGTCAGTCAGATTTCAGTCGGTGAGATGTCCGGACACCTCGACAAAACACTTTCCCGTATCACCGAACAGCTTGAACAGTCGTCGAGCCAGAAAGCCTATATCTTAAAAAAACTGACCTATCCGGCCCTTCTATTGGTCGCCGGGATAGGATCCGTCGCGTTCATGTTGACCAACGTTATCCCAACATTTCAAAAGATGTACGACGACGCGGGCGCAACGCTACCGTGGGTAACCCAGTTTCTGATCGATCTTTCACAATTTTTGACGGGCAATGGCATTGTTATTGTCGTGTTGTTGTCGACGGTTTCGGCGGGAATTTATAGTGCGTTTCGTCATCCCAAGACGCGCAGGTCGATCGATGAGTGCTTTGTAAAGCTGCCGTTGATCGGAGATTGGTTTCGCAAGTTCGCGGTGCTACAGTTTTCCGAAGTCCTCGGGAACCTGATGGAAAGTGGATTCACCGTCGCCGAGGCATTGCCTTCTTCGGCACGTGCGGTTTCCAACCAGTATGTGCGTGAAAAGATTCAGAGTTTGCATTCTGCGGTACGTCGTGGAGAACGCTTTAGTGTGGCGATCGAACGCGAAGGAGATTTGTTCCCCGAGGTCGTCAAACAGTTGGTGATCGTCGGGGAAAGGACTGGACGACTGGCGCCGGTGACACGTCAGATCCGCAAGCACCTTCGGCAGGACGTGCAAACCACAACCGATGCGATCGTCGCCGCGATCGAACCGGTGCTCACGATGGGTTTGGCTGTCGTGGTGGGGGGCATTTTGCTTGCCGTCTACCTGCCCATGTTTGATCTGATCGGAAAGGTGGGCGGATGATCGGTGGCGGCGCTTGCTTCGGTCGCCGCGGTGTTTCCTATTTGGAAGTGCTCGCATGCGTCACGATTATCGGTGTCATCTCGCTTGTCATCGTTCCTCGCTTGGGGCGGGGCAAAGAGAAGGCGATGTCGGCGGCGTGCCAATTAAACGTCGAAATGATTGAAGTTCAGGCGACTCTATTTCACCGGCGCACGGGACGCTGGCCGAACCGACGATTGACAGATTTGGAAGCCAATGCGGACTATTTTCCCGAAGGTATCCCGGTCTGTCCGGTTGATCAGTCTGCGTACACGTTTGACACCGGTGCCGGTAGGGTAAACGGACATCAGCACTGAATTGGATTGGACGGAACAGATTATGTGCAACGTTAACCTTGGCGGGGATCGTCTTTCTTTATGTGATCCGATCGAACGCCCGGGGAAGAGTATTTAGTCGAAACATCAAACGTTAGCTAGAACGATTAGAGAACGCACATGAGTCATCGCCACCTGCAACGCCGAAAAGGGTTTTCACTGCTGGAGTTGCTAGCCGTGATCACAATCCTAGCCGTCATCGCCGCCGTGGTGATTCCGCGGATTACGGCGTCCAAGAAATCCGCTCAGCAAGAAGTCAATAAACAGAACATTGCGGAAATCAACGCCGCAGTCGAACGTTGGTATTTCGAAAAGGGCGCGTATCCTAAAAACAATTTGTCAGACATCGGAACGGATGTGAATTTCTTTCCAGAAGGGATTCCTCGTAATCCAGTCGACAACTCACGTTATCGCCTCGATTCGAAAACGCATCGCGTCAAATAGCTTTCGACGCCGCGCAATTGTACGTGGTCCTGTCCGAGCAATTCGTGACGTCGGGAATATCGATTGGGCGTAGCATAAAACGGTGGATGCGATGCTGAAAGGCCGACCGCAGGCGACGCGACTGACTGTATCACATCGGGCAATGAGCTTGATCGAATTGATCGTCGTGCTTTCGCTGCTGGGCGTTTTCGCGACCGCCGCGATGGCAAGATTCGGACGCAACACGCTCGGTGATACCGGCGCTCGAAGCGAGGCAACCGTGTTCGCTAACACGCTTTCCTACGCCCAGGCGGCGGCGATTCGTACGGGACGACGACACGGTGTCGTTTTGACCGGAGACGACGATCGGCAATTGCTGACGGTCCGGGAATCGTTCGGCGGAGGGCAGCAGACGTTGGATGAACATGTGATTTCGACCGACGTCGCAGTCAAAGCCAGTCACGATCGAATTTGGTTCAACTTCGAGGGGCATGGAACGTCGCCAATTTCGGTCACGTTCAGTGGCAAGCATCGACGGTTTCAAGTAACCGCGGTTCCGCTTTCACAGTCCGTCCGTGTTTCGGAGTTGTAGGATGCGATGTGATGGAAGCGATCGCGTTACGAGCCACCAAACGGTACGGCGTGACTATCAGCGACGGGCGGGGCAAACGATGCTCGAACTGATCGCCGCGACCACGATTATCTCTGTCGCGATCGTCCCAGCGTTACGATTGATCCGTCAGCGAATAGAGGTTTCGTCTGACCTTCGGCATTACGAATGGCTGCATTGTCGGTGTGTGGCGAAAGTCGAACAGGCGATGGCAAGGACATCGGCGTCATGGTTGATGACAACGCAACAAGGCGTACTCGGGAATGTCGATCGAACCCCGTTTCGCTATGCACTGGTGACGTCCGATCAACCCAGTGCCGGTGGAGTACCCGGCAAACTAGCCGTCATCGATGTCCTTGCGTACCGGGATCAGAACAGAAACGGAACCTTTGATTCCAATGAGATCAAAGTCCGCCTAGCAACCAAAGTAGCAAAAACATTGACATATCAGGAGATTGCAAATGATCGTTAGGAATCGTCGCGGGCTCCGCAACGGAATCACGTTGCTAGAAATGGTGGTCGCGGGAACGATGATCACGACCATCATGATGGGAATGGCGTTGGTCTTTCGATCGGCCGGGCAAACTTGGGAGATGGTCGATCAAGACTACGCCGTCGAACGTCAGCTCAGCAGCCTAGTAAGGCACTTCGTCCGAGAGTCGCGCGAAGCCGGTGCGGTGGTAGCGATATCACGGTCGGGACGCCAAATCACGTTGTTGATGAACGATGGCAATCTAAGAACCTGGCGTCGTGAACCGAACGGCGAAGTGCAGTTTCAAATGAATACCGACGCCGCCTTTCAAACGATCGCGACCGATATCGCCGAGTTGCAGTTTAGGGGGTTGGATGCGGCGGGGATCGAATTGACTTCGGATCCGAATTCCATGCAGCTTGTCGAGATCACCGCGACGGCGAATCGCGCCGACGCTGATGATTCTCAGCTGATCCACGAAAGTACAGTCTGGATCCGCCAATGGTAGATCGAGGTCGTGGGAATTCGCTTCGGCGTGAAGGTGCAGCATTGATGATCGCTATTTTCGCGATGACTCTGGTCAGTTCGCTGGCGGTCGGGCTACTTCAATCGGAACGGGTTCGCTTTATGGCGACACGCCATTCGATCGAGTGGGACGAAGCTCGCTACCTAGCCGAAGCAGGCGTTCACGACGCGCTGATGCATTTGGAAGAAGATTACTCCTGGCGTTTCGGGATCCCACCGCGTGAGTTCCCCAGCGGGAGCGGTTGGACATACTCGGCAACAGTCGCTGAAAATGGTGACGGCACCGTCCAAGTCGATGCGGTAGGCAAGGCCGGAGAGTTCACTCGTCATCTCTCGGTCACGGTCAAACAAGGGGGATAGTCAAGTGGATCGTATCGAGAGTGACTTACTAGAATCCGTTGGTGAAGAACGCGCGGTCGTTGATCGCCGTGACCCAGCTGGTCGTTCTGTCGCCGGTCGATCGCGCGGCCCTTCTCGGTTTGATCGTCGCCGAAAACAGGCGACATCTGTTGGCCTAGAAATTTCGCCCAGCGGGCTTTCCCTGGCATTTATCGAATCGGAGAATGAAACGCAGCGACTGGTAGTGGATCGGTTGACGTTTCCCGAGGATGCCGGGCCGAGACGTGGCGATTGGCACGATGGGACACTTCAATCACGGCTCACTGAACTCGTTCAAAAACACCAATTGACCGGGCAGGCCGTTCATTGCAGCATCGGCGGAAATCCGTGCGTGACACGAGTCATCGCCGGGTTGGACCAACACGTCGACAACGAGTTGACCGAATTAACCGGGCGGACCGAGCGTTATATCGGGATGGGGACCGGGGAAAAGGTCCTTACCGACACGACATACCGTATCGATGCGAAGCGGAAACGGGTTTGGGTCACGATCGCTATCCGTGATGTTGTTGAGGCTATCGCCGCCGCGGTGCGAGCGGCCGGGCTGCGTTTGGCAAATCTTGAACACACAATGTTAGTGCTTAGTCGATTGTTGAATACTTATCAATGTGATGATTCCGAACCGGTGTTGATGGTGGTCGATGACTTAGGGAAGATCGATTTGGGGATCTCCTATCAAGGTCGATTGTTACTGGATTATCGTCCGGCGTTGACCGGGGAAAGTGTCGATCATGTTGAGGTCATCCAGCGTCACCTCAAATGCCTTCGTCGCTACACACAATCACAGTTTCCTGATTCCTCATCAAACTTGCAGCAAGTTTTCGTCGCAGAAATGAGTCCGATCGGGAGCGGGTTCCAGGGAGAACACGATCAAACTCTCGAACTAAGTGAGCGGGTCTATCCGTTTGAAAGACTTTGTGAAGGAATCGTGTCAGATCAAATCTTCGAACCAGACACGAGTATGATCGCAGCGATTTGTTTGGCTAAGTCGCAGCAATCGTTCGCGACGAACGATCATGATACGAACAATCTGGCGACAACCTTAAGGATGGAAGCAAAGATCCCATGGGGGAAATTGATTCGTGCGACCTGGCCGATCGGAGTGGTGGTCGCCGCTTCGTTCATTTTGGCATTGCTCTCGTATCGAATCGACCATGCGATCGAACGAACCGACCGGCAGATCGAACTTCGTTTGTCAGATGTTGATCAAAGTGAAACGTTGCGTGAAAAGCTAGTGAAGCGGATGAGCTTTGATGAGAGCGTTCACCAGGTCGAAGATGCGATTGATCGTCGTCAGTGGGCGCAAATCGTTTGGTTAGTTGGTGAGCAACTTCCCGATCGAACATGGCTGGAGTCCATCCAATTCCACAACGACGGAACGTTGCAAATCATCGGAGTCAGCCGCTCGGATAACGGCGTGTTCGATTATTTAGATCGACTGCGGAACAACCCTCGGCTGTCACGGGTCGCCTTGCAGACGACGTCTTCCCATCGTGGTGCCTCGACGACCGACGTTCGCTTCGAAATTTCGGCAACCGTCGGCGCCGTCCGGTCAGGCGAAAACCTAGCGTCTACGATCCCAGTGAGGTTGAGTGATGGTTAGCGAACTGATCAACCGATTTCTCGAACATCCACGTCGTTGTTGGATCGTCTGGGGAGGCGCTGTCGCGTGGGGGCTGTTTGTGACCCTTCCCTGCTGGGACTGGTATTGCGAAAAATCTAGTCAAGTCAGCAGCCTGAAGACAGAACTTTTCGAAACCACATTAGTTTCGGAAAACATTGGCGTGATGGAGCAACGACTAAGGCAACTGAATCAATCCGAGGGAACGGAAATTCACTTGTTCGATCAGGCCGAAGCGGACTTATTCCGTGAGCGAATCACCGAGTTGACTTTCGATCATGGGTGCCAACTTAAGCGTCTGTCGTTGTCTGATTCGCGGACAACACCTTGGGTAGCTGAACACGGATTGGAAAAAGATCGTTTTGATCGTACTCGCGATGAAGACGTCGATGCAATGTTTGACCTCGAAACTCGGCTCATTCATCTTGCGGCAAGCGGTCCGCTGACCAAGTTGACGAAGCTATTGGTCCATCTTGACACAATCGAGAAATTTGCGGTTCCCACCAATTTGACCATTCAGCGCGAAGGGGAAAACGGACAATTGGCACTCGACATCGAGATTTCGCTCTACAACCTTATCCCCGCAAACGATTCTCGGATGTGACGGGAAGGCTGCGGAATGGAATCTCGCGGCGACTGATCGACGTAGCGTGAGGGAGAACGAGCTTTGGCAGCCGCGGCACCACCAATCAACTTTCTGTCGGCGCGGCGGATGAGGTCGATCGCCTTAGGGGCGTTCTGTTGCACGCTTCTCATCGGATCGATTTTTGGGGGGCGACCTGCGGGCGCGCAGAGTCTGTTCTCGTCAGCGGATGTGGTTCCCGATCAGCTCCGAGACAAACTGCTCAAGCGGTATAATCTTGACCTGCGTGACTCCACGCTTCTTGATGCACTCTTCACGATTCGCGATGTCTGCGGGATTAACATCGTTGCCGGCAACGAAGTGACCGGAACGGTGAACGCGTCGTTCGAAGACACGCGCGTCTGTGATATTCTCGATTCGTTATTGATCACCCGCGGCTACGGGTACCGAGTCGTCGGAACCAGTCTTGCCGTGGTTCCGCTTGATCGCGTCGGGGATCAGTTGCCTCTGTTTAGAACCGAGATCATTTCCTTAGTTGAAAACCAAGCAGAGGATTTGCTGCCTTCAATCGATTCGCTGCTTTCACCGGAAGGACGGGCCCACGCGATCGCATCGAGCAACTCGATGCTGATCATCGATTACCCTATCCGAATTGAGCAAATCCAAACCCATGTGAAAGCGCTGGAGGCTGCGGCGAAGGCGTTTCAAAGTCGTGAGCAAGCCAGGCTGAATCCTTCCAACACCGCCGATCCAGAGTTGGCTGCGGTCGCGACAAATGAGGTAAAAGTTTTTCGAACGCAATATGTTGATCCGGCGACGCTTGCCGAAGCGGTCAACGCGCTTCTGAGTGAGCAGGGACGGATTGCACCGATCGAGATGGAAAACAAACTGATTGTCTCGGACCTACCCGAAAATGTCGCTCGCGTTGCCGCAGCGGTTCAGCAACTTGATCAACCTCGACCACAGGTTCGGATCTGGGCGATGATCTATGATTGCAGCACCGAAGACTTAGATCGTTTGGGGATCAATTGGAACAGCTCGATAGCTGGCACAGCGGTTGATGCAGTGACCGGGGTGGCGTCGCAATCTGCTGTTCTAAGTACGGTCACGTCGCCGTTGGCAACGGGCAACAATGGTATGTTGACGATCACCAGTTTGAACGATCAAGTTGACTTGGAGGGAGTCATTCAAGCGCTGCGGACCGCCGACGATAGTCGGTTGCTAGCCGACCCGAATGTCGTTGTGATGAATCACGAAACGGCTGAAATTGAGATCGTGACGGAGGTTCCTTATCAGCAACTGACGCAAGGGATCGACGGAGGAACCATCGGCACGACCGAATTTCGCGAAGCTGGGGTGACGCTGAACGTGATCCCGCACATCGCCGACGACGGAACGATCGCGATGGTCGTCAATCCACGATTCAGTTTGCTGACTGGGTACAGCGAAACCGACAACGCTCCGATCATCGATCGGCGTGAAACCAATACGACCGTCCGAGTCGCCGACGGGCAGACGATCGTTCTAGGTGGACTTCGTCAAAGGACTCGGATTTCGGAACAAACCGCGGTCCCGGTCCTCGGCACGATCCCAGGGATCGGAAAGCTGTTTAAACATCGATCCGCGAGCACGCGAGAGAGTGAGCTTCTGGTCTTTATCACACCCCAGATTGTTGGCAACCATTGCATCGGTAGTCAGCGCGAATACTGCGTCGAGCAATTCCTGTCCAATCAAGTCCGGCAGACTCCGACCGATCCGGTTCCTTTTGGGATCGAAACCGTTCGCGCCGAACAACAAAGTTGCGGTCATCACGATTCAACGGTCATCCAGTGGGGACACATGATGTTGTCAAAGGACACCTACTCGACGAACCCAAACTGGACTCGCCAGCATCCACCACAGGCGATACCGATGATGGAACCAGAGCTGATCGAAACGGACGCGATGGAACTCGCGCCGATGAACACATCTAAAAATTGAACGTCTTTAGATCGTGATTCGGCACAGGCGAGGACGACGTTCTTGCGTTTGAATCATCGTATCCGGAGATGTCGCTACCCGAGTCGTGATCCGAATCGCTTGAAGAACTCGGTGCGATCACTACCACGGCGATTGGGTTTCGCATCAAAATCAAAGACCGCGGAATGGGTTCCGTCGTCATAGTAGTGATCAAACTGGTCACTATCGGCCGAGTCGACATCACCGTCAGCGTCGTAGTCTCCGAAGAGGCGGAAAAAGTCATCGACGAAATCGTCGCCGGGGGCAGAGCCGTTGGCATCGATGCCAAGAACCGAACCGCTGATCGTCAAGCGATAGTTACCATCGGCGAGCATCAGCCCTGGACCGTTGACACGTCGCGACGAAGGTTCGATCGCCGAGCGACCGGCAAACTGAAGTACGACCACCTGCTGACCGTTGACAACCTCACTGCTAACCACTTCAAGGTTGACCGCCTCACCGGCGTCACGCCCCGAGGTCGCTTGCAGAGAAAAGCTTCCATCTGTCACGGGGCCGGTTGGAATCGTGATCGGCGCGCTCAATGTAATACGAACACGGCGAATGATCGAACGCTGTCCACTCGCATCCGGTGTGTAGCCTTGCTCGTCATCGGCGTTCGCATTGAAGTACACGATGCCGGCAACTTGAAGCGGAGGGCCGCCGACATCGTCGTTCAGAATGGTCGCCGTCGCGGTGTTACCTCCGGCGACCACGTAGCCGTCACCTGACACGACGGACAGGATGATCGTTTCGTCGGGTTCAATTTGAAGATCTGCCGACGGAGTGATCGTGACAGTGGTGGTCGCTTCTCCGGCCGCAAACGTGACATGGTCCACCGCCGTGGCAGCGAAATCATCGTCCAACGTCGCGGTACCGGTCAATTGCAAGTTGACTTCCATTGCCGGTGTTTGAGCATCGGTATCGGTGCGTGTCAGCGTAAAGACAAACGCGCCCGATGCATCTTCGAAGACGGACGTTGGGTCGACCGAGATCGAAACAACCGGAACGGCCGCTTCTTCGATGGTCACCGTCCCCGTGTCGGTATCGGTGACCGAAGGATGCAGCGCGTCGACCCTCACGGTGAAGGTTTCCGAAGGCTCGGGAATACCATCGGCGAAAGTGGGGACAGAAATAATCACTGTCTCACCCGCGGTTCCGGCGAAGGTTACTTGGTAAGTCGCATTATTGAAGTCAACGTTACCGATTGCCGTTCCATCGACAAAGCTAAGATCAGCGAGGAAGCCACCTTGGACGGCATTGTCAAGCGTGACCGGCACCTCAGCCGTACCGCCTTCGACGATCGTGACATCGTCAATCGTCAACGAAGCAACATCATTGTCCACGATGGTTCCGGTCGCGTTGTTTGGCGAGCCAATCACGTAGCCGGTTCCCGTTTGTAAGGAGAGTACGACGGTTTCGTCCCCTTCGACAACCGTATCCGGTGTTGGATTGACGATGACTTCTGCCGTGGTCGCGCCGGCAGCGATGGTGATCGAATTGTCTGGTTGGGAATTGAAATCTGAACCGAGTGATGCCGATCCCGACGTACCGAAATGAACCGTCAACGGCTGCGACGTATCACCGTCTCGTGTGATGGTGTAGATCAGGTTCGCCGTTCCGTCTTCGGCAACCGAGTCGTTGGTCGCCTCGATTGTCACCGTCGCAGGAAGTACATCATCATCGGTGACACTGACGGTGTCAGAAGCGGAGATCGTGGTGCTTCCGAGCAAATTGATTTTTGCAACGCGTTGATCGTCGCCAGAGCCACCGAGAACAAACAACGCGCCGTTCGGTGATAAAGCTGACTGCAACGAACGTTGGCTGGCGTAATTGCTGCTGGAGTAATTTAGCGTCCCATCGCCATCGAAGCTTGTGTCGAGTGATCCGTTTTCGTTAAGCCGTGTGATCGCCATTTCCCGCTGATTGCTCGCCGGATCTAAATAGCCGACGAGAACGACTTTGTTGTCTTGCTGAACTTGGACCGACGAGACACGATCATCGTCGCTCGGAAGCAAGTTCACAGAGGCGATCCCGTCGCCGTCAAACGTCGTGTCAAAAGAGCCATTCGGGTTAAGACGAATCGCATACGAGTTTGATTCTTCGGAGTTCCCGTAGCCCTGGGCTCCGAAGACGTATCGGCCGTCGGAATCGATGGCGATTTCACCGATCGTCATGAACTGAGTGCCCAGATCGATGGTTTGAATGCCGGTACCGTTGAAACTGGTGTCAAGGTCACCGTTGGCGAAAGCTCGGATCACCGCGTATTCACCGACTGACCGTCCGGCGGCAATAAAGCTTCCGTCGGCAAGGACTTTTAGCACTTGCGAGGAGTAATTGAGCGTCGAGTAAGTTCGCACGCCGTTGCTGCCAAACGTCGAGTCTCGGTCACCGTCGGCGGTGATTCGCAACATACGGAAATAGACAGATCCGTTGACCGAAGTCGTGGCCAAAATTTTACCGTCGGGTGTCAACTCCATGTCTTGTACCCACATCCCCGAAATGCCGGCAAGGTTGGCGACGCCGTTGGTACCGTAGCTGGTATCGACCGAGCCATCGGGATTGAAACGAACAACAAAAGGCTTTCCAGTACCGCTAACGAACTTGCCTCCGACCAAGATTTTTCCATCTGGTTGGACCGCGATTGCCTGGGGAACCGGAAAGTCGGGGCCCGCGGTTGCTTGGGCAAGTCCGGCGTTTCCAAACGATCCGTCAAGAGATCCGTCGGCGTTGAGTTGGGCGAGGTAAATCGTGCTGGTCGTCGGGCCCTGTGACGCGACCACAATTTTGCCATTGGGAAGATACTGGATTGGTCCCTGGAGCGCGCTGCTGGTGTTGTAAAGCGGTGTCTCTGCGACCCCGCCGGTGCCGAAAGCGGCGTCCAATCCAGTGGTGCCAGAGCCGAATTGGGCGCTGGCGGTGATCGTGACCGTTTGTGTCCCATCAACGATCGCGTCATCGACCGCGTCGAGATCCACGGTAACTGATGTTTGGCCTGCGGGGATGGTTGCCGTCGCAGGGACGGTCGCTTCGCTGGTATCGTCGCTCGCAAGGTTTACCGTCAGTGGTGCCGGTGAAGCAACCGAACGCGTGATCGTGACGGTGGTCGCCGCGTTGCCGTCGGCTTCGGACACGGAGTCCGCGTTGACGACCAGTGTCAGCGTGGGGATGACGTCGTTATCGACAAGATCAGCGGTCGCCGTCGACGTGGTGATGTTAACCGAACCGACGCTCGCATTAGAAATTTGCGCCTCCAGGGTTTCAGTCGGTTCGATCTCGCCATCATCGATGACATCGACGACAAAGGTTCCGGTCGTCGCTCCGTCGGCAACAGAAATTTGAGCGTTGCTTAGAACGGTTTCGTAGTCGATGCCGGACGACGCCGTCCCGGTTCCCAAGTCGTCAAAGTCGAATGTGATCGGCGATCCCGTATTGTTCGGTTGATCAAGCGTCACGGTATAAACGATATCGGTCGGCCCTTCTTCGTCTCCATGTGTCGTCACCGACAGCGATGCGTTGATAGCGGGAGTTGACTGGACTTTACGGATGGCAAGGCCACCCAAACCGAGGAAGCTTCCACTGGCAACGCTAACGGAGATCTGAATTTGGCCAAATGAATCGGCCACGTATTCGAGCCCATAAGATTCGAAGCTGTTCGACGATGATCCGATCGCGTTGTTGATGAACAAATTGTTTGGAGAAAAACTTTGCTGAAACGTATCCGTTCCGTTCGCATCGGTCACCGAAACGTTTTGCGAAATCGTGAACCCGCCATCGAGTCCGATCACATAGACTTCGTAGTTCGATCCCGGAGTCAAATCACTCCAGGTGAACGAAACCAAAGATGACGAGTAAAACTGATTGTCGAGTCCAAGAAGGCTGCTCGTGTGGGTGGGAACCGTCGACGAGTTAATTGTGGCACTGTAGCCAGAGAGGCTACCCGAAAAAGAGAGGTCAAACGGTGTCGATGAACCATCCTCGGCGATCAAGTTAACTTGATTTGTCGGACTGGTCAGTGATGTCCAATTTAGCGGTGCGTTTGCGGTGGTCGTATCAAAGTCAACACCGACGAAGGGGCCGAACGCGGGGGCTTCATCGTCGAGGACCTCTAGGTCCGCCGTTCCCGCAACAAAATCAGTTGCCGACGCCGAAATGATCACCGATTGTGTTCCGTCGACGATCGCATCGTCGATCGCGCTGACACTGAACGTCACCGAGTCGCTGCCGTCGGGGATGACGACCGAAGCCGGGACGGTCGCTTCGGTTGTGTCGTTGCTAAAAAGGTCCACCGTAAGGTTTCCGGATGTCCCGGTGCTACGAGTGACGGTTCCCGTTGCCGTGCCTCCGTTTTCACTGATCGAAGTCATGTCAAGCTCGACGGTGAGGCGATCGGGACCAGGCCCCAACTGCTGCAACGCCATCGCTGAGAGAACTACGCCACTTGACCCAGCACCGGGAGCGATATCGACGACGATTTCCCCGTTAGCATCAGCGGTGATATAGGACGCATACGATTGCAGTAAATTGTTGCTCGATCCCGTCTGGCCGTTGACATAAAGGACCGAATCAGGGATCTGCGTGAACGAATCAGTGTTCGATCCCGTAATCGTCACGTCGTTGATATAGGTGTTTGTCAGCGGTTCGTAGGCGAACAAGTAAACGGCGTATTCGGCCCCCGCGATCAGGTCGCTGAACCGGCTTTGCAGGGCTGAACTGCCGGTCGCATATCCGGCGATCCCGGCAAGTGATTGGGCGTGCTGGGGGAGTTCACTGGCGAAGGGGCCGGCGCCGGCGGCCGAACCGTTGGTGACGGTGGTTTGGATGTCCACTTCAGTAGTGGTGCCGTCTTCGGCGAGTAGGTTCGTCGCGTTCGCTTGTCCGAGGAATGTGTAGGCATTCCAGTTTGTCGGACTCGCCGGTGAAGAGGAGGTGGAGCCAAAATCAATTCCGATCAATGGCCCCGTTGCCAATTCTTCGTCATCGATAACGTCCAAGCTGGCATCACCGGAAAGATGATTCGTCGCGGTCGCCGTGATCGTCACCGATTGATCGCCGTCAATGATCGCATCGTCAACCGCGGTGATGGTGAAGTTCACTGTGTCGCTGCCGTCGGGGATCGTCACCGTTGTCGGCACGGTTGCTTCGGTGGTGTCACTGCTGGTCAACGTGACGACCAACTCCCCAGTCGTCCCGGTATTGCGTGTGACTGTCCCAGTTGCAGAGCCTCCATTTTCGCTGATCGATGTTGAATCGATCGAGACTGTGACTCGGTCGTTGGACGTCACGATGTGTTGGATGGCAAAACCCGACAGAACGACGCCGGCTGATCCGCTCGCGGGGGCAATGCTGACCGCGATTTCGCCATTGGCATCCGCGGTGACCAATTCAGCGTAAGAATCAAGTTGTTCGTTGTTGGAACCTTGCGATGCATTGACATGCAAGTTCCCATGCGTCAACGATTGCGTGAAGCTGATCGTGTTGTCACCGACCAAGGTGACTTCTTGGGAAAACGTTGACCCTGTCGTTTCATGAGCAAACAAGTAAATTCGATATTGCTCACCTGGCGTCAGGTCGCTGATCGTCGAGGTAAAGGAGTTGCCGGTGGAATTGGTCGAAAAGCCAGCGAGGTTGGCCAGTGACTGAGTGTGCTGGGGGATCGTGTTTGCATTCGGAGACGACGAGTAGGTGAAAGACGTTCCGGCAATATCAGATTGAACGTCGAATGGGGTTCGGTTCCCATCTTCGCCCAGCAAATTTCCCCGGTCGATCCCATAGAGATACTCGGTCGAGCCCCAATTGGTCGGCGGGTTAAGATTGAAATCGACATCGATGCCAGCAAGGTAACCAACGCCGATGACATCATCGTCGGTGACCGCGACGGTATCTGATCCTGCCAATCCTTGTGGCAAGATCCATCGTTCGATTTGGAAGTCGGCAACCCAACCCGACAACGTGACAACTTTGCCATCGGCAGTAAGCGCTGCAGCTCGCATGCCTTCGAATTCGGTCGGCGTGAAGGGTGGGAATGTGGTGTACCCATCATCGCTAAACGTCGTGTCCAGACTTCCGTCGGCGTTGAAGCGAGCCATCGCTCGATCGTCGCCATTGCCGATGACAAAGCCTCCACCAAACACAAGTATTTTGCCGTCTTCTTGTAGGACGACATCGTAAGCCTCGTCACGCGATCCCTCAAAGTCGACGGAACTTAGACCGTCGAGTCCAAAGTTGGTGTCTAAGTCGCCGGTTGAGTCCAATTTCGCCATCAGCCAGTCCAACGGAGATCGCGCACCGCCGACGAGCAGGATGCCACCATCGGAAGTGATCTCGACCTTTTCTAACGTCGGATACTGCGTGTTGACGTTGACAGCTCGGTACCCGTTACTGCCGAACGATGTGTCGATCGTTCCGTCGGCATTGAAACGAGCGGCAAAGACATCACGCCGGTCGCTAGACACATCCGTGGTTCCTGCGATCACGAACTTTCCATCCGCTTGTTCGACGATACTCGAATAAGTTTCGTCGAACGCGGGATCAAGAATTGGAGTCAGTTCGCCATTGATCCCGAATGTATTGTCCAGCGATCCGTCGTCGCTGTAACGCAAGACGGATTCAGCGCTGATCGCCGTGACCGAGCCGTCTGGATGAATCAAGCCATCGCGAAAATAACGCAGTGAAACCGGAAGGATTCCATCTGAATCGAAAGAAGTGTCAAGCGCGCCGGTCGAGGTTAGCCGGGCGATAAATCCACCGGAGGAGGTTCGACCGATGATGGTCAAGCGGCCATCGTCGCCGCGCAAGATTCGGCTGATACGAACGCTGGTTTCAGAGCTAACGGTGACGGCGGCAAATCCATTGGTTCCGAAGGACAAATCCGGTGACCCGTCTTCGTTGAATCGTGCAACCTGTATCGTATCGTCGAGCGTTTCGTCGCGGCCACCGGTGACGATGCGTCCGTTCGGATCGATCAGCAAATCGAATCCAGTCGGACTGATGTTGTTACGGAGATTGGTCGACACGATTCCGGCAGACCCAAAAGTCGGGTCCAGATTGATTGATCCGTCATAGCCGACTTCCGACACGGTGATGCTGGCCAATTGAACGCCGTCAAGGTAGCTGTCGTTGACCGCATCAAGCGGAATCGTTACCGAGGCCGAGCCTGCGGGAATGGTCACGTTCGACTGGATCGAAATTTCAGACGGATCGTTGTTGGCAATGACAAGATCTAACGGCGCGGTGGTGTCGGTGTTGCGTGTGATCGTCACCGTGGTGACGCCCGCTCCGGCCGATTCCGAAATCGCATCGGCATCGATGTCGACGGTAAGCGTTCCGCCGCCTTCGTTGTCAAAGATCTGTGCCGTCGCGCTATCGGCGACAATCGTGACATTGGGGTCGCTGGGACTAGCGATTTGCGCTACCAATGTTTCCGTTCCTTCGACCAATGCGTCGTCGGAAACCGCGATCGATACGGTGCCAGTCGTTTGACCGACCCCGATGGTGACTTGGGTCCCGTTTGCGATCTCGGTGTAATCGAGTCCGCTGGTTGCGGAACCGGTACCCACATCGGTCAAGTCGAATGTGATCGGCGCGCCGCTGTCGTTGGCTTGATTCAGCGAGACTGTAAAGACGATATCGATGGGGCCTTCTTCGTCGCCATCGGTGGTGGCCGCGAGCGACGCGTTGATGCTTGGCGTCGACGCCGCCGCGAGTTGGATGCCGGTACCGGCGAGAATCGCGTAGTCGGATGCGAGAAGGTTTGTCACCACCGCTTGGATTTGCCCGCTGGCGTCTGCCGTCACCGTGACCGCGTCGTCTTCAAGCGGTTTGCTCGGGTTGGCTAGACTGTCATTGACATACAGCACGCTGCCAAGGCCTCGGGTGTCTTGTTCAAAAACCGGCAAAGAAGTCTCGCCCGTGATCGCGACGGATTGATGGACATCGATGCCAAAATTTTCGGTCAGAAACAGGTAGACGTTGTAGTCCACTCCGGCGTCCAAACCCGACCAGGTAAGCGTGATCGAGTTTGCCGCGATATAGTTGCCACCGATGTCGGCGAGGTCGGGTGTATGAAGTGGTGCGGTCGGCGAGTCGGAAAGGTTCGCGCCGGATCCGCCGCTTCGCGTAATGCTCAGGTCGACTGTGGTGACAACGCCGTCTTCGCGAATCAAGTTGCTGTAGGTTGAGGCACCCGTGGTGAGCGTCCAGTTTTCGGGCGACGGTTCACCCGGTCGGTCAAAATCCGTGCCGATGACAGGCTGCACTTCGTCGTCACCGATCGAAGCCGTGATCGGCGGCCCGTTTAGGCCAATGGGGTAGTTCGCATCGCCACTGGTGCTGACCGTATGTGTGATGACTCCCGAGTGAACGCCTTCGGCATCGGTATCGTCAAGACCGCGGACGTAGATCGTGCTGGCGGAAGTGTCAGATTTCGAAACGATGACGCTGTTTGAAAAACTATTGCCGTCTAAGCTGACTTCGGTTTGCGCATCCGCCGAGACAGTCACTTCGACTGCGGAAGTTGGTGTCGTCGTCAACGACAGGAGGTACGTATCGATCGGCGAACTTCCCAGCAGACCCGGTTCACCGATTTGGGTGGATCCGGCCGACTCGACGATCGAGATTCCCGGCGCTCCGGCGTCTGCTGCAATTGTAAAGTCGGTGTCAGAGAGATCGAAAAACACATTCCCGACAGCGCTGACTCGAACTCTCGCATTGGAGGTGTCCAGATTCGGAATCGTCAGCGTTTCTGATCCGTCATTCGCCGTTCCAGAAATCAGCGAAATTGGATAAGTCAATCCACCATCGATCGACAAGTCGATATCGACCGATGAAACGTTGAAGGGCGCCGATTGAGTTCCCGCTGTGTTCCAGCTGATCGTTTGATTGCTTCCCCCGGCCCAGTTCACACCCGTGTTCGGACTGGTCACCGAAAACGGGGTCGCGGTGTTGACCACAGTTAGCTTGACGTCGTCACTATGGATTCCTCCGTTACCGTCGCGAACGCTCGCGCGAAAGTTTAACTCTCGTGCTGTCGTTGGTAACGTCTCGCCGATCGCCGCCGTGTCGACTCCTGCGGCAAGATCGCTCAGTTTGGGAAACACCCGAGTCGGTTCCGTACTCGGTGGAAACGATCGAAACAGCGGGCTGTCCCCGTTGTCAGTCAGCGGCAAACTCATCGCCGACCCCAGGTCAAGCTGTTCCCAAGTGTACGTCAACGTGTCTGCCGCGTCGGCGTCATTACCGGTCGCGGTCAAGGCAAATGGGGTTCCCTGTGGGATCGTGTAGTCGGCTCCACCGCTAACCGTGGGGACGTTGTTGCTCAGCGGCGTGGTCGAATTCGGTGGGGCCGTCGAAGCGATGAACGATTGGATTTCTTCAAAGCTTGCGGAGTGAAAATACGGATCCGGGTCGGATTGCAAGTTGTCTTGGCCTGCGATTCCGGCATAGCTCATCAGCGTCGAACCACTGGCCGGTTCGTAAGCGCTTGTCGCGGATCGGCTGCCAGCGGTCGATCCATAAGTATTGCCGTTGAAGGTGTGTTCGGCATTGAACTGGTGGCCGAATTCATGCGCGACAAGATGCACCCAAGAAGTGCCTTGGGGCATCGCATGAATCGATGCGCCGCGTCCCTTGTAAATGGTGTTCACAACGCCGAGGCCGGCCAGACCTTGCCCTCCGCTGATCGCCAGACCAAAAACATGTCCGATGTCGTAGTTGGATTCACCGACGATCCCGTTCAGAATCGCGGTGTTTTCATTGAGCATCGCCGACGTGTTGCCGTTGGTGTAAGAGTCAAACTCGCCAATCGATGCGTCGAAGATCGTGTTGGTACCACTGACCAAGTCAAAGTGGATCGAAAGTTCCTTTTCAAAGATCTCGTTGACGTCGTCGACAAAGTCCTCAATCGCCGCCAGAGCCTGAGTCTCGCCTCCGAAGTACGCCGTGTATTCTTCAGTGGCCGCGATGGCCAGGCGGTAATTTTGCAGCGAGTCGCCGACGTCGATGTTGTTTCCGATCGTCGCCGAAAGCACGACGCGGGCTTCAAGCTGCTCTTGAAGCAGTCGGCGACGGCGGTGCCTGAGTGTCGTCGAACGGGGTTCCAGACGAGTTCGAATAGTTCGCTCGGACATCAAAGTGCCTGTCAATCGCATGAAGGGGGGCATCTGGATGCTGGCCCAAGGATGGTCTGTCAGACCGCGGGGCTTGCATCGGTCGGGTGAGAAGTCTTTTCAGTCACCAGGGATAAGATAATAGGGAAGATTCCGGTCGTAGGGGGAAATTAGGGCGGCGTTCATCCGGAATTAATGAGCATTTGTCCCGCTTGACGAATGTGCGCCGAATGGGTCTTCGTCGGGAAAGTGGTGACTTCGAGTTAGCGCGGAATTCGTGCTGTTCAGTCTTTGGTTGGTTCGCTCGGGCATTGCCGAATCCGCAGCGAAGGCGCTCTCGTTGGTCGTCGCCTTGGGGTAGAATGCCGGTTCGCGGCCGATTCGCCGATGTTCCATCTACGAGTCGTAGAGAGCGATTTCCACTCGTGTTCCGATTCCGCGCCAGACCTTGTCATTCATTCAGATTTCGTTTGCCCCCTTACTCGAAGATTTTTATGCGCATGATTTGTCGTTGTTTCTTAGCTGCCACCGCTCTACTGGCTTCCGTCGCAGGTGCCGGTGAGCTCGATCCGTCGCAACAAAAGTGGATCGACAAATACGAAAAACAGCAAAATGCACCGAACCCGGCAGAGATGTTGATCAACACGGAATCGGAGCCAGCGTTGGGCGAAGGTTTTGAGCCTCTGTTTAATGGCAATAATCTTGACGGTTGGCGACCGATCGGCGGTGAGTGCAAATTCGAAGCGGTCGATAGTGAGGTGATCGGGACCTGTGTGCCGGGGTCACCTAGTACCTACTTGAGCAGCGAACGCGATGACTACAAGGATTTCATTTTCACTTGTGAAATGAAATGGGAAGAGGACGGGAATTCGGGAGTGATGTTCCGCGCTAAACTTCGCAAGAAAGGCGACAAAGAAACCGTCTACGGGCCACAAGCGGAGATGGAAGGTTTCTCGCAAGATCGTGGCTGGTCCGGTGGCATCTACGGCCAAAGCTGTGGTGGGTATTTTTACCCGCTATGGCTGAAGCAGCATGCCGAAGCACGGCAGGCGCTGAAGGAAGGTGAATGGAACCGTTTGACGATCAAGGTTCAAGGTAACGACGTCAAGACTTGGATTAACGGTGTGCCGGCAGCGCATTGGCAAGATGACGGGACCTATGCCGAAGGTTATTTTGGATTGCAAATTCATAGTGGCAAGTCGGGAAAGGTTCGTTGGAAAGGCGTGCGCGTCAAGGAGCTGTGATCCGAATGCGCGGCTGAATGGCGAAAGGGAAATCGCATCAAAAAAACTCCGAGGCTATAATCGGGCCGATCTGGTCTGATTTCTTCCCGCCTCGCGAAGCCCTGCCATGCATCGTTTGTTTCCGCACGCCGCGTTTTTGCCGATTTTGATTGCGTCCGCTGTTTCTGCCGGCGCACCTTGGCCTCAGTTTCGTGGGCCCGCGGGGGACGGCGTTGTTGTCGGTCAAAGCGTTCCGCTGACCGTCGGCGAAGATGAAAATCTGCTTTGGAAAACGGCGTTGCCGGGGAAAGCTTGGTCATCGCCGGTCATCGCCGACGGCGTCGTTTGGATGACGACGGCGATCGAAGCCATTCCGACCGAAGAAGAGCGCGTCGCGATGCTCCGCCAAGCTGGCGTTGAGGAAAAGCATCTCAAGCAACGCGCGGTCGCAAAGCAAATCGATCTGAAGCTGGTCTCGGTGGATTTCAAGACCGGAGAGTTGCTTCGGCAAGTCGACCTGACGACTGTCGAGCAGCCCGATCCGATTCACCCGCTCAACAGCTATGCGTCACCTACTCCGGTCATTAGTGGCGGAAATGTTTACTGCCACTTCGGTACATTTGGGACTTTCTGCGTTGATCGCACGGGCGGCGAAATAGTTTGGAGTCGAAGGTTGCCTCTTGACCATGCCGTCGGCCCGGGAAGCTCGCCATTTGTTGATGGGGATCGGTTAGTGCTTATCCAGGATGGGATGGAGCGTCAGTATGTAGTTGCGCTCGACAAGTCCACCGGAAAGACGGTTTGGGAAGTCGATCGACCTGAGATGGTCGCGCCCAGCGGTGACCAAAAGAAGGCGTACTGCACACCGATCAAGATCGTCGATCCGCGCGGGCGTGAGCAATTGATTTGCATGGGCAGCCAATGGATAGTCGCCTATCAACCAGAGACGGGGAATGAGATCTGGCGTGCCTATCACGGCAAGGGGTTTTCTGTGGTCCCGCGACCGGTCTATGGCGATGGGGTCGTTTATTTTTCCACCGGGTTCGGCAAGGCGCAGCTCTGGGCGGTGCGGGTCGACGGCGAAGGCGATGTTTCTTCGTCGCATGTCGTCTGGACAGTTCCAAAGGGCATTCCCACGAAGCCTTCACCGGTGTTGCACGACGGCTTGGTTTACGTGATCGATGACAACGGAATTGCCAGTTGCTTTGAAGCCGATAGCGGACAGATGGTTTGGAAGAAGCGGATCGGCGGAAAGCACAGTGCGTCGCCGCTGCTGGTCGATGGCCGTCTCTATTTCGGTTCTCACGAAGGGACGGTCACGGTGATGTCGGCGGGGCGTGATGCTGAAGTGGTTTCCGAAAGCCAGCTCGACGGACAGATCATGGCAAGCTTTGCCGCCGTCGAAAACTCATTGGTCATTCGCACCGCCGATGCGATCTATCGGTTTGCCGAATAGTCGTTACCCTATCATCGCTCTTCGAGCCGGGGCGTGTCGTACCCCGGCGGGATACTGTGTTGATGGTAGGTAGTTGTTGTGACCCGACGGTACTTTGTTCCCGACTTGCCCCGCGATGGCGGTATCGTTTCTCTAAGCGACGAAGAGTCGCGTCATGCGTCCCGGGTGATGCGATTGCAGCCCGATGATGAGATCGAGCTGTTTGATGGTGCCGGGTGGCAATCGGTTGCTTCGGTTGCTGCGATCGATAAGCGAAGCTGCACGGTGAGCTCGATGCCGCCGGAACTGGTCGACCGTGAATCAGGTCGCCCCTGCTCACTAGCAATCGCGATGCCCAAGGGCGACCGTGCAAAGGAATTAGTCGAGCGGTTGGCGGAACTCGGCGTGCGCCATTTGGTTCCTTTGGTTTGCGAGCGGACTCAGCGGCCACCCAGTGCGGCGATGGTGACAAAGCTGCGCCGAGTCGTGATCGAGTCGTGCAAGCAAAGCGGCCGGAACATCTTGATGGATGTTGCCGAGCCGGTCGGCTTCTCGCAGTTTCTGGATTCGCTCGATGACGGGCCTGCGACCGCACGATGGGTCGCCCACCCCGGCGGTCGGTTGCTCAGTTCTGTTTGTGCCGACGCGCAATCGGGGGCGATGGTTGTGATCGGTCCCGAGGGTGGGCTGTCGGACCTCGAGGTATCGCGAGCCCGTAAGGCTGGGTTTGAGCCGGTTGGTTTGGGGCCGCGTATCTATCGGATCGAGACAGCCGCGTGTTTGGTCGCGGCGCGACTAGCGGATTGCTAGCTAAGCCTCGCATCTCTCGATGGTTGGCTTGGCTGTCGCGGGCAGGGCATGGCTGTCGCGGGCAGGGGGCGTTCTGCCGGGCGGTGTTAAGCTCCGGCGAATCTTTTGGTTTCCGTCCGCAGTGTCGCCTGGTTGTTAACCGCGTGGTTGGTTTCCCCAGTGGTGGGCCGGCGAGTTGTTTTCGCGGACAGCGTTGGCGTGCTGGAAATCGATTCGCTGGACCGGGGTGTGGCCGGGTTGTTGTGCGTCCTCGTTGGAAACGGAGCCGAGTTTGTTGCGGGTGCCTTGTGGGCCGGGTTTCCGGCCGCGACGGCGCCCTTGTTGTTCGGGGACAAATCGTGGGTTGACGGGCAGCAGAAGCTTGCTGATCGCAAGCTTGTTGATGCTGAGGCCGCTTCCCTTTGCTTCTTCTTGGAGTGCTTCGTGGAGCGACCGCGGAATGCGAATGGTGATCATTCGTTCGGGTTCAGCCGAGTCCGCTTTCGACTGATCTTGGCTGCGGATGGCGGCGAGCATTTCGTGAAGCGTCGCGTGGTACTCGCTGGCGAGGAATTGCTGGTATTCGCTGGAGTCGGGGAACAGTTTGGCGACAACCCCGTTGGTTCCCAGGATCACCCGGTAGAAGAGGACCCAGCTTCCGGTCATCGCGAAGGCTTCTTGTGCCAATTCCATGCATTGCTTGCAGCGGCTTTCGTAGTCACCGTTGGCCTCTTCGATGGTGATGTCCAGCGTTGGCAGGGTCGCCTCTTTAGCCGGGTCGGGGTCACTGGCGTAGCGTAGTTCGTTGGCGGCGGGCGCGGCTTCGGGGGTCACCTGGGGGTTGGATTCCTTCGGGTTGAGATCGGCCATCGGCGAGATTCCTTTGCAAGCATTTTCGTTTTGAGTGAGCAACGTCGTTCGCTGTGTCGCTCGTGCGGTTGGATGCGTCGATCATCGAGCATCGTCAAACGCCGATTCGTAAACGATGCTTTCAAAACGACTTACGCAAGCAAAAGGGCGGTGCTTGAAAGTTGTGCACGCGACAGGCAGGGTGGTGAACGCCGAAGTGCGCGCTAATTGGGCACGGGGGCGGAGGTCGTGACCCAGGTGTCCATGTCGAATTGCTTTCAAATTTGTCGGTTATTTTCGGCGTTGGTGTGGGGCTGTTCGCCGTGTTCCTCGGGGGACTGAGCACAGAGAAGGGAGCCCGGTGGGCAGAGCACCGGGTTGGTCGGGGAGTCCCGGGGACAGAGCACCGGGAGATTATTCTCGGGGACAGAGCACTGGGTTGGTCGTTCTGGGGGACAGAGCACCGGGTTGGGCGGGCGGCACTCGGTAGGTCTAGGTTGGTCGGCTCGTAGGAACCGCGGCTAACGCCGATCGGCTGATTTGCAAGCATCAGCCAGGGGAGTCCCGGGGACAGAGCACCGGGA